>NZ_DDRM01000019.1:450-69180 GCF_002343105.1 Brevundimonas sp. UBA2416
TCCCGGCGAAAGCCGGGACCCAGTTCTTTTGCAAGGCAGGCTGGATGGGATTGATGTCAGCGGGAAACAGCGACACCGGAACGCCCAAAGCACTGGGTCCCGGCTTTCGCCGGGATGAGCGGGGTTATCATGTCCGCTGCGCTTGAGCTGCACGTTGATGGTCAACCCGCCACGGCGGAGGATCTCGCCCACGTCGCCCTGGTCAACTATGGCGGCTACACCTCTTTCCGGGTGGAGCAGGGCGGCGTGCGGGGGCTCGACCTGCATCTGGCCCGGCTCGAAGCCGAGGCTGTCGAACTGTTCGGCGAACCGGTCGGCGCGGATCGGTTGCGTGGCCTGATGTGCAAGGCTGTGGCGGGCCGCGACGCCTGCTGGTTGCGGGTCAGCCTGTTCTCGCCGGACATCAGCCCCCGGACGCCGGACTGGCACGGTGCGCCGAGGGTGATGATCGCCCTGTCGCCGCCGCCTCCGCCCTTCTCCGACTCGCCGCGCCTGCAACTCCAGACCTATGGCCGCGAAGCGCCGCACCTGAAGCACGTCGCCACCTTCGGCCTGATCCGGGCCCGTCGCGTCGCCCGCGCCGCCGGCTTCGACGACGCCCTGTTCGTGGACGAAGGGGGAAGGGTCTCGGAGGGCAGTCTCTGGAACATCGGATTCGTCAGCGGCGACGACATCATCTGGCCGCAGGCGCCGATGTTGGCCGGGGTGGCGCAGGCGCTGGTGCAGCGCGGCCTTGCCTGTGTCGGGCTGACGGGCCGCACGGAGCGGGTCCTTGCCGACGATCTCGCCCGGTTCGACGCCGCCTTCCTGTGCAACAGCGCCACGCCGGCCTGCGCCATCGCGTCTATCGGCGATCGTGTCTTCAAGACGCCATCCGGCGTGATCGGGCGCCTTCAGGACGCATGGGCCTCGAACCCGGTCCAGTCACTCTAGGCCAGCGGTTTGGCGCCTGCTAAACCCTTTGGGACGCGGGGAGGAAAGCGATGCGCATCGGCCTGTATCCGGGCACATTCGATCCCGTCACCAACGGGCATATGGACATCATTGGCCGTGCGGTGAAGCTGGTCGACCGTCTGGTCATCGGCGTGGCTCGCAATGACGAGAAGGGCCCGATGTTCGCCACGGACCAGCGGGTGGCCATGGTCCGCGCCGAGGTGGCCCATCTGGGCGACCGGGTCGAGGTCCGGCCATTCTCCAGCCTCCTGATGCATTTCGCCGAGGAACTGGACGCCGGCATCATCGTGCGCGGTCTGCGCGCGGTTGCCGACTTCGAATACGAATTCCAGATGACGGCGATGAACCAGCGCCTCAATGCCGACATCGAGACGGTCTTCCTGATGGCCGATCCGCGGCACCAGGCCATCGCCTCGCGTCTGGTCAAGGAGATCGCCCGCCTGGACGGCGCGATCGACAGTTTCGTCAGCCCCGCCGTCGCTGAAATGGTGCGGGCCAAGGTCAAGGGTTAGAATGAGCTTCAAGATCGCAATCGCCGGCGCGCTTTCCATGGCGCTACTCGCCGCGTCCGGCCCGGTCGCCGCCCAGACGGCGGCCCCCGAGTGGCGCACCATCGCGCCCGAGAACCTGCTGATCATCGACACGGCGAAGGGCCGCATCCTGATCGAGCTGGAACCGCGCATGGCGCCCCTGTCGGTCGAGCGTATCCGCACGCTGTCCGACCAGGGCTTCTTTGACGGGCTGAAATTTCACCGTGTGCTCACGGACTTCATGGCCCAGACCGGCGACCCCCTGGGCACCGGAGAGGGCAGCAGTGATCTGCCGGACCTCGAAGGGGAGTTTCAGTTCCGCCGGGGGCGCGACCTCGGTTTCGTCAGTGTCGCTACGGGTCAGGCCGGTCTGCTGGGTTTTGTCGGATCCATGCCGGTCTTCACCCAGCCGGACGCCCAGATGATGGTCACGGCCGACTTCAAGACCGCGGCCCAGGCCCTGTTCTGTCCCGGCGTCCTGGGCATGGCGCGCGGTCAGGATCCGCACAGCGCCAACAGCCAGTTCTTCATCATGACCGGGACCAATGAGGGTCTGAACGGTCTGTACACGCCCTTCGGTCGGGTCGTGGCCGGGCTCGACGTAGTGCGGGCGTTGAAACCGGGATCCGAGGCGGCCAATGGACAGGTCGTCGATCCGGATCTGATGACCCGCGCTCGCACCGCCGCCGCCCTGCCGGCAGCGCAGCGTCCGGTCGTCCGTGTGCGACCACCCGCCAGCCCCGCCTTCACCGCGATGGTGGAGCAGGTGCGGGCCGAGCGTGGCGCGCGTTTCACCGTTTGCGACGTTCAGCCGATCGCCGAAGTCACCGGGGGATAATGCAATGAAAGCCATCGCCGGCCTCACGGCCGTGGTCGCCCTGATCGCAACGCCAGCGTTCGCCCAGGATGTCGGCGGTCCGCCGCCGCCGGCCCCTACGGCCGCGACGACGGTCGAACTGCCCGAGTGGCGCATGGTGCCTGCCGAGAATCTGCTGGTCATTGATACGACGCGCGGCCGCATTCTGGTGGAACTGACGCCCGAGGTCGCCCCGCTTCATGTCGAGCGGATCAAGCTGCTGGCGCGCCGGGGCTTCTACGACAATGTGCCCTGGCATCGGGTCATCGACTGGTTCATGGCCCAGACCGGCGATCCGCTGGGCAATGGCGAGGGCCAGAGCCCCTATCCCGACCTGAAGGGCGAGTTCACCTTCCGACGCGACACGACCATGCCGTTCGCCGCCGTGGCCGAGCCGGCTGGAGCGCGTATCGGTTTCTTCCATTCCCTGCCGATCCAGACCCAGCCCGACGCCGCCTTCGCCCTCACCGGCGACGGCAAGGTGCACGGCTGGGGCCTGTATTGCCCCGGCGTGGCCGGCATGGCCCGCGACGAAGGCAATGACACCGCGAACAGCCAGTTCTTCCTGATGCGTCAGGCCTATCCGGCCCTGGACAAGCGCTACACCATCTGGGGCATGACGGTGTCGGGCCTCGATGTCGTGCGATCGCTGCGTGTTGGCGACGGGGACAACGGGATGGTCACGGCCGAGCCCGACCGGATGACGCGGGTGCGTGTCGCGGCCGACCTCGCCGAGGGCGAACGGCCGGCGGTGCAGGTGCTCGCCACGGACTCCCCGAGGTTCCGGGCGATGGTGGACGAAACGCGGGTCTCGCGCGGCGCCGACTTCTCGGTCTGTGACATCACCCTGCCGGTTCAGGTCACCAACTAGGACCGGCCGCGACGGCGACGCCGGTTCGGCTTCCTGTCCTCGCGCATCTGTTGCAGCAGAAGGCCCTCGCGCAGGCCGCGGTCGGCGACGCGTACGCGCTCCGACGGCCAGGCGCGCTGCACCGCCTCCATGATCGCGGCGCCGGCCAGCACCAGATCGGCGCGGTCGGGCCCGATACAGGGTTCGGCGGCGCGTCCCTCCGCCCCGAGGCGTTTCAGGGTGTCGGCGGCGGCCTCGCAGTCGCCCCGGGTCATCCACAGGCCATCGACCAGATTGCGCTGGTAGCGGCGCAAGCCCAGGTGGATGCCCGCCAGGCTGGTGATGGCGCCCGAGGTGCCGACCATATGGGCGCGCCCGCTCACGAACTTGTCGCGTAGCGCCCGATCGACCGGCGCGTCCGCGATGGCGGCGCCCATGTCGACCACCATGGCCTCGTACCAGTCGTCGAGGCCGCCAGCCGGTTCGGGATGCCGCTCCGCCAGGGTGACGACCCCCACCGGCGCCGACATCCAGCCCTCCAGCACGAAGGAATCGCCGCGCTTGGAAAGCCAGTTCAGCTCGGTCGAGCCGCCGCCGACATCAACGACCAGCACCGCCTCCACCGAAGGGTCGAACAGGTTTAGACAGCCCCGAACGGCCAGCCGGGCCTCCTCGATGGGGTCGATGATACGCAGTTTCAGGCCGGTGCCGATCCGCACCCGCTCAATGAAGGCCGGCCCGTTCTCGGCCTGTCGGCAGGCCTGGGTGGCCACGGCCATGAGCCGGGAGGATTCGACCCCCTTCCTGGCGACCCGTTCACCGCACAGCGCCAGGGCCTCATAGGCCCGGTCCATCGCGGCGTCATCGAGAAGGCCCGTGCGCGACAGCCCCTCGCCCAGACGGACGATGCGACTGAAGGAGTCGACGACCCGAAAGCCGTCCCGCGCCGGCTTTGCGATCAGCAACCGGCAATTATTGGTCCCGAGATCGAGCGCGCCATACAGGGGCGCATCCCGACCTGACGCCCCTGGATCTCCGGCGGCGCCGTTCGCGGCGCGCTGCCTGTCAGACCTGCGGGGCTGGGACCGGTCGTCACGCCGTGGCGGCGCGCCGTCGGTCTCCGGCATGGGCCGAACTTTCATGGTGGGCGGTCCGAAGCGGCGCCCGTCCCGGACACTCTAGGACTGTGTGATCGTCCGCGCCAAGCGTGTCTGTCGCGAAAATGAACGACGTCACGCGGATTAGGCTCAGGTGGGGTCAGCCATTGTCGCGCCATGACCCAGGAAACTGTCGCAAAATTCGGCCTCGGCCAGATCGTCCGTCACCGCGACGACGCCTTTCGCGGCGTGGTGATCGACATCGATGCCTCCTATGCCGGCCTGCCCGGCGAGACGGGTGAGGTTGCGCCGGACCAGCCCTTCTATCAGGTGCTCGCCATCGGCCCGGACGGCGGCTTCATCGCCTATGCGGCCGAGACGGCGCTGGAGCACGACCCGGAGCTTTCAGCCCTGACCCGGGAGGCCGAGACCCGCTGGTTCACGGTCGACGCCAACGGCCGCCACGCGCCCCGGGCCCACGCCATTCACTAGACCGGCGCTGGCGCGGACCGCGCGAGCGGCCTAGATTGCCGGCAAGGGCCTTTCAGAGCCCGCAGGTTGCAGGAGCAGGTCCATGTCCGACTTCGAACATGTGTTCGATGCGCCGCCCGAAGGCGCCGCCGCCGACTGGACCATTCCGCAGGACTGGGCCGCCTACAGCGAGGTCGAGCACCGGACCTGGGACACACTGTACGCCCGTCAGATGAAGATCCTGCCCGGGCGCGCCGCCGACGTCTTTCTCAAGGGGCTGACGGCGCTGGACCTCAACACGGGCGGCATTCCCGATTTCGCGGTGATGAACCCCAAGCTGCAGGCCCTGACCGGCTGGACCGTGGTCTGCGTGCCGGGACTGGTGCCGGACGAGGTCTTTTTCGACCACCTCGCCAACCGCCGCTTTCCGTCCGGCCAGTTCATCCGCAAGCCGGACCAGCTGGACTATCTGCAGGAGCCGGACATCTTCCACGATGTCTTCGGCCATGTGCCGATGCTCACTGACCCCGATTTCGCCGCCTATATGGAGGCCTACGGCAAGGGCGGGCAGCGCGCGGCCTCGCTGGGCGTGCTGCAGAACCTGGCCCGGCTCTACTGGTACACGGTCGAGTTCGGGCTGATGCAGGACACCGATGGCCTGCGCATCTACGGGGCGGGGATCGTTTCCTCGGCGACAGAGAGCGTCTTTTCGCAGGAGGATCCGTCCCCCAACCGCCTCGGATTCGACCTCGAGCGGGTGATGCGCACCCTCTACCGGATCGACGACTTCCAGCAGGTCTATTTCGTCATCGACTCGATCGAACAACTGAAGCGCGAGACGCTGCAGGATTTCGGCCCGATCTATGAGCGGCTGAAGGGCGCGGCGGACATCGCCATAGACGCCATCCTGCCGACCGACGCCATCTTCACCCGCGGCACCCAGGCCTATGCGGCGCGGGGCGGGCGGTTCGCGGCCTGAGGGCGGACGCCCAGCAGCAGGCCCGCCCAACCCAGCCGGCGCGCGAGTTCATAGGCGAGGAAGCAGGCGGCGAAGGTGGCGGCGATCAGGATGCCCGCCTCCGCGGCCAGCGGCAGATGCAACTGCGCCAGATGGTGGCCGACGACGACGATGACCGTCTGGTGCACGATGTAGAAGGGGAAGACCCCGACTGTTAGATAGCGCAGCACGGGACCGCCGCGGTTCAGGTGTTTCGCACCGAAGCCGAGGATGGCGACGATGAAGGCCCATTGGTCCGCCGCATAGACGATCCGCATGACCCGGCGCAGGGCGTCGGCGGGCAGGGCGTCCTCGGCGCGGTATTCCCAAGCGTAGCCGGCCCAGGCGGCCCAGGCGACGAGGCCGAGGATCAGCGCCGGCCAGCGCAGGCGGATGAAGCCCTCGCGCAGGGCCTCGGACCGGGCCGTCAGGAAGCCGAACAGGAAGGCGCTGAACGACAGGGCGTGGTTGTACCAGTCGTTGACCAGATCGTGGGTGATCTCGAACCGGAGGGCCAGATCCCAGCGGATCACAGCCAGAAAGACGATGGGCCAGATCAGCAGGCCCCAGCCCTTCAGGCCGCGCTCCAGCAGGTCGCCGAGGCCGCGCAGCCGCCCGAAGGTGAGCGCCAGCAGGCCAGCGAGGATCAGGCTGTAGACCAGCAGATAGGCCACGAACCACATATGGTTCCAGGTCGGGGTGATCAGGCAGCCGTCGGCGTCGCACCAGTTCCCCGAAGCCGTGGCGTAGCGAACCCAGAAGTCGGCGGTGAAGGCGTTGCGATAGGCGTCGGCCTGCGGCGCCAGCCGGCCGAGGGCCTCGACAATCTCGTAATAGCTCTGCGGCGGCACGATCACGAACATGGCGAACAGCAGCGGCGGCAGCAGCCTCAGGATCCGAGATCCGGCCAGCCGGCCGGCGCCGACCCGGCTGTCGCGGGCCAGGTTGTCAGCGAGGAAGCGCGTCGCCGCCCCCGAGACGAGGAACAGCAGGGTCAGCCGCCACGGACTGGTCAGCTGCATGATCGGTTCAAGCGCCGGAACCTCGTGGCTGGACTTCACGTGCCAGTCCCAAGGCACGTAGAACATGCCGACGTGGTAGAGAATCAGCAGCAGGAACGCCCCGACCCGGATCCAGTCGAGGTCGTAACGGCGGACGGAAACGGACGAGGGCGCGGATTCGGTCGTCATGCAAAAACCCATGCGTAAGGATCATCCGGACCGTGTCACCCCGCGCGGCGGAGCAACTCAAGCGTCCGGGGACGTTCGGCGTCCCGCCGGGGGCGATCGCGCGCCTCCGGTGACGAGCGGCGCGCCTTCCGTGACGAACGGCGGAGGACCGGGTCTCTTCCGGCGGGCGGACCGGCGCGACCTGTGGAGCGCTGGCCTGACCATCGCCGCCGTCGGCATGGCGGTGGTGATGGTCAACGCCCTGACCGCCCTGGCCGATCGTGAGGATCTGGATGTCTGGGAGCCCTGGGTCTGGGAAGGGTCCAGCATGGTCGGGGCGTTGCTCGCCCTGTGGATTCCCTGGCTGGCCGTCGCCCTGGCGCCGCCGGACGAGGCCCTCGCCGAGGGCTGGCGGCCCAAGGCGCGGTTCGTCGCCGCCCATCTGATCGGAGCCCTGGCCTATTCCATCCTCCACGTCGGAATCTTCGTGCTGTTGCGCGAAGCGGCCTATGCGGTGGCCGGCGCGCCCTACGATTTCGGCGACCGCTTCCTCTACGAGTTCCGGAAGGACGCCCTGACCTATTCGCTCTTCGTCAGCGTCTTCTGGGTGACGGCCTTCCTGCGCAGACGTCACGATGAGCCGGTGCGGCCGGTCAGTTTCGACATCCGCGACGGCGCCCGCATCCTGCGCGCGCCGCTGGGCGACATCCTCGCCGTCTCGTCGGCGGGCAACTATGTGGAATTCTGGCTGGCGGACGGCCGCCGGCCGCTGATGCGCACCACCCTGTCTGCCATCGAGACGGAACTGGAGCGGTTCGGTTTCGTGCGGGCGCACCGGTCGTGGCTGGTGAACGGAGCGCGGGTCACCGGGCTGGAGCCGGACGGATCGGGCGACTGGACCATCGAACTGGGCGAGGTTCGCGCGCCGCTGTCGCGCCGGTTCCCTGAGGCTCTGGCGCGACTGAAGGGTTAGTCGTGCGTAATCAAGCTATTACGACCTGTATCTCGCATCCGGATATAGGTCAGTAGCGACACGCCGATCAGAGCTGTGACGTACCAGAAATAGGCGCTCTCCATGCCTTCGCCCTTGAACCACAGGGCGGCGTATTCGGCCGTACCGCCGAACAGGGCGTTGGCTATGGCGTAGGGCAGGGCGACGCCCAGCGCGCGGATATGGGCCGGAAACAGCTCGGCCTTCACCACGGCGTTGATCGAGGTGTAGCCGCTGACGATGATCAGGGCGGACATGGCCAGCAGGAAGGCCATGAAGGGGCTCTCGACGCCTGCCAGCGCCGTCATGATCGGCACGGTGAACAGGACGCCCGCCACGCCGAAGGCGATCATCACCGGTCGTCTTCCGACCCGGTCCGACAGGGCTCCGATGGCGGGCTGCAGCAGCATGAAGACGAACAGGGCCGCGGCGCTGACCTCGGTCGCCGTCGCCTTGGAGAAGCCGCTCGTATTGACGAGGAATTTCTGCAGGTAGGTGGTGTAGGTATAGAAGGCGATGGTCCCGCCGGCGGTGAGGCCGAGGACCATCAGCGCCTCCTTCGGATGTTTCAGGATCAGCAGCAGGGCGCTGGATTTCGGCGCCTCGTCCGCATCGGTGGCGATGAAGGCCGAGGTCTCGTCCAGCCGCCGCCGCAGCCAGAATACGACCACCGCCAGCGCCGCCCCGATGAAGAAGGGAATGCGCCAGCCCCAGGCCGCCAGGTCGGTCTCGGCCATCGTCTTCTGCAGCACGATCAGCAGCAGCAGGGCCAGCAGCTGGCCGGAAATCAGGGTGACATACTGGAAGCTGGACCAGAAGCCGCGGTGCCTGGCCGTGGCCATCTCCGACAGATAGGTGGCCGAGGAGCCGTACTCTCCGCCGACGCTGAGCCCCTGCAGCATGCGGGCGAACAGCAGCATGGCCGGGGCGGCCAGGCCGATGGTCGCATAGCCGGGCGTGCAGGCGATGATCAGACTGCCGGTGCACATCAGGGTCACCGACAGGGTCAGCCCGGCCTTGCGGCCCCTGCGGTCTGAATAGACCCCCATGACCCAGGCCCCGACGGGGCGCATCAGGAAGCCGACGGCGAACACCGCCGCCGCGCTCAGCAACTGGGCCGTGCTGTCGCCCTTGGGGAAGAAGATCGGCGCGAAATAGACGGTGAAGGCGGCATAGGCGAACCAGTCGAACCATTCGACCAGGTTGCCCGCCGATCCGCCGATGATGTTCTTCAGTCTGCGGGCGGGAGTCATGGCTGACGTCATTGGGGCGGCGCTCATCGGCGGGGTTTCAGATTGGGCCAGGCCGTCCAGGTGCCGACCGCATAGGCGATGCCGTAGACGAGCACGATCAGCGAGCTCCACAGGATGAACGGCACCACATCAGCCCCGTTGATCACCAGCGCGGGGATCAGGGCCAGTCCGCGCAGCAGGTAGATGGCGCTGATCACGACCAGTCCGGTGCGCAACAGTGGAAGGCGGGGCAGGAGACCCGCGCCGGAAAAGGCGTAGGCCGCCCAGATCGCGAGGATGGCGGCGATGCCGAGAGTGATCAGGGTCGGTGTCATCGAGCCCTGCTCGGCCAGGGTCGCCATGGCCTCGCCGGCGCCGAAGAACCGGTACCAGGCAGGTCCGCCGATAATGCAGCCGATGTGCAGCACGGAAGCGGCGACGCTCAGCAGGCCGCCGATGATCAGGGCGGGATTTCGGGCCGGCTTCATGCGGGTCTCCGGTTTGAGGTTCGAACCCGCAGCGCTACGGCCATGGTCCAGACGGCGAGGGCGATCTCCACGACCCGCTGGGCCGCGCCGTACCATTCGAACGCCGGATGGATCAGCCAGATGGCCAGCGCAGCCGGGATCCCGCAGATCAGGCTGAGGCCGAACAGCCCGCGACCTTGCGGCCAGCCTCTCGCGGCGAACCCGACGACGAAGACGCCCGCGATCCCGCACAGATAGCCGATGCCCCCGAATACATCGTGCAGCAACGCTGCAGGGCTCAGGTCGGCGGTCGAGCACTCGAAGTCGCAGCGGAACACGCCCCCGAGCACCAGCCCGACACCATTCAGGGCGCTGAGGCCGAAGCCGATCACCGACAGGAGGCTGCGCGGAAACAGAACCGCACAGAGAAGCCAGAAGACCGTCAGCAAGGCGCCGGAGACGATGAAGGCGAGGCTGACGCCCGCGCTGGTCGGCGCGCCGGTCGCGCCGAGCTCGCTGATGTATTGCGTCAGGTGATCATAACCGGGGTAGGCCATGCCGCCCGCGATCGTGGCGGCGGCCAGCACCAGCAGACTGAGAACGCCGCATCCGAAGGCGATGTGTCTGATCACGCTGCTCCCCCCGTCGCTGACCCGCGGACGCTAGCCGGGTTCGCCCGGAGCGCCAAACCCGTCCAGCCGCTTGCCCATCCGCACCAGCGGTACGGGCGCGCCGCCGCGGTCGTCCTCGAACCGTTCGATCTCGACATAGCCGGCGGCGCGGTAGAGCGGCTCGCCGCCCATGGTGGCCACGAGTTCGGCGCGGTCATAGCCGGCAGCGCGGGCCGCGGCCTCGCAGAGCTCGAGGATCAGGCGACCGACCCCCCGGCGGACGAACTCCGGCGCGGTGTACATGGCGCGGATACGGGCGGCGTCGACGCCGGGCGTCAGCGGCGCCGGCATCCGGCCAGGCGTGTGGTCGCCGCCGTATTCAGTGATGCGCCCGCTCCAGCCGCCGCAGCCGGCGATCACGCCGTCCGCCTCGACGATGACATAGGTGCGGTCGGAGACGATCTGGCTGTCGATCCCCATCAGCTTGCGGCTGGCGACGATCTGGTCCGGCGTCAGGAAGGCGGCGAGCGGGCCCGCGATCGACCGGTCCATCAGCGCCACCAGAGCCGGGATGTCGGCTTCGGTGGCGATGCGGTGGGTGAAGTTCGTCACGCGTCCCGCTCGCGAGCCATATAGACGAGTTCGATACCCTCGTCCGAGACTCTTCGGTCAAACTCCTCGAATCCGAGAATCCAGTACAGGGCGATATGGCGCTCGCTCAGGGAGCCGGTGAAGAGCTCGAAACGCTTCACCGACGGCGGTGCATAGTCCTGTACCGCCTTGACCAAACGGACGCCGAGGCCTGCACCCTCCCGATCCGGAGCCACCACCAGCCGCCCCATATGGCCGACGGTTCCTTCTATGCGGATCCGTGCGGATCCCACGATGCGATGTCCGTCGACCGCCGCCAGCACGATCTCCGACCGGATGGCCTCGGCCACCTCGTGAAGGGTTTCCAGAAGGGGCGGCAGGAAGGGATCGCGATACAGTTGGGCCGTGGTCACATAGGCGGCCCGCTGCAGCGTCAGGAGCTCCCCGGCGTCCGCCTCGACGGCCCTGCGCAGGACGACGGGCATGCGAGTCAGCCCCTCTGGAACGGATAGAAGCCGCCGCCGAGCCCGAGCAGGCCGGTCAGTTCATCCAGCGCGACGCGGCTCTCCTCCAGCAGGTCCGCCCCGGCGAGGTCGGCGGGCGTCAGCCGGTCGCGGTAGTGCCTGGCGCCCCAGGCCGACAGCCGCATGTGCAGGTCGTCGGTCAGCCGCAT
This sequence comes from Brevundimonas sp. UBA2416, assembly GCF_002343105.1. NCBI lineage: Bacteria > Pseudomonadati > Pseudomonadota > Alphaproteobacteria > Caulobacterales > Caulobacteraceae > Brevundimonas > Brevundimonas sp. UBA2416. Next base: position 11,940 of record NZ_DDRM01000019.1, read on the forward strand.
GGCGGGGTTGGTCGCCGCCTGTTCAGCCTCGGTCAACACCACGCGCAGGCGCAGGCAGGCCGGCCCGCCGCCGTTGCGCATCGACTGGCGTACATCGACGTACTCGACCTTGCCGATGGGCCCGTTGGAGGCGGCGAGCCGTTCGGCGACCGCATGGCTGCGCGGGTTGTCGCGCGTCTCGGTCGGGCAGATCAGGGTCAGGCGGTCCTCGCCGGGAATCTGCACCAGCATGGAGTTGAACAGATAGCTGGAGATCGCGTCGGCCAGGGGCAGGTCGGCGGACGAGACCTCGACGAAGACCGGCTCGAACCGGCCGTCTGCTGCGGCGCGGATGGCGGCTTTTGTGCCCGCCGTGTCCTCGAAGGCGAGGTCATGGAAGAACAGCGTCTCCAGGGCCCCGACGCAGACCACGTCATTGTGGAAGGTCCCGCCGGCGATGGCGGCCCGCGACTGACGGGCCAGCACCACGCCGGACGCGCCATGGCGAAGGGCGACGGCGTCGGAGGCCTCACGCGTCTGGCGGGCGGGGAAGGCGTCGGCCCAGGGTTCGAAGGCCTCGCGGCCCCAGACCAGCAGATTGACGCCCGGCTCGCCATGGTCGGCGCACAGGCGGACGTGGTTGGCCGCGCCCTCGTCGGCGAGATGGGCGACGGAGGGCAGGGCGTCGTGGACGGCGAACCGGGCCGGGTCAGGGAAGAGGGCGTCCAGCGACCGCTTTGTCTGTTCGTGTTCCAGCGAGCGATGCAGGTTGGTGACCAGATTGGCGGGGGTGAAATGCACCCGGCCGTCGGCGCTGTCGGCGCTGGGCGTCACCGTCGCGGCATTGGCCGCCCACATCGGCGAGGCCGAACAGGCCGCGGCGGCGAAGCTGGGCGCGTCCTTCCAGGCCTGTTCCAGTACGCGGGCGTCGGAGCCGGTGAAGCCGAGGCTGCGCAGAAAGGGGATGTTGGGCCGTTCGTGCGGCGGCAGGACGTACTGCGGCAGGCCGAGGTCGGCCAGCCGCTTCATCTTGTCGAGGCCCTGAAGGACGGCCGCGCGCGGGTTCGACGCCTCGCCCTTGTTCAGGCTGGACGCCAGATTGCCCGGCGACAGGCCCGCATAGGAGTGTGTCGGGCCGATCAGGCCGTCGGCATTGGCTTCGACGGCTGAGGTCATGCCTTCAGGCCCTTGATCTCGCTTTCAATATTCCTCACGGAGCCGGCCTCGAAACTCGCCACCGGATAGGCGCAGTAGTCGGCGGCGTAATAGGCCGAAGGCCGGTGATTGCCGCTGGCGCCGAGGCCGCCGAAGGGCATGTCGCCGGCGGCGCCGGTGGTCGGGCGGTTGAAATTGACCACGCCGGCGCGGATGCGGCGGATGAAGCGGTCCCAGTTGGCCGGGTCGTCGCTGACCAGACCCGCGGACAGGCCGTAGCGGGTGGCGTTGGCGGCGGCGATGGCGGCGTCGAAGCTGGCGACGCGGGTCACGGACAGGAAGGGGGCGAACATCTCCTCGTCGGGGACCTCCACGCCGGTGACGTCGATGATGGCGGGTTTGACGAAGGCGCCGGGCAGGTTGCCGACGGGGCCGGAGCCACGGATCACTTTCGCGCCCATGTCGATGCGGTCCTGCAGGGACTTCAGCGCAGCCTCCGCCGCCTTCACCGAGATCAACGGCCCGGCATAGGGCTCGGGGGTGGAGTTCCACGGCGCCAGGATCAGGCGATCGACCATGGCGTCGACGGCCGCGATGACGGCGTCCCCTTGCGGACCTTCGGGCACGATCAGGCGGCGGGCGCAGGAGCAGCGCTGGCCGGTGGTGACGAAGGCGGACTGGACAACGATGCCGGCCACAGCCTCGGCGTCGGCGGCGTCCCAGACCACCAGCGGATTATTGCCGCCCAGCTCCAGCGCCAGAATGACGTGCGGATCGTCGGCGAACTTCCGCCGGAAATGCGCCCCGGCGGCGCCCGAGCCGGTGAACATCAGGGCGTCGATGCCGCTGTCGAGCAGGGCCGCGCCGGTGTCGCGTCCGCCCTGGACGACATTGACCACGCCCTCGGGCAGGTCGGCTTCGGCGAAGGCCTCGGCCATCAGCTGGCCGATGAAAGGGGTCTCCTCCGACGGCTTGAACACGACCGTGTCGCCGGCCAGCAGGGCCGGAACGATGTGGCCGTTGGGCAGATGGCCGGGGAAGTTGAACGGGCCGAGCACCGCCGCCACGCCGTGCGGGCGATGGCGCAGGGTGGCGTGACCGAAACCGGTCTCGGCCGTGCGTTCGCCGGTGCGTTCGTCATAGGCGCGGATGGAGATGTCGACCTTGCCGGCCATGGCGCCGAGTTCGGCGGTGGTCTCCCACAGGGCCTTGCCGGTCTCGCGGCTGATCGCCTCGGCCAACTGCGGCGCGCGGGCCTTCAGCACGGCCTGATAGCGTTTGACGGCGTCGATGCGGTCCTGGCGCGCGCGGTCGGCCCAGTCGGGGAAGGCGGCGCGGGCGCGGTCGGCGGCGGCCTGTACTTCTGCGGCCGAGGCGGCAGCGCCCTCCCAGACGGTGTCGCCGGTGGCGGGGTCGATGGATTTGAAATGGGTCATGCTGTCGCTCAAGTCTTCACGCGCACCGTATCGCCCGCGCGCACTCTCAGCACGTCGGCGGTCTCGGTCGTCAGGGTCACCACATCGCCCTCGATGGCCGCGCGCTGGCGCACCGACCGGAAGCCGGAGGCGTTGTCTGTCGAGATCAGGGCGGGCAGCTCGGCTTCAACCTCAGCGGCCAGAGCGACGGCAAGGCTCCGCGCGTCACGCACAGTGCGGATGTTGTCGCGGTCGCAGGTGACGGTCGGGCCGGCGTCGAAGATGTCGACCAGACCATTGGGGCGGAAGCCCTCGCTCTCGAGCAGGGCCATGGCCGGCACGCCCTGCGGATGGACCTTGCCGATCACCGCCCGCGCCGGCTCGGGCAGCAGGTCGATATAGATCGGGTGGCGCGGGGCGAGGTCGAGGATGAACTGTTTGTCGGTCGAGCCGGTCATGCGGTCGGCCTCGTCGAAGTCCATGGGGAAGAATTTGTGCGCGACGTGATCCCAGAACGGGCAGGCGCCGTCGGGGGTGAAGACGCCGCGCAACTCGGCCAGGACGGTGTCGGCGAACAGGTCCGGCTCGGCGCCGATCAGCATGTAGCGCGACTGGCTGAGCAGCCGTCCCGCGCCGCCCTTGCGGCGGTCGGCCTTGAGGAACAGCGAGCCGACCTCGGTCCAGCCGGTGCACTCATTGACCAGCACGAGGGTCTTCTGTTCCAGCTTGATGCCCAGCGAGGGCGAGGACTGGGTGTTGGTCACGACGCGGAAGGAGAAGAAGGGCCGGTTCAGCCCGACCGCCGCCTTGACCGAGCCGATGCCGTCGACGTCGCCCGTTTCGGTCTCCTCGAGCATCAGCGTGTACCAGCGATGCCGGGGCTCGATCTTGCCGGCGAAGCTGTCGCGGCTCAGGTCGAGCCGCTCGGCCAGCTGGTCGGGGTCCTCGGGCAGGCTGGTGAAGCCGGGGCCGGACAGGATGGCCAGCTCCAGCAGGAAGTCGAGGTCGGCGGGGCCGGCGGGGCGGACGACGAGCATGGGAGTTACATCGTCTCCAGACGCAGGGCTTTGAGTTTCAGCGCATCGATCTCGCCCGAGGCGATCTTGCAGAGGATCAGGGCGCTGAGTTGCGCCCGCTCGACGAAGCTGGCGGGCCAGGCGAATTCCTGATCCGAATGGATATCGCCGCCCAGGACGCCGAGGGTGTCGATATTGGGCAGGCCGGCGGCGTGGAGGTTGTTGCCTTCACACACCCCGCCCGACGGCTTCCACCCAATGGGTTGTCCCAGCAGGGCGCCGGTCTCGCGCACGGCCTCGAACAGGGCCGTCTGGCTGGCGTCCATCGGCTTGGGCGCGCGGGTCATGCCGCCGTGCAGATCGAGGGTCAGGCCGGGGAAGGGGGGCTCGGTCGCGATCTGCCGCACGGTCTCCGAGATCCATGCCGAGGCCTGGGCGTCGGGAACGCGGACGTTGAATCGGACCACGGCGTTATCGGCGACGACGTTCAGCGCCCCGCCGCCGCTGATCTTTGCGACATTGACCGTGACGCCCTCGCGCTGGCCGTTGAGGGCGTGCAGGCGGGCGGCGATGATGGCAGCGCCGGCGACGGCATTGGCGCCCTCGTGGAAGGCGCGCCCGGCATGGGCGGCCTTGCCCGTGACGATAAGGTGGTAGTTGCCGCTGCCCTTGCGCGCTCCAGCGAGGGTTCCGTCCGACAGCGCCGGCTCATAGGTCATGCCGACATGGCCGCGCGCCCCCAGTTCGGCCAGCAGGGGGGCGGAGGCGGGCGAGCCGATCTCCTCGTCCGGCGACAGCAGCACGGTCCAGCCGACGCGCGCGCGATCGGGATGCGTCTCGAAGGCTTCGAGCGCCGCGAGCATCACCGAAATCCCGCCCTTCATGTCGGCGATGCCGGGACCGTTGAGGGCGCCGTCGGCCCGGGTTGTCACCGTCTGGAACGGGCTCTCGGCCGGGAAGACGGTGTCATAGTGGCCGGTCAGCACGACCTGGAGCGGAGCGTCGGGCCGGGCGGTGATCTTCAGGGCGTCGGCATGGGCCTCGGTCCGCACCGTGCCGTCGTCGGCGACAGTGGTGGAAGCCCGGGTCGGGATGCGCACCACCTCGGCCGGCAGGCGTCGCGCCTCGGCTTCAAGCACCGCCAGAACATGCGCCAGACCGCTCGCATTCCGGCTGCCGGAATTGAGGTTCGCCCACTCAACCGCGCGACCGACGATGGCGGTCTCGCGCGCCGCGACATGGTCGAGCACGATCTGGTCGGAGGGCAGAATCTGCATGCGGCGGAACCCTAGCCGTCCGGGGCGGAAAGGTGAAGGCGAGCCATGGGTTTCGCCTCGGGCGCGAGCGGGCTAGGCTTCAATCATCTTCAAGGGAGGGACTACCCAAATGACTGACTGGATCAAGGCGTCAAACCCGAGCGCGCCGATCACCACCGAGGCTGAAGCGATCGGGGCCGCCCGGGCGAGCGCCCTGGCGATCTTCCTCGGCGTGATCTGGGGCGGCGTCGGCGTCGCCCTGCTGATGACCAGCGGCTCCGCCGAGATCGAGGCGGCTATGGCCCAGGCTTCGGCCGATACGCCGGAAATGGCCGGCATGGGCGGAGCGATGGTGCAAATCGCCATGTGGAGCGCGATCGGCCTCTGCGTGATTCAGCTGGTTCTGGGCCTGGTCCAATGGGCCAAGCCGAATATTGTGATCCCGATCATCTTCGCGATCCTGGTCGCTTTTGGTCTCGTGTCCGGCGTGTTCGGACTGATGATGGCCGGTCAGGAAGGCATGCCTGAAACCGCAGCGGCTCCGAACTGGCAGGTCTACGTCGGCTTCGTGATTCTGGTCGTCCAGTTGGTCATGCACATCGCCGGGATCCGCGGAGCGCGTGCGCTCGACAGGATCCGTATGGCGGCCGCCCAGTAGGGCGGATCACCGGTTCGGGCGTCGGTCCTCGCGGCCGGCGCCCGGCTCGCGCGACTGACGGCGCCAGCGGATCGACAGACTGGCCTCGCCCTGTCCGCCGAATTTCGAACTGACGGTCAGGTTGCGGCGCACCTGCCATTCGACATTGACCGCCGCCCCGTTCTCGCCGCCGCCGATAATCTCCAGATAGACGTCGTCGGTGATGTAGCGGCCGCCGGCGACCGTCAGGCTCGAGGCCTCGCCGCCAAATGACAGCCGGTCCAGCCCGGCCAGTTCCCGCAGATTCCCGATCACGTCGAAACCGCCGCCGCCGGCCAGCGCCGCCACGCCCGCGGCCAGCTGGGCCGCCTCGAAGGCGGACAGCTGGGACGCCGAGCGTCCGAACAGCACCTGGGACAGGATCTCGTCCTGGGGCAGGGCCGGGGTCGAGGTCAGGACGATCTCGGGCCGCGCGGCTGTCCCCGTGACGCGGATGGTGGCGGTCAGGGCGGGGTCATCACGCGTGGCGGTCAGGTTCAGCCGGATCTGCTCCGGATTGGTCGACAGGGTCACCGTGCCGCGCTCGTCGAAGACGAACCGCTTGCCCGCAAAATCATAGTCGCCGCGCACGACCCGGGCCGTGCCGCTCAGGGTCGGCCGGGCGATGGTGCCGGTCACACGGGCGTTGACGTTCATCTCGACGTTCAGGCCGCGGCCGATGACCCGGACGTCGCCGCCGGGCGAACGCAGGGCGATATCGAGACCGAACTGCAGGCCGCGCTGGCGGTTCTGTTCCTCTTCGGGCACGTCGCCGCCGGGCCGGTTGATCTCGATCACATCCATGCGGACGATCCCGTTCGATCCGGGCGGATTGGCCTGGATGCGCGCCTCGTCGATGTCCATCTCGCCGCTCAGGGTGATGTTGCCTTCCGTCCCGCGAGTCACGGTCAGCAGGCCGGATGCCTTGGCTTCGGCGATGTCATTGTCGATGATGCGGAAGCGGTTGAGGAGCAGCTGGAAGCTGGATCCGGAGCCTTCTTTCAGACCGATCCGCCCGTTGCCGCTGACCGACCCGCCCGAGCCGTCGACGGCGCTGAAGCGCTCGACCAGACCGGTGGTGTCGTCGAAGCGGCTGGCGAGCGCGACATTGTCGAGGCGGACGCCCGTGGCGCTGTCGCGGAAACTGCCCTGTTGAAGGTCCAGCCGTCCGTTGAGGCGCGGCTCGGCCATCGTTCCGGCGATGGTGGCGCGGGCGTTGATCTGGCCGGTGAGCGAGCGCTCGCCGCCCGCCAGCAGGTCCCAGATCGGCTGGATCTGACCCTGGATCGAGATTTCGCCCGACATGGCGCGGGTCCGCACAATGGCCAGCCGCAGCGGGGCCGCGGACGCCTCGACGGGCAGGGTGAGGTCGGCGACCGCCCGGACTTCGTCGCCATCGACGGCGTTCGCCTGGATACGCAGGGTGTTGTTGACCAGCAGGGCGTTCAGCGTGCCGTCGACGGCGATCCCGCGTGGCGCGTCGATGCTGCGAATATCGTCGAGGGTGACATTGGCCGAGCCCGAAAGATCCTCGCCCGCCCCGCGCAGCGACAGCCGGCCAGTCACCCGTCCGCGCATGTCCTGGATCAGCGAGCCGAGATCGACGCTGGTCAGATTGGCCTCGATGATGGCGGCCCGGGAATCCTGGCGCAGTTCACCCAGCAGGACGCCGCCGCCGATGCCCAGATCGACCCGCGCGACGCGGCCGTCGCCGGACAGGGCGATGACGGCTGGGTTGCGGGTGGTGAAGGCGATCTCACGCACCCGTCCGCCGCCCTCGAGAACGACCGTCTGGGCCGGCCCGTTGCGGGAGTAGACGCCGGCGCCGTCGAACGACACAGGCGTGGTCCCGCCGACGTCGGCCTTGAGCGTGAAGGGCAGGCGCTCCAGCGTGCCGCGGCCGTTCAGATCGAGGCTGCGGACGACCCAGGTCGAACCCGCAAGCCGCACATTGCGACCCGTCACATTGAGGATCGCCGTCTCGGCTCCGGCGCCGTCCGTCAGACGTATCCGGCCGTCCGCCGTGCCTGACGCCAGGAAGGCCCCCGGGCGGGCGGTAAAGGTAAGGTCCGCGCTGGAGGGGATGTTGTTCGACAGGTCGATGGCCCCCTGGGCCGTCACCCCGCCCGCGTTCAGGTCCACCTCTGTCAGCCGCAACCGGTCTCCGCCCAGGAAGAAGTTTCCGCTGGCCCTGGCCCGCCCGTAGTTCGATCCGGCGGTCAGTGCGATCCGCCCGTCCGACGCGTCGGGGCCGCGCCGGAAACTGAGGACCATGCCGGCGTCGGTCAGGACGAGGGCTCCGGCGCTGACCTTGCCGAAGGTCGCGGTCAGGTCGGCGCGCGGCTCCGCGAGCGTCCCCGTCAGCGCGCCCTCGCCGGTCATGGCGCCGTCGACGGCCACGGGACCGACGCCGAACGGCCCGGTGGCGTTCCAGTCCAGCGAGAGGCGCAGCCGCCCGTCGCTCTCGATCAGACCCCGGGCAGCGGCCGAGCCCTGGGCGCCGGTCAGCTGCGCCCGCTCTACCGCGATGCGACCCTCATCCAGCGCGCCGGTCAGTTGCAGGCGGGGCGTCGCGCCGAGCAGACGATCCAGCTCGTCCAACCCGATGGACAGCCCCCGGCCGCGCCCGTCGAACGTCAGCTGCCAGGGCGCCCCTGCGCGTGACGTCGAGGCGGAGATCGGCCCGCCGAAACGCCCTCGCGCGCCCTCGCGCAGCCGGGCGGCATCGGTGATCTCGGCTCGGCCGCGGAAGCCGAGCGCGCCGACGAGGTTTCGTCCGCCGGACCCCGTCACGGTGAGGGCCTGGCCGGTCAGATCGATCCGCTCCAGCAGGAGGGCCCCATCCGCCTGACGAAGCGCCTCGAACGACAGGCGCGGCGAGGCGCCCAGAAGGCCTCCGAACAGCCCGGCGCTGGACCCGCCGGCGACCTGGAGGTCGCCGTCCAGATCCAGGCGTCCCTGCCTGACCTGAATATTCAGCGGTCCGCGGATTCGCTGCGCCCGGTAACTCGCGACGTCTGCGGCGATCAGATCGACAGACCCCTCCAGGCGCCACTGCGCGGCATCGCCCCGGAAAACACCGCGATAGGCCGCCGGGCCGCCGACTTGCTGACCGACCAGTCGGGTCAGCGAGCGGGTCGAAACGTCGAGCGTGATTCCGTCCGGGCTGCTCTGGTCCCTGATCCGGATCTCGCCGCTGGCTCGGGAATCGAGGTTGTCGGCGATCAGCCGCCAGCCGACGCCGATCCGGCCGTCGTCGTCGCTGTCGCCTGATGTCGCGAGGCCGAACCGCACGGTGCGGCCGATCCGCTCGGCAAACGGCGCCAGCAGGTCGGAGCCCGAGAAGTCCGCAAAGCCCGAAATCCGCGTCCGGGTCTCGCCATAGCGGCCCTTGATCACCAGCGGCACAAACTCGCCGGTGCGCACGACCGCGTCGACGACCTCGCCGTTGACGACCGCCGTGGCGAAGAAGGGCTGATCGGGGGAATACCCCAGGGCTCCGGCCAGGGGCCCGCCGCGCGCCTCATTGGCTCGCAGGTTCAGCCGCAGATCCTCAAGGCTGTCTCCAATGGTCGCATCGAGGCGCAGGTAGTCGCCCGGCCGGCTGTTGCTGACGGCGTTGACGGCGGCTGTCTTGGCGCCCTTGCGCGGCACATTGGCCTCGCCTGACAGCCTCCACAGCCCGTACTCCTTGCTGAAGCCTTCGAGGAGTTCCACGTCCGCAGCGAACCGGTCGATATCAATGGAAAGCGGCTGTGGACCCGGCGGCTCGGTCGAGGCTTCCACCTCGGGGCGACGGATCAACCGGATGACCTCAGCCTCGATCTCGGTGGCGTGGAAGCGGCGGGTGATCAGCGGCCACCAGTCCCAGTCGACGCGGACCTTGCGCGCTTCCAGCCAGACACCCTCGGCGTCAGTGACGGTGACGCGGTCGATGGTGAAGTCGTCGAACAGGTCGCCGCGCACGCCCTCGACATTGATCCGGCCATAGCGGCCCAGCTTCTTGCCGGCGACGAAACTGGTCACCAGCCCCCGGCCGGAGTCAGACAGCAGATACATCCGCCCGCCGACCGCGACGACAATCAGCAGGGCGGCGAGTACCGCCGCGGCCATGCCGCCGAAGAAGGCGGCGGCCTGCAGCCGCGTGCGCTTCTTTTTCGCCACTTCGGCCGGCGTGTCAGGCGCGTCGTCGGGGGGAGGGGCGGCGTCCGTCAAAACGCCTGTCCGATGCTGACATAGATCTGGAAGTCGGCGTCGCCGTCGCGACGGTCCAGCGGGACGGCGATGTCGGCCCGGATCGGGCCGAACGGCAGCTTGTAGCGCACCCCGACCCCGGCGCCGTAGCGCAGGTTGTTGAAGTTGGGCGTCTCCTGGAAGCCGATCGCGCCCGCGTCGAGGAAGGCGACGGCCTGAAAGTTGCGCCAGACGTCGCGCCGGATCTCGATCGAGGTCTCGAACAGGCTCAGGCCGCCGCGCGGGGTGTTGTCGGGCAGGCGCGGCCCGACGCCCTGATATTCGAACCCGCGCACCGAGCCGCCGCCGCCCGAATAGAACAGGCGGTCGGACGGGACGGTCAGTTCCTGACCGCCAAAGATTGAGCCTATCCGCACGCGTCCCGCCAGCACCGTCCGGTCGCGGTCCTGCAGCGGCAGATAGGCGGTGGCCTGCGCCTCGGTCCGCAGGAACAGCACCGAGTCCTCGCCGGTCACGGCCGTGGGCTGGGCCGAAACGGTGAGCCGCCATCCGGTTGTAGGATCGAGGGGGTCGTTTGACCGGTCCAGATAGGCGCTGCCTCGCGCCGTCAGGATGACCAGATCGCGGTCGAAATTGACCGGCAGCCGCGTCACCGGATCGAACCGGTTCTCGTCGTACTGACCCGCATCAAGGCCGACGCCGTAGCTCGCCCAGGAGGTTTTTCCGATCCGCTGCTGCAGATCAGCGGCGAGGGCGACCGCGGTCCGGCGATAGGCGTCGGTGTCCTCGTTCAGGAGGGCTCCGGACAGCCTCAGGGTCTCGCCCGGCCGGCGCCAGTGCGGCAGGCTCAGGGTGGTGCCCAGTCGGCTGTCGACGTCGGCGGCGCGGGCCTGCCAGACCAGGGTGTCGGCGCGGCCGAACCGGTTGTGCCAGGTCCAGATCAGGTCCAGGCCCGACCCTTCGGCGGTCGAGAAGGTCGCCCCGGCCTCAAGGATGCGGCGCGGACGGTCGGTCAGGGTGACGATGACGGGGCGGTTGCCGTCCGCATTGGTCTGGTCCGTCGGCGCCAGGGCCACCCCGACACCGTCATAAACCCCGGTTTCCAGAAGCCGGCGCTCCAGCTCGGCCACGTCCTCGGGGTCGTACACCTCGCCTTCGGACCAGGGCGCAAGGCCGGCGACCCAGCCGGGATTCGTCGGGCCGCGGGTTTCCAGGCGCACGCCGTCCAGCCGGACCAGCGGTCCCGGGGCGATGCGAAAACTGGGCTGGACCGTAAAGGCGGCATGATCGACCACAACCCGGCGGGGCTGGGCCGCTGCATCGGCATAACCCCGGCGGGTCAGGCCGGCGATGATCCGGCCCTCGGCAGAGATGATGTCGCCTGCGCGCCCCGGCTGGCCGGGGGTCAGGCCGATTTCGCCACGCACCGTCGTATCGGTGTCCGCGTCGGGCGACGGATCGGCCCAGAGCACCTGGACCTCGCCCAGTTCAAAGCGGCGACCCGGGGTGACGTTGACGATGGCGACCGGCGTCTCTTCTCCCTCGACGATGTCCTCGAGCACGGGCTGATAATAGCCTTCCGACCGCAAGAGAGCCTCTGCGGCCTCCAGCGCGCCGCGTGCCCGACGCCGGGCCTCGAACCGGTTGGAAGGAGGGTCATCGACCTCGCCGATGGCGCGGACCAGTTGAGCGCGCAGCTCCGCATCCATCTCGCCGCGGACTTGCGCGCGCGGGTCGGCCGTCGCGGCGGAGGCCAGCAAGATAGCGCCCGCCGTGCCGATGAGAAACAGGGCGGGCCTTGGCGTCAAACTGGAACCTTCGTCAGGGCGCGAACATCGACGCCGTCGCATCCCGCCGTGGCGCCGATGAGGCGGCGACCGGGATCAATAGAAGAGGGTTTCGCTTTCCGGCTGGACCGATTCCTCGGACGACCGCTTCTCGGAAGGCAGGGTGGTCGAGTCCGTCGGCGACGTATTGACGGCGCCCGGCGCCGCGACGGGCACGCCGGCGTCTTCGGCGACGGGCGCGACCGGCGCCTCCATCGGCGCCTCGGCGGTCTCCGAATCATAGTTGTTCGGGTCATCGCAGGCGGCGACGCCAAAGGCAGTCGACAGGGCCAGAATGGCGATCAGGCGTTTCATCAGCAGCATCTCCCCCGCAACGGCCTTCCAACGCGTGGCCGGTTCGCCTGTTCCATAACCCCGAACGCGCGCGTGGTCACCACGCCGGCAACCAATCCTTTCAGAATTTGGCGTAGGCTGAAATCAGAGGGGATCGAATGACTGTCACCGCCTATGCCATGGTGTCGCTGGTACGATACCGGGAACTCAAGACACGGATCGCCCTGGCGGCCTTTATCGGCTGCACCGCCTGGTTTGTGGTGCCCTCCATCTGGCCGCCTGTCTGGTTCGCGGCCGTTCTGGTTACGCAGGCCCTGGACTGGGCTGTGTTCAGGCGGTTCCGTCTTCGGCAGGATTGGCAGCCGGATCGGCTTTATGTGGTGCTCTGCTGCGCCACGACGGTGCTCAGCGTCGCCGTCTATGCGGCCATGAGCGCCTATATGTGGTTCTACGGCGGGGATGTCGGCCGTGTGTTCGCCATGGTCCAGTGCGCCGGCGGTCTCCTGCACGTCAGCCTGCACATGCACCATGCAAGGCCGATCCTGATTTCGGCGGTGGCGCCTCATGCGACCTATTTTCTGGGCCTGCCCGTGTTCACCGCGATCTCAAGCCAGAACTGGCAAGAGCTGCTCGTCGCCATCGGCTGCATCCTCTATATGAGCCACCTGGTTGTGACAGTGCGGCAAAGCTCATCGACGACCGGCGCCCTCAAATCCGCCCGGGACGCCGAACAGAGCGCCCGCCGCAAGGCCGAGGTGGCCAGCGCCGCCAAATCGGACTTCCTCGCGGTTGTCAGCCACGAGATCCGCACGCCGATGAATGCGGTGATCTCCGCCGCCAACCTGCTCCGCCGCACCCGTCTGGACAGCCAGCAGCGTGAACATGTCTCGATGCTGATCGATGCGGGCGACGTCCTCATGGGCCTGCTCAACGACGTGCTCGACTTCTCGAAGATCGAGGCCGGCAAGATGGAGCTGGAGAGCGCCGACATGATCGTGCGCGATCGGCTGTCGACAGTCGTCCGCCTGTGGGAGCCGCGCGCCCTGGCCAACGGAGTCCGGCTCAAGGTCCGGGTCGCGCCCGATGTGCCCGTCGCCGTGCGGACCGATCCGCTTCGGGTGCAACAGATTCTGTTCAACCTGATGTCCAATGCGGTGAAATTCACCCATGAGGGCGAAATCCGGATTGAGGCCAGCTGGACGGACGGCCGCCTGAACATGGCGGTTTCCGACACCGGCTGCGGCATTCCCGCCGATCGGCTGGGCCAGATCTTCAACAGTTTCGAACAGGCGGACGTCGGCACGACCCGGCGCTACGGCGGCACAGGCCTCGGTCTGGCGATCAGCCGCAAGCTGGCCGAGTTGATGGGCGGTTCGTTGTCCGTCCAGAGCGTGGACGGCGAGGGCTCGACCTTCATCCTCAGCCTGCCGATGACCCCGGTCGAGAATGCGCCTGCCCAGCCCGGTCGTGCGCTGGAAACAAGCGGGTCTCTGGTGGGCCGTTCGATTCTGGCCGCTGACGACCACGAGGTGAACCGCCGTATCCTGCAACTGCTGCTGGAGCCGCACGGCTGCCGCCTGACCCTGGTCGAGAACGGCGCCGAGGCGCTGGAGGCGGCGTCTGGTCAGCGGTTCGACGCCATTCTGATGGATATGCAGATGCCTGTGATGGACGGACTCGAGGCGACACGCCGGATCCGGGCCGGCGAGATCAACGGCGACACGCCGGTCATCGCCCTGACGGCCAACGCGCTCGACGTGCACCGCGCCGCCTGGGACGCGGCCGGCGTTCACGCCTTCCTGACCAAGCCCATCGATCCCGTCATGCTGGCGTCCACGCTTGCCGAGGCCTGCGCCATCGAGCGGCCCCGTGCGGAGGCTGCGGTCGCCTGACCGTCAGCTCCAGCGGTTGCGGGCTTCGTCCAGCGACAGGGCCGCCGCCTCCGCCACGGGCTCCGCAAGTGTTCCGTCGAACCGGGGCGCGGGCGCGGCCTGAGTGACCCCTTGTTCGACGAAGGCGCCACGCGCTGCGTTATGCGGATGACGGGCCGCCTCGGCCATGGTCAGCACCGGGGTGACGCAGGCGTCCGTGCTCTCGAAATGCGCCGCCCAGTCGTCCCGGTCGCGCGTGGCGAAGATCGCCTCGAACCTTGAGTGCAGCGCCGGCCAGCCACCGATGTCGAACTGCGGCGCGGTCTCCGGCGACAATCCAAGACCGGAGATCAGGGCGGCGTAGAATTGCGGCTCCAACGCCCCCACGGCGACGAACCGGCCGTCGCTGCAGGCGTAGCAGCGATAGAACGGCGCTCCGCCGTCCAGCAGATTGGCACCGCGCGTCTCGCTCCACAGGCCGCGCGCGCCCAGGGCCTGGAACAGGCTCATCAACAGGGCGGAGCCGTCGGTCATGGCGGCGTCCACGATCCGGCCCTTGCCCGTGGTCTTCGCCTCAAGCAGGGCGGCGAGCACGCCGGTGACCAGCATCATCGCCCCGCCGCCATAGTCGCCGACCAGATTCAGCGGCGCCCGCGGCGGCCGGTCGGGCTCTCCCATGGCGTGGAGGGCGCCGCTGAGGGCGATGTAGTTGATGTCATGGCCCACCTGTCGCGCCATCGGGCCCGTCTGACCCCAGCCGGTGATCCGGCCGTACACCAGCCTTCGGTTCCGGCCGGCGCAGACGTCGGGCCCCAGCCCCAGCCGCTCCATAACCCCGGGACGGAAACCCTCGATCAGGGCGTCCGCCGCTCCGACCAGGTCCAGCACCGCCTCAAGGTCGGCGGGATTCTTGAGATTGACGCCGACGGCCGCGCGCCCCCGGTGCAGCACGGCACCGCCGACCTCGCTGAAGGCTGGCGTTCCGGCGTCAGCGCTGCGGCTGAGGCGCAGGACGTCTGCTCCAAGGTCGGCCAGAACCATGCCCGCGAAGGTGACTGGCCCCAGGCCGTCGAACTCGAGGATGCGCAGGCCGGACAGCGGTTTCATGGTCACTGCCTATCCTCAGCACGCCCGCGCGTCGAGCCAGCCCTTGACCCCGACGACGGTTTGCAACAGAAGGCGCGTCGCCGGGCCGCAAATGGGTCCGGCGTGGTATGCGCCCTTAGCTCAGTTGGTTAGAGCATCTGACTTTTAATCAGAGGGTCCTCGGTTCGAGCCCGAGAGGGCGTACCAACCCTTCCTGCCGGTGTATTGATTGCGGCCTCAGCCCTTGGGCTTGGGTTTCCGGGCCCGGCAATTCTTGCAGACAAGCGTACCCGGCTTGCTACGGCTGTAGCGAAAGCGGTGCTTGCAGCGAAGCTGTTTGAGCCATGCCTCCAGACGCTGAATCATTGCGTTGGTCACACCGGTCGTTGAAATGTGTGCAACCTCTATATGGTAAAGCTTGCCTCGTCGAATCCCGGCCCATGCTTCCGCTATGGCCCGCGCCGTGATTGAAGGAGGGATGCGCGCCGCCGGTCTGATCCTCGCCCTTTGTATTCCCCTGTCAGCCTGCGGCGCGGTCGCGGGAGGTGCGCAGCAGTTTGGAGCCGGACTGGGAGCCGCGGCCACTGCGCCGCTGGACGACCTGAATCTCCGCCGACAGTACATTCCAACGGTCCTGCTGCAGGCCGAGGCCAATCCCTATGACCTGCGCAATTTGAATCAGTGCGCCACCATCGGGGCCGAAATCGCCCGGTTGAACGAGGCCCTCGGCCCCGACACGGACGAGCCGCCGGCCCCGGACGGCTCATTCCTCAGCGAACGGGCGGCGGATGCGGCCTCGGCGGCGGCGCTGGACGCCATTCGCGACGCCGTGACCGACTTCATCCCGGGGCGCAGCTGGATTCGTCGCCTGTCCGGGGCCGAACAGCACAGCCGCCACGTCCAGTCGGCCATCCAGGCCGGCCGGATGCGGCGGGCCTTCCTGAAGGGAACCGGAATGCAGCGGAACTGCGCCCCGCCGGCGGCGCCGAGCTGGTTCCGGCCGCGGGCCCGCAGCCAGCGCTAGTGCTGGTTGTTGGACGTGTGCCGGGCGTGGAAGTCGCGCCGGAAGGCCTCGAACCGTCCGTGGGCGATGGCCTCCCGCATGGCCGCCGTCAGGGCCTGGAAGAAGGCGATGTTGTGCCAGCTCAGCAGCACCTTGCCGAGGATTTCATCGGCGCGGACGAGGTGGTGCAGATAGGCCTTTGAATAGTCCTGCGAGGCCGGGCAGGGGACATCCGGCTCCAGCGGGTCCTGATCCTCGGCGAAGCGGGCGTTCTTGAGGTTGATCGGCCCCGCCCAGGTCCAGGCCTGACCGTGACGGCCCGCGCGGGTGGGCAGGACGCAGTCGAACATGTCGACGCCGCGCCACACGGCCTCGACCAGATCCACCGGCTTGCCGACCCCCATCAGATAGCGGGGGCGATCGGCCGGCAGCATCTCCGGGGCATAGTCCAGCACCTCGCACATGGCCTGATGCCCTTCGCCGACGGCCAGGCCGCCGATGGCGTAGCCGTCGAAGCCGGTCTCGATCAGCCGGTCCGAGGACTCGCGGCGCAGGTTTTCGAAGGTCGAGCCCTGCTGGATGCCGAACAGGGCCTGGGTCTCGCGCGTTCCGAAGGCCGCCTTCGAGCGCGCGCCCCAGCGGGCCGACAGCTCCATGGCGGCGCGGGCGGCAGGCTCCTCGGCGGGCCAGCTAACGCACTGGTCCAGCTGCATGGAGATGTCGGCGCCGATGCGGTCGGCCTGGATCTCGATCGAGCGTTCGGGGCTGAGGACGTATTTCGAGCCGTCGATATGGCTGGCGAAGGTAACGGCCTCCTCCTTCACCTTCGAAATCCCGGCCAGCGACATGACCTGGAAGCCGCCGCTGTCGGTCAGGATCGGCCTGGTCCAGCCCATGAATTTGTGCAGCCCACCGAGCCGCTCCATCCGCTCGAGGCCGGGGCGCAGCATCAGGTGGTAGGTGTTGCCAAGGATGATGTCGGCGCCGGTCTGGGCGACCTGGTCCACCGTCATGGCCTTGACTGTGGCGGCGGTGCCGACGGGCATGAAGGCCGGCGTGCGGATGTCGCCGCGCGGTGTCTTCAGCACCCCGGTGCGGGCGCGGACTTCGGTGGCGGTGATGTCGAAGGGAAAGGGCATCAGGCGGCGCGGAATAGCAGGCTGCCATCCCCGTAGGAATAGAAGCGGTAGCCGTCCTTCACCGCATGGGCATAGGCCGCCTTCATCGTCTCCAGCCCGGCGAAGGCGCTGACCAGCATGAACAGGGTCGATTTCGGCAGGTGGAAATTGGTCATCAGCACATCGACGGCGCGGAAGCGGTAGCCGGGGGTGATGAAGATGGCGGTGTCGCCGTGGAAGGGGCGGACTTCGCCTTCCGGCGTCGTGGCGCTCTCCAGAAGGCGCAGGGAGGTGGTGCCTACGCAGACGATCCGGCCGCCCGCCGCGCGCACGGCGTTCAGGGCTTGGGCGGTCTGTGCGGAGACCTCCCCCCATTCCGAATGCATCCTGTGGTCGGCGGTGTCGTCCGCCTTGACCGGCAGGAAGGTCCCGGCCCCGACGTGCAGGGTGACGGCGTGCGTGGAGACCCCGCGGGCCTCGATCGCGGCCATCAGGGCCGGGGTGAAATGCAGGCCCGCCGTCGGGGCGGCGACCGAGCCGTCCCATTTCGCGAACAGTGTCTGGTAGTCCGACCGGTCGCGGTCGTCCTCGGCCCGCTTGGCGGCGATATAGGGGGGCAGGGGCATCACCCCGACGTCGCGGATGGCCTCGTCCAGCGCGGGGCCCGCAAGGTCGAAGCGCAGCGCAACCAGCCCGTCCTCGCCCTTGTCGACCACGGTCGCGTCGAGGCTTCCGAGCAGACATGCGCCGTCGGCCGCCGCGCCGAAGCGGATGCGGTCCCCCGCCTTGATCCGCTTGCCCGGCTTCATGAAGGCGGACCAGACGTCGGGCGCGTCCCGATGATGCAGGGTGGCCTCGACGGCGACGGTGAGGGTCTCGCCCTCCGGTCCTTCGATCACGGGATTTGGCCGCTCGCGCACCCCCGCCAACCGGGCCGGGATCACCCGGGTGTCGTTGAACACCAGGGCGTCGCCGGGCCGCAGGAAGTCCGGCAGGTCGCGGATGATCCGGTCTTCGAGCTCGCCGTCCCGCACCACCAGGAGGCGCGCGGAATCCCGCGGCTCGGCGGGGCGGAGCGCGATCCGGTCGTCCGGGAGGTCAAAGTCGAAATCGGCGGTCTTCATGAAGCGGGGCAGAGGCCACAGGGCCGGGGCCGGGTCAAGGCGGCCAGTCCGGTCGGTCGGGTGAGGTGATTGACCGGGAATCCTCTGCTATCGATGGAGGGCTTTCAGGGAGGATGTGATGCGCGTTGTCTGCGCCCTTGTTTGTCTCATGGCCGTGGCCGCTCCGGCGCTAGCCCAGTCTCCTTCCATGGAAGCCCTGGCAGAGGCGCGGACCGCAGCCAGCGAACCGGATCTGGTTCAGTCCTACGGCCCGGCTCCGTTGCAGTTTGGCCATCTCCGCCTGCCGCCGGGCGAGGGGCCCCATCCGGTGGCGGTTCTGGTCCATGGCGGGTGCTGGTCTGCTGGCTATGAGGACCTCTCGGGGATGGGGCCGCTGGCCGATGCCCTTTCCGCCCGGGGCCTGGCCACCTGGAATTTGGCCTATCGCAGGCTGGGGGATGAGGGCGGAGGCTGGCCGGGGACCTTCGGGGATATTGCGGCCGGCATCGATCATCTGCGGGCCCTCAGCGCCGATCACCCGCTGGACCTGTCGCGCGTTGTGGTGGTCGGCCATTCTTCCGGCGCCCATCTTGCGCTCTGGGCGGCGGCACGGACCTCGGCGGCCGACGCCCGTTTCGGAGCCACGCCCCTGACGCCCTTGGCCGTGGCGGCCATCGACGGCCCTGGCGCGCTGGCGCCCCTGATCGGCGTGGATGAGTCGATCTGCGGCCAGCCGGTGATCGTGCGGTTCATGGGGGGCACGCCCGAGGAACGCCCGGACGCCTACCGCGCCGCCACACCACAGGAACACCTGCCTCTTGGCGTACGCCAGCTCCTGATCAGGGCCGAATTGGCTCCCTTGATGGCACAGTATGTCGAAGCGGCGACCGCATCCGGGGACGCGGTTGAAGTCCTCGACCTTGAGGACGCCGATCACTTTGACGGTATTGTGCCCGGGCGGCCGATTGGCGACCGTGTGGCCGATGCCATCAACGCGCTCGTCCAGGCCCGATAGCGCGAGGCGGTCGGCATTGACCTTGCGGTTGCCAGCCGCCAAACCCGCCAGCATGCTGCAGAACCTCGAAGCCCTCGCGCGCGACGCCAAATCGTGGCCGTTCGAACAGGCCCGCAATCTTCTGGCCCATGTGCTGAAGAAGCGGCTGAGCGACGCTGAGCGGAATGCGGCAAAACTGCTGATCGACGCCGGCAAGGCGGACGAGGCGCTGGCGACCTTTGAGGCGCTGCAGAAGCCCGTCATCTTCGAAACCGGCTACGGACCGTCCGGCCTGCCGCACATGGGCACCTTTGGCGAGGTGGCGCGCACGACCATGGTACGCAATGCCTTTCGGGCCCTGACCGGCGACCATTGGCCGACGCGGCTGATCGCGTTCAGCGACGACATGGACGGCCTGCGCAAGGTGCCCGAGGGTGTGCCCAATCCCGGGATGCTGGCGGAGGACCTGCACAAGCCGTTGACCGTTGTGCGCGACCCGTTCGGGACACACGACAGCTTCGGCGCGCACAACAACGCTCGCCTGCGCGCCTTCCTCGACGGATTCGGCTTCGACTATGAGTTCCTGTCCTCGACGGAGCAGTACAAGGCCGGCCGCTTCGACGCGACGCTTCTGACCCTGCTGGAGCGGTTCGACGCCATCCAGGCCATCATGCTGCCGACCCTGGGCGAGGAGCGCCGCGCCACCTATTCGCCCTTCCTGCCGGTCAGCCCCGTCACCGGCCATGTGCTGCAGGTCCCGACCCTCGAGCGGAACGTCGCCAAGGGAACGATCACCTTTGACGACCCCGCCGGCGGCCGTACCGAGCTCCCCGTCACCGGCGGCCATGTGAAGCTGCAGTGGAAGCCGGACTGGGCCATGCGCTGGACGGCGCTGGACATTGACTACGAGATGTCGGGCAAGGACCTGATCGAGAGCGTGCGCGAGAGCTCCAAGGTCTGCCGTGCGCTCGGCGGTGTTCCGCCCGAGGGGTTCAACTACGAGCTCTTCCTCGACATCGAGGGCAAGAAGATCTCCAAGTCGAAGGGCAACGGCCTGACGATGGACGAATGGCTGCGCTACGGCACGCCCGAGTCGCTGAGCTGGTATATGTTCCAGTCGCCGAAATCGGCCAAGAGTCTGCATTTCAACGTCATTCCGCGGGCCATCGACGATTATCTCGCCTTCATCGAGGCGTACAAGACGCAGGATCCGGCCAAGCAGATCGACAACGCCGTCTGGTCGATCCACGCCGGGTCGCCGCCGACCCATACCTCGCCGGTGTCATTCGGCCTGCTGCTGAACCTCGTCGCCGTGGCCAACGCCTCGAACAAGGACCAGCTCTGGGCCTATTTCGCGAAATATCTGCCGGATGCGACGCCCGCCAGCGAGCCGCTGCTCGACCGGCTGATGGGGCATGCGCTGAACTACTACGAGGACTTCGTGAAGCCGACGAAATCCTATCGTGCGCCTGACGAGAAGGAGAAGACGGCCCTGCTCGACCTTGCGGCTCGCCTGAAGGCCCTGCCGGCCGACACGACCGACGGCGAACTGATCCAGACCGAGGTGTACTCTGTGGGCAAGGATCACGCCTTCGAGCCCCTGCGTGCGTGGTTCGGGGCGCTGTACGAGGTGCTGCTGGGCGCATCCCAGGGCCCCCGCTTCGGCTCGTTCGCCGCAATCTACGGCCTTTCGCAGACGATCGGGCTGATCGAGGCGGGCGCGAACGGGAAGCTGGCTGAAGCGTGACAACAGGACGTCGCCTCTTCCGGCGAGGTTCATGAACCCAATATAACGGCGCGGCTCCGGGAGCCTTCATGCGCCGTCGCGCATTCTCCCTGCCATCGACCAACCTCGATGAATGGAGAGAGCCATGTCGAAGATCATGAAATCCACCCTGGCCACCGCCGCCGCCCTTGCGGCGCTGGTGACCGCGGTCCCGACCGTGTCGATGGCCCAGCAGGCCAACGGCGTCACCAACTGCGACGCCCCCGGCGGACGCCAACGCGCCGGCGCCATGATCGGCGGCGTGCTCGGCGCCCTGGCAGGCAGCCAGGTATCGGACAATGAGCGGGCCCTCGGCGCCGTGGTCGGCGCCGGCGCCGGCGCCGCCGCCGGTTCCTACATCGGCTGCAACCAGCAACGTGCCCGCGCCGACAGCGCCACCTCGGGCGGGGCCTACCGCGCCACGTCCAACCTGCGCATCCGTTCGGGTCCCGGAACCAACTACCGCCAGGTCGGCACGCTTTCGGCCGGCCAGCCGTTCAGCGCCACCGGCTCGCAGGGTGAATGGGTTCAGATCGCCGGTGGCGGCTGGGTCAACGCCCGTTACGTCGCCGCAAACTAGATTTGCATAGTCAGGCGTAACGAAGAGGCCGTCCTTTCGGGGGCGGCCTTCTTGCTACTGACTGACCCAAAGGATCCGGCCCATCCAGACGACATCCTTGCGGGCCACAATCCGCGCGTCATAGGCCGGATTGACCGAGGCGAGGGTCACGGCCCGCGCTGTCAGCGCAGCGACCTCCTTGGCGAGGGTCTCGCCGCCCGTGGTCCGCACCACCACCCGGTCGCCCTTGCGGACCTCCGTCGCCTCGCGATCAACGATGACCCGGTCGCCCTCGCGGTACAGGGGCGCCATGGAGTCCCCGACGATACGCAGGCTGAGCAGGCTGTCCTTCGGCCTGGGCAGGTGGGTCTGCTCCCAGCCGTCGCCGATGGGCAGGCCCGCATCATCAAAGAAGCCCTCCAGCCCCGCCTGGGCCATGCCCAGCATGGGCACCGTCGAGGGCCGTTCCGTTGCATCCCCGGCCAGGGCCGCAAACTCGCCCAGCGACAGGCCGGTCACCGTGAGGATCCGCGTCAGGCTTTCGGTCGAGGGCCAGCGCGGTCGCGGCGTCTCGCCCGGTCCGAACCGTTTGGACGGATTGAAGCTGGTCGCATCCAGGCCGGCCCGCCTGGCCAGGGCCGAGACGCTCAGCCCCTCCTGGCGGGCGAGGCCGTCGATCGCCTTCCAGAGCTGGGCATGGGAGAGGGGCATGGGTTCACCGCGACCGAGGGGTCGATTTGGCGATATTCCAGGAATATAAGCCTGCGTGCAACGCAGGGCCTACTCCAGCCCGGCGGCGCGGCGCTCCTGCCAGGCCCAGAAGGTGCCGATGGCGATGACCAGAAGGATGCCGGTGCTGGCCAGGTTGATGACCGCATAGAAGGCGGAGGCCGGCGGCCGTATGTCGACGAGAGTCAGCACGTGGCTCATGGCGACCAGCGACTGGAGGGCTGATGCCCATACGGGCCAGGAGCGGCGACTTTTCCACGCCAGGGCCACCCAGACCCCGAGCATGATCAGGTCGATGCCCATCAGGCCCCATTGGGTGCCGGGGGTCGCGCCGTCGCCCTGGACCAGCAGGGAGGCGAACCAGGCAAGTACATAGGCTCCGCCGCCGATGCGCTCCGGCTCATCGCCCTTCAGGAAGGCGAAAGCGACAACCAACACTGTCAGGCCAGCCCCGATCTGGGTTGGCAGGGTGTCAAACATCAAATCGCCCCCATGCCGAATGGCACGGGGGCGACAATGCAACGAGTCTGCCCAGACCGGAATGACCGGTGTGGGACATTACGCCGAATTAAACCGCGCGGAGAGTCCGCGGACGGGCCAGCTCGCCGGTGGTCGGGAGCGTGGTGGATTCCGGCTTGTTCATGTGGCCGGAGGCGTAGACGCCGTAGCCGAGGCGACGGTGATCCTTGGCCAGTTCCTCGTGGCAGGCCACGAGGGCTTCACGGGCGGTCGCCATGGCGGCGATGGCTTCCATCGCACGGGCTTGCGAACCGGCGCCGGAGATCGGCGAGAGGCTGAGCACCGTACGGGCGCCGATCATAGACTGGATGAGCGTCGTCGCCTGGGCGATGGCGGTGTCCAGCGATTGTTCTGCGGAATTCAGGTCGCCGGCGACGCTGGCGATCACTTCAGCCTTGTTCATGTAAGCCTCCCACTAAAAAACGGTAAACGGGGAGTTAACACGCAATGGTTCTCCTTGGTAGGGATTTGTTGACCATGTCCGGCGCGACGCCGGGACCGTCGCCACCTCCACCACCGATCGGCGGCCCGTCGCCCGGCTTGTCCAGCGGTCCGACGGCGAGAGTCTCCAGCCCCAGTTTGCGGGCGAGGGCCGTCAGGGTGTTGTGAGTCTCGACGATATGGGCCCTCGCGTCGGACAGGGCGCTGATGGTCGCGGCGGTTCCGGCGAAGGCTCGCTGTCCCGCTACAGCCGACAACCATGCATCGGCCCGGGCCGCGGGCAGGGCCGCCGCGAGGGTCGCGGTTTCAATCAGGGCCTGATCGATCGCCGATTCGGCGGCGTACAGGCGAACGGCGAGAGCTTCGCCGACAGCTAGTCTGGTCATGTTTGAATCTCCCCGTGACCTCGCGTCACAAACGGGAGACCAGCATAGGTAGCAAACAAATACAACTAATGGTCGTCGTCAGCCATCAGGAAGTGAGCGGTCAGGGCGGCGATGGGTTGGGCCTCGTCGTCCTGCCAGGCCTCGGCGAGAACATGCGCGACCCTGCGTCCGGCCTTGCTGATCCGGGCGCGGGCATGGACGTCGACGGGACGGCCCGATCGCAGATAGGCGACGGTGACATTGATCGGTCTCGGCAGCTGCAACCTTGGGTACAGGGCGGCGACCTGGGCGACGGCGGTCAGTTCGAGCAGGGCGGCGGTCGAACCGCCGTGGAGAGCGGGCAGGACCGGATTGCCGATCAGTTTCTGATCGAACGGCATGGTGACCGTCAGGGCCTGTCCTTCGCTTGCTGTCTTCAGGCCCAGAAACAGGGCGTAGGGCAGGCGGTCCAGCAGGTCGCTCATCGCCCGGTCTCCGGCCGGGCCTTGAGATTGGAGCCGAGGCCGCGGCTGCGCATGGAGGACAGCATATAGGCGCTCTGGGCCGCGGCGACGGGGTCGTCGGGACTGTCCTCGAACGCCCAGGCCCGAACGAAGGCGACCGACCGGCTCAGGTGGTAGCAGCGTGCCTCCGCGATCAGGTCGCGCCGCGCCTCGGCGGCCCGCATATAGTCGACGCGCAGATCGAGGGTGGCGATCGCTTCAAACTTTCCGAGCGCGACCCATACCGCCAGCCCCCCGACATGATCCAGCAGGGTGGTGACCAGACCCCCCGACAGCACGCCGGTGTCGGGATCGCCGACCAGATCCTCGCGCCACGGCGCCCGGATGCGAACCCGGTCCCCGTCGAGACTGTCGTAGGAAAATCCCAGTGCATGGGTATGGGCGGCGCCCGCCGCCAGCTGGGGGAGAATGTCGAGGATCGGAGACTGCATCGTCCGCTTCTCGGTCCGTCCGGAACGGAGCGCAAGGGCGCCCCTTCATCAACCGTGCGTCAGGCGGCGGAGCGGCTCTTGCGATTGCGGTCCGGCGCCGCCTCGACAACGGCTGCAGCGGCCGCGGCTTGCTCAAGCGCAAGGTTCATCGCCATGCGCAGCCGTTCCGGCTTGATCGGCTTCTCGACGACCGCGGCCATGCCGATGGTGAGATATTTCTTCGCATCGTCGGGATCGGCGTTGGCGGTCAGGGCGACGATGGGGATGTCCCGCGCCGGGCCGGTCAGGGCGCGGATCGCCTCGGTCGCCTGTACGCCGTCCATGCGCGGCATCTTGATATCCATGAGGATCAGGTCGAAGCGACGCTCCTGCACCGCTTCGAGCGCCTCGACGCCGTCCTCGGCGGTCTCGGAGGTGCAGCCAAACATCTCGCACAGGGCCTGGGCCACCACGCGGTTGGTGGCATTGTCGTCGACGATCAGGATATGGGGACTGCTCGTCAGGTCGTCCTCGCTGCCGAGGCTCTCAACGTTCGAGGGTGCGGCGGTCTCCACCTGGGTCCGTTCCACGTCCAGATCGAAGGCGAAGGTCGCGCCGCGGCCCGGATTGTTCTCGGCCCATATCCGGCCGCCCATGCGGTCGACGATCTGGCGGCAGATGGCGAGGCCGAGGCCGGCGCCATCCTGTCCCGAACCATGTACGAACGGCTCGAAGACCGCGTCCACGCGGTCGCCGTCGATGCCGGCGCCGTCGTCACGGACGCGGGCCTCCAGCCGGATGCGGTTCCCGTCTGCAACGGCCTTCAGCCCGGCTTCGACAACGCCGTTGCGGGCGAAATTCAGGGCGTTGCCGATCAGGTTGTTGAACAGCTGGGTGACCCGGGCGCCATCGATGACAGCTGCCAGTTCGGTGTCGCCCTCATAGCTCACCATCAGGGTCACATTGTCCTGCAAGGCCCGCGGCGCCCACCTCGTCTGGACGTCGTCCATCAGGGCGCGCAGGGGCGTGGCCTGCGGACGAAGCTCGAGTTCGCCCGCTTCGGCGCGCGACAGGTCCAGCGCGTCCTGAAGAATGTGCAGCAGGGTTTCGGACGATTCCACGATCGTGTTGATGTGGGCGTGCGACTGGGCGTTCAGGGGTTGCCGCCGAAGCAGTTCAGCCATCGCCAGCACGCCGTTCATCGGCGTCCGCAGCTCGTGGCTCATAATGGTCAGGAACTGGCTCTTGGAGCGGGCCGAGGCGAGGGCCTGGGTCCGGGTGTCGGACAGGACGCGCGCCTGTTCCGCCAGTTCGAGGTTCTGCTGGCGCTGGAGCTCATTGACCGCCTGCAGCAGGGAACCCGCTGTGCCGACGCCATGATAGCGGCCCTCGCGGGTGACGATGAAGCCACGCATGAGTGCGGCCGGGCCGCCCTTGAGCAGGACATCACAGAAGGCGTCGATGCTGACACCCGCCTCAACGACCGCGGGCTCGGAATCCATGACATGAAGGACTGGGCGATTGGCGAACTGGGCATGGCCGAAGGCGCTGGCGATCTTCAACAGGAAGGCGTTGCGTTCAACCAGGCCGACAGGCCGGCCGTCCTCGACGACAGGGATCACCAGGGTGTCGGGCTCACGCTCGAACCGCGAGAACACATCGATCCCCAGCGTCTGGGGCGAGACCGCCTCGGCGCGCTCGGTCAGGACTTCTATGGTCGGCATGGCGGGCCGCAACTCCACTGGGACCGGTAGACATTGGCCCAGAACCGTTTGCAGAAGGGTTAAGGGCGGTAACGGTCATTTTTGAGCCGCTTTTGCTCTGCCCGCGAGGCTGGTGTAGAAGGCGCGCCCCGCCATTCTGCGGCCTATCCCCCTTGTCCATGCGCGCGGCCGACCGGCCGACCGCAGGTTTGTCATGAGCGAATTCCTGTCAAAGCCCGCCCAATCGGCTCTCGTCCTGTTCTCGGGCGGGCAGGACAGCGCGACCTGTCTGGCCTGGGCGCTCGAGCGGTACGCGCATGTCGAAACTGTCGGTTTTGACTATGGCCAGCGTCATGCCGTCGAAATGGAGGCCCGGATGGCGGTCCGGGCCGGCATGGCGGCGGTCCTGCCGCAATGGGTCGGACGGCTCGGGCCGGATCACGTCGTCGACCTGACCGGCTATGGCAGGATCGCCGAAAGCGCCCTGACCGCCGACCGGGCCATCGAGATGGATGCCAGGGGCCTGCCGACCACCTTCGTGCCCGGCCGCAATCTGGTGTTCCTGACCTGCGCGGCCGCCCTGGCGGATCGGCGTGGTCTGGACGTTCTGGTCGGCGGCATGTGCGAGACCGACTATTCCGGCTACCCCGACTGTCGCCGCGACACGATCGACGCCATGGCCGCGGCGCTCAGCCTCGGGCTGGACAAGCCGGTCGTCATCGAGACGCCGCTGATGGCCCTCACCAAGGCGGAGACCTGGGCCCTGGCCGACCGGATCGGCGGGGCGGCGCTGGTCGAATTGATCATCGAGGCGTCGCACACCTGCTATCGCGGCGACCGCTTCCACCGCCACGCCTGGGGTTATGGCTGCAACGACTGCCCGGCTTGCGAGCTGCGCGCCGCGGGACACGCCGAATGGATGGCTGCATGACCTATTCGGCCAAGGAGGTCTTCCTGACGGTGCAGGGCGAGGGCGGACAGGCCGGACGGCCCGCCGTCTTCCTGCGGTTCGCCGGCTGCAATCTGTGGAACGGGCTCGAGCGCGACCGCGCGACCGCCGTCTGCACCTTCTGCGACACGGATTTCGTGGGCACGGACGGCGACGGCGGCGGCAAGTTCGCGACCGCCGACGCCCTGGCGGATCATGTCGGGGCGATGTGGCGGGGCCGGGCAGGGGATCCGAAACTGGTGGTCTGCACCGGCGGCGAACCCCTGCTGCAGCTCGACGCCGCCCTGATCGAGGCCCTGCATGCGCGCGGTTTCGAGGTCGCGATTGAATCCAATGGCACACTCGCCGCGCCTGAGGGAATCGACTGGATCTGCATCAGTCCAAAGGCCGATGCCCCCGTGGTCCAGACTTGCGGCCATGAGCTCAAACTGGTCTTCCCCCAGCCCGCGGCCATGCCGGACCGGTTCGAGCATCTGTCGTTCGATCGCTTCTGGCTCCAGCCCATGGACGGCCCCGACCAGGCGGCTAACACCGCGGCGGCCATCGACTATTGCCTGACCCACCCGAAATGGCGGCTCAGCGTCCAGACCCACAAATACATCGGCGTAAGATGAGCGTTTTCGAGATCACCAAGGCCGCCACCTTCGACGCGGCCCACCACTTCCCGAGCGAGCCGGAGGGCAGCCCCTACCGGCGCATCCACGGCCATTCGTTCCAGGTCGAGGCCACGGTGCGCAGCGAGGTGCTGGACGCGGAGCATGGCTGGGTCGCCGATCTCGGCGCGCTGGATCGCGCCCTCAAGGCCGCCGCCGAGGAACTGGACCACGGCATGCTCAACGAACACGCCGGGCTCGAACTCCCCTCGCTGGAGCATCTGTGCCTGTGGTTCGCCGGCCGCCTGAAAGCGGACTGGCCGGGCCTGAGTCGGGTCACGGTCTCCCGACCGACCATCCACGAACGCTGCGTGCTGACGCTCTAGTCTAGCAGTCGCGGCCCTGACGCTGGCGCTGCTCACAACGCCGCTGCTCACGCTCGTGGGCCCGTTGTTCGCGCTCGCGTTTGGCGCGGGTCTCCTCATCGGAGGTCGTGACCGCATCGACGCCGGCGCCGACGACGGCCCCGGTGGCCTGGGCGGCCCCGCCGACGATCGCGCCGGCGGTTCCGACGACCGCTCCCACGAGACAGCCTTGCAGCATCAGGCTGACGCCGAGAATAGCGACGATGGTCGCGCCGGTTTTGATGGTCTTGATCATGACGCCTTCTCCCTGTGGCGCAGGGTTAACCGGCAATGGTGAACGCAGTCTGACCGGGAGACACGCGAGCGCGGGCAGGGCTGGCCCGCTGTTTGACCGACGCTGCGCCGTCGTTTACAGGTTCCCGAATATGAGAATACCGGCCGAAAATGGGACAGTAGATGCGGCGCTCGCGGCCCGTCTGCTGGCCGTTCGGAGCGAGCGCGGTCTATCCCTGGATCAGGCCGCAGAGCTGTCCGGGGTCAGCCGCGCGACCCTGTCACGCACCGAACGTGGGGAAACGAGCCCGACGGCTCATGTCCTCGGTCGCCTTTCGGCAGCCTATGGCATCACCCTGTCGGCGCTCCTGGGTGGGCTGGATGAGGCGCGCCCCTCGGTCATGTCCCGCGATCAGGCCGGCTTCTGGACCGATCCGGAGACCGGGTTTCGACGCTGGTCGATTTCGCCCCCGGCGCGCGGCTACGACATCGAGCTCATCTGGGCTGAACTGCCGGCCGGGGCTCGCATCGAATACCCGGCGCCGGCCTATTCGGGGATGGAGCAGCACATCGTTCTTTTCGAGGGCGCGCTGAGATACGAGACCGATGGCGCGACCTATCAACTGGAAGGCAACGACAGTCTTCGGATCAAGATCCATAACGAGAGTGCGCTGGAGAGCTGTGGCCGCGGCCCGGCGAAATACCTCCTGGCGGTCAGGAGCTCCCAGTGATCGTTCGTGCGGCCGATCTGTCCGATCCTGAGGTGCTGGCCCTGTTGAAGGACCACCTGGCCGGAATGCACGCACACTCTCCGCCCGGCTCAGTCCATGCGCTTGAGCCGGAGGCGCTGAGAACCCCGGACGTTTCCCTCTATTCGGTGTGGGAGGGGGACGCTCTCATGGCCATCGGGGCCCTGAAGGACATCGACGCCACGACCGCCGAGATCAAGTCGATGCGGACGGCCGCCGCGCATCTCAGGCGAGGGGCCGCCGCCTTCCTTCTCGAATACCTCATGAACATCGCGCTCGAGCGCGGCTATCACCGTCTCAGTCTGGAAACGGGTTCCGGTCCGGCCTTCGAGCCGGCCCTGGCGCTCTATCGCCGGTACGGATTTGAGAATGGCGATGCATTCGGAGGCTACGAGGCGAGCCCGTTCAACCAGTTCATGCACCGGCAACTGCGCCCTGACAGCGACTCCCTTCCGATCTTGTTCGATATGGAGGCTTCTATCGTGCCGACGGGTTTCGCTGACACACCGCAGCCCCCCTACTACGCGGTCATTTTTTCGAGCCGGTTGAGCCGGACGGACGAGGGCTATGAATCCATGGGGAACGCCATGGCCAGACTCGCGGAGAGCCAGCCCGGGTATCTGGGTATTGAGACCACCAGGGGCAGTGACCGCCTGGGCATAACGGTGTCCTATTGGAAGGATGAGGACAGTATCCTGGCGTGGAAGGCTGATATGAAACACCTTCTGGCCCAGAAGAACGGCATCGAAAGATGGTACGAGCACTACGAACTACGCGTTGCGAAGGTCGGGAGAGCTTATAGCGGTCCGCACGGGCGAACAGTCGGGTGAAGTCCGGGAGAGAGTTGATGAAGCACCGCTGGACCCGGCAAGCAGCCATCGCGGCGGGGATCATGATCTGTTCGGCGACCGGCATCGCGCCGGCCACAGCGGAAGACGCGCTGCCTGTTTCCACCCTTCAGTTCGAGAAGATCGCCGCCCTCGCAGGAGAATGGCGGGTTCAGGAAAGCCCGTCCCTGAGGATCGTGTTTGAGCCGACCGCGGGTGGAAGCGTCATCGTCGAGAGATGGATGGTTGGCGAGCGCATGCACTCAATGACGGTCTATCACCTCGACGGCGAACGCCTGGTCGCGACGCATTACTGCCCTCAGGGCAACCAGCCGCGACTGGTGGCCAGTGCTGCTGGGTCTGCCGGGGTCCGTTTTGCGTTCCTGGATGCGACCGGCCTCGATCCGCATGAGTCATTCCAGCACGACTTGTCGTTCAGCTGGGATGCGGAGGGGACTGTCTCGCGGGCGGAGACCTACCGGGGCCCTGAGGGAGCGATGGAAGAGAGCTCGCTTGTCCTTGTTCCGGCGATGGAATGAGTGATCGCCTGAAGGTCCAGCCGAGACCCGGCGAGGCTGGATCAAGGCCTGCACCGTTCGGAGGTGGTGGGCGGCGAGGGGTTCGAACCCCCGACCCCCTCGGTGTAAACGAGGTGCTCTGACCAGCTGAGCTAGCCGCCCGTCCGCATGAAACCCGAAGGTTTCCCGTGTTCTAGAACCGGAAGCTGGCCCGCAGGAACAGCATGTAGCGGATGTAGTCCTCGATCATCTCGGCGTCGGCGTTGATGGACAGCATGCCCAGTTCATTGCCGATGTTCAGCCGGAAGCCGACGATCGGACCGCCGCCCTCAATCGAGCCGCCGTCGAGGGTGAAGTCCGGGCCGCCCGAGCGGAAGCGGGCGATGGTCTCACCCGGATCGACCGAGATATTCTGGCGCCAGCCAACCCGGACCTCCGGGCGCAGCCAGCTGTTCTCGCCCATCGACATGCCGAAATTGACAGCCGCCGTGGCGGAGAACAGGTGTCCATCCCGGTCGTCGATCTCGAGATCGAACCCGTCGCCACCGCCGGTCTCGACGTGGCCTTCCTCGCTGAGGGAGAAGAACTCGGCATAGGCCTCGGGCCGGATGCTGAAGCGTCCGAAATTGCGCTCGTAGGAGACGCCGCCCGCGGCCGCGAGGGTGAAGCCGTTCCAGTCCGATTCATTGGCCAGGTTCAGCCCGGCGCCCACGAAACGGCGCTCGGATTCAAAGGTCGCATAGCCGGCCGCGGCCCGCGCCCATGTCGTCCAGTACTGGCCCTGGGCGCGCCAGTAGAGGCCCAACTCCAGCAGACTGGCCGACAGGACTTCTTCGGCTTCGGATTCGGGATCCTCGAGGTCCGACGAGGTGAAGGCCAGCGAAATCCCGACCGCGCCGAGGCCCGAGCCGCGCTCGATACCGCCGGCGACGCCGAAACCTTCCGAACGGAAGCCGTAGGTGTCGGTCTTGTCCTTGTCAGCGTAGAAATTGATTTCCTGCACCCAGGCGCTGGTTTCGCCCGGAGCCGCCGAGGCGTTCCGGCCCGTGAGTGCGCGGGTCACCGCATCCACGCCCGAGGACAGGGACAGCAAGGGCCCGCCGGCGTGGTCGGGCAGCAGCTGCTCATACAGGTTGATGAAATCCTCGCGGCCGGCCTGGGCCAGGAAGGCGTTGCGGACGCTTTCCGCGCCGGCGCCGCCGAGGGTCGAATAGAAGGAGTCGAACATCGCCGCCTCGACCGCGATGAGATCGGCCTCGTCGGCGGTGCGTCGCCGCACGTCGACGAAGACCTGACCCGCCGGCACATCCGCGCCCGCTGCCACCATGTAGAGATAGGGCGAGTTATTTTCGATCGCATCCAGATCGAGAGCGCCGAAGTTCAGGGTTGCGGCGTCGATCAGGGTGAAGCGCTCGGGCGTGGTCAGAAGCGAGGTGAAGCGGACGCCCAGACCTGCGCCGTCCGCCAGGGTCGCGGCGCCGGAAACATTGAAACCGCCCGAGGTGCTGTTCGCCGGGTCGATGGTGACAATCAGGTTGCCGTCCGCGCCCACGTTCAGCGTGGTCACATCAAGGGCGTTCGCGTGGCGGGCATCGAGGATGCCGTTGCTCACGTTGATGGTCAGGTCGCCGCCTGCGTCAGAGAGGGCGCTTCTGACGATAGCGCCGCCGGTGATTGAGAGGGTGTCGGCGCCCAGGCCGAAATCGATATCGCCGAAGACAACGCCGTTGCGGATATCAACCAGGTCGGCGCCCGAGCCCAGACGGATGTCGCCGACGATGATCGGTTCGACGCTGTCCGGCACGCCGTCGCCGTCGGTGTCGGGGTCAAGTGCGCTGGGCGTCGAGGCTACGCCGGTCTGAACGATGGTGACGCCGGTCGTATTGGCAGCGACGTTGATCGCGGTCGTCGAGCCGGTCACCGGATCCCCGGCAGCATTGGTATTGAGGGTCGCCTGGAGCGAGCGGGTGTTGGTAATCGATACCAGGGTGCCGCTGAGGTCATTGATGGCGGTCACAGTGGCTGCACCGCCGCCGGCTGACGCGAGGATGGAGCCGTTGTTCGTGAAGCTGGGCAGCGAGGCGCCCGCGTCGATCTGGATGGCGGTCGAGTTCGCGGCGACATCGCTGGCGACGCCGCCGGTGATGGTGCCCACGTTGACGAACCGGGGCGTCGAGGCGCCGACGCCGAAATGGTAGGCCGTGGCGCTGGCGCCGTTCGCCAGGGCGGCGACCGTGCCCTGGTTGCGAACGCCGCCTTCAATGGTCACGGTCTGGCCGGCGTTGCCGCCGAACACGACAGCGTTGGCGGTGATGCCTTCGTAGATACCCTGGCCTGTAATCGTGCCGCGGTTGATGAAGCCGAAATTGTTGTCGCCGGCGCCGACTACGCCGAGGGTGATGGCCTGGGTCGTCGAGGCGACAATGATGGCCGGCGCCGAGCCGTAGCTGTTGATGTTGCCGGTGCCTTCGGTTCCGTCGGCGATGCCGTCGCCATCTTCATCCGTGTTTGCGGCGTCAGTATCGGTCGGGGGCCGATCAACCACCACGCCGCCGGCGACACTGCCCGCGATGATGACCGCGGGTCCTCCTTGCAGCTTGTCGTCGGCGTCGAGCTTCGCTTCGAAGGCTTCGCTGCCCAGGCTGGTGTAACGATAGCCCGTGGCGTTGATTTCGCCCTGCAGGGTCAGTCGGCCGCCGACATCGCCGCCGATCGAGACGGCTGAGGTGTTCATGCCCCGCGCTGTGACCGAGCCCAGCAGGGTGATGTCGCCAGTCACGCCCTGGGTCCGGATCGCGACGGAGTTGTCGCCGAACACGCGAATGGCGCCTTGGGACTGGATGTTGCCGATCAGGCCGGATTCAATGGAGATGGCGTACGAATTGTTGCCTTCGACGCCGATGGAGCCAAGGGCGCCGACCAGCAAATTGCCTGTGACCGGTGCGCCGGCGGCGTAGCGGATGCCGTACCGGTCCGACCCGGTTGCCCAGGGTCCATCGATATCGCCGTCATTGTCCGTGTCCGGATAGGTCTCGATCGTATCGGTGATCGAGATCGTGGAGCCGATGGAGATATCGGAGGTGACACCCGCGTTGACCAGCACCGCCGTGGCGCCGTCCGCCGCCAGGGCCATGGTGATCGATGAGGCGCCGCCCGTTGAAAAGTCGTGGTTCGAATCGACCGTCACGGCCGTACCCGACGCCAATGTGATGCCGCCGCCTTCCGCGATCCGGATATCGTCTGCGGTTCCCGTGCCTGAAGCGTTCGACGTCGTGACCGGCGTCGTCCGGACAGTCGAGATCACGACCTCGGCCATCGCGCCGGTGGCCGCCATCAAGGGAGCGATCGCAACCGCGGTCGCGAGTAGAATACGCATTCGGTAGAAACCCCTGTGGACGACACACGCAGAGACGCCGGCGATCCTCTAACAGGGACCGCGCCAGCCTGCCTCAAGTTTCTCGAATTTGAGGCGAATGCAAGGCCGAACGCGCGGACGGGGCGCGTTTGGCAAGCGCGGCTATTGCCAATATCGCAATCAAAGTGATATCGTTTTCATATCGACTTTGGGAGGCAGAGATGACCAACGCACACTCCAGATCTACCGAACGCCCGGCCAGCACGGCCAACGGCATCCTGATGCTGCTGGTCGGCTTGCTGCTGATGATCGCCGGGCCCGCCAGCGTGGCCCAGGACCCCGAGTCCACCCTGCGCGTGGTGGCCGGGGTCGGCGCCGCGGTCATCGGCCTGCTGCTGGTCTGCGGACTCTATTCGCTTCAGCCGAACGAGGGCATGGCCATCATGCTGTTCGGCGCCTACCGCGGCACCGACCGCAAGACCGGCCTGCGCTGGGTCCTGCCCTGGTACAGCCGCAAGAAAATCTCCCTGCGGGTCCGCAACCTGACCAGCGACAAGCTGAAAGTGAACGACAAGCGCGGGAGCCCGATCGAGATCGCCGCCAACGTCGTCTGGCGCGTCCAGGATTCGGCCCAGGCCCTGTTCGATGTTGATGACTATCAGGCCTTCGTGAACATCCAGGTGGACACGGCCCTGCGCGATATCGCCTCCCACTACGCCTACGATCACGGGGACGAGACCGATGTGCCCGAACTGACCCTGCGCGCGGACGCCGAGGACGTCGCCGGGCGGCTGCGCGAGGAGCTGGTGGGCAGGGTCAGCGTCGCGGGTGTCGCTGTCGACGAGGCCCGCCTGGCCCACCTCGCCTACGCCCCGGAAATCGCCGGCGCCATGCTCAAGCGCCAGCAGGCCGAGGCGGTGCTTTCCGCCCGCCGTCTGATCGTCAAGGGCGCCGTCGGCATGGTCGAAAGCGCTCTGGCCGACCTGAACGAGCGCGGCGTCGTCGAACTCGACGAGGACCGCAAGGCGGCCATGGTCTCCAACCTCCTGGTCGTCCTGTGCGCCGATCGCGAGGCCCAGCCTGTGGTCAACACAGGCACGCTGTACGGCTGACATGGCTCGAACCCGGAAGCCCTTTCTCATGCGGGCCTCTTCGGGGGTGATGGCGGCGGTCGAGCGATTGGCCGCCGCCGAGCTGCGCTCGGTCAACGCCCAGGTCGAATGCCTGCTCCGGGAAGCCCTCGCCAGACGCGGGATTTCCACCTCGGAAGACGCTCCGCCGACGGACAGCGCTTGAGCTTCGCCGTCGTCGGCGTTACGGGCCGCACATGGTGAAGTCGCATATGTCCAAGGTCCGGAAGGCCCGTCGCATCCAGCGGCGGGTCCGACGGGTCGGCGCATCCAGTATCAGCGCCACCGAGCGGGAGCTTATGACCCTGGCCGGGCTTGAGGTGCAGGAAGGCGAGCTGCGCCTTTTCCCTGGCTGGGACGAGGAGGTCTCGGAGACCCTGGCGGCGACCAAGGCCGCCGGCGAGGACGGCCGCCCACGGCTGGTCGACACCACCATGCTCTATGCGCCGCGCTCCGGCGGGGTGAAACGCTATCTGCTCTCCAAGAAGGCCTGGCTGGAGGCCAATCGTCCCGGCGTGGCCCATTCGCTGGTCGTGCCCGGCGCCCACCACAAGGCCGGCGACGACGGCATCGTACAGCTTCACGCGACCAAGCTCCCGTTCGGCGACGGTTACCGCTGGCCGACCTCGGTGAGCCGGTGGGCTGCCTGGGTCGCATCGCTGAACCCTGCCATCATCGAGGCGGGCGATCCCTATACGCCGGGGCAGGGAGCGCTCGCCGCCGGCCAGCGCGCCGGCTGCCCGGTCGTCGGCTTCTGTCACTCAGACCCGGCGGGGCTCGCCGCCCTGCATTTCGGCGAATGGGCCAAGAAGCCGGTCGAGAAGCGCTGGGCCCGGCTGTTCGGCCAGTTCGACCGGGTGGTTTCGCCCAGCCGCTACATCGCCCGCCGGCTCGAGGAGGCCGGCGTCGGCAATATCGTCATCCGGCCGCTGGGGGTCGAGATCGACACCTTCCGCCCCGACCGCGGCGACCGCGACTGGCTGCTGAAGAAGCTGAACCTGCCGGCGTCGGCGCGGCTGCTGTGCTTCGCGGGCCGTCCGGCGCGGGAAAAGAACATCGACGTCCTGATCCAGGCCGTTCAGGCCCTGGGCGCGCCCTACCACCTGATCCTGGTGGGCGCCGGCGCCGGAATGCCGGCGGAGGAGCGCGTCATCTCCCTGCCGTACGAGGCCAATCCCAAGGCGGTGGCGAAGATCATCGCCAGCTGTGACGCCTTCGTCCACGCCAATGACAAGGAGCCCTTCGGCCTCATCGTGCTCGAAGCCATGGCCTGCGGCCGCCCGGTCGTCGGGGTCAACGCCGGCGGGGTGAAGGAGACGGTCGACGACACCGTCGGCCAGCTGGCGAAGAGCGCCGATCCGCGCCACTATGCGGCGGCGATCGAGGCCCTGTTCGCCCGCGATATCGAAGCCCTGGGCCTGGCTGCCCGCCAACGCACCGTCGAACGCTTCGCCTGGAACCGGGTCTTCGAGGATCTCAGCTCCGTCTATGCCGAGGTCAGCGGCGAGCCGGCCTTCGCCCGGCCTGGCGAGTGGAAGGCGCACTGACCGCTCGACAGGCGCCGCGCCGCCCGCCAGTCTGGGCCGAAAGAGGATCCGGGATGATGAGACGCCTTCTGTTCGCCACCGCCCTGTCGATGCTGACCGCCGGTTCAGCCCTGGCCCAGACGGTCATCCTGGTCCGCCACGCCGAGAAGGTCGACGCCAGCGCCGATCCGGTCCTGTCCGAGACGGGCCAGCGTCGCGCGGTCGACCTCGCCGTCGTGCTCAGCGACGCCGACCTGACCCATGTCTTCACCTCGCCGCTCCAGCGCACCGTGTTGACAGCCCGGCTGGCGGCGGAGGCGCATGCGATCGACCCGGAAGTGATCTCGTTCGAAGGCGGGACGGAGGCCCACGTCCGCAGGGTGGCAGACCGCATTCGCGCCTTGCCCGAAAACGCCGTGGTTCTGGTCGTCGGACACAGCAATACCGTCCCGCTCATCGCCGGCGCGCTGGGCGAAACCGGCGCCTCGGAGATGGCAGACTGCGAGTATGACCGGCTGACCGTGATCTCCGTCGAGGATGACGGCGACTCGCCCGCCGTGATCGGCCGTTACGGGGCGCCGGCGAACTGCTGAGCCAGTCAGCAAGCTGCTCCAGCCGGCAAGGGTGGCTTGCCTCCTGTCATCCCCACGAAGTGACGCGGAGATCGGGGTCGTCAGCGATAAGGCGTCCTAAACGTCCAGATCGGCCACCGCGAACTGGGCGTTGTCCTGAATGAACTGGAACCGGGCTTCGGCCTTCTTGCCCATCAGCCGCTCCACCAGGTCCTCGATCTCGTCCTCGGAGGCCGGCACCGTGACACGCGCCAGGGTGCGCTTCTTCGGGTCCATGGTGGTCTCCTTGAGCTGGGAGGCCATCATCTCGCCCAGACCCTTGAACCGCCCGATCTCGACCTTCTTGCCCTTGAACACCGTGGCCAGCAGCTCGTCGCGGTGGGCGTCGTCGCGGGCGTATTCCGACAGCGGCCCGGCGCTGATCCGGTAGAGCGGGGGCAGGGCCATGAACAGCCGGCCCTGCCGGATGGTCTCGGGCATCGACCGGTAGAAGAAGGTGATCAGCAGGGCCGCGATATGGGCGCCGTCCACGTCGGCGTCGGTCATGATGACGATGCGCTCATAGCGCAGGTCTTCGATATTGAACCGGCTGCCCGGCTGGACGCCGAGCGCCAGGGCCAGGTCGGACAGTTCGATATTGGCCCGCAGCTTGTCGGCCGTGGCCGAGGCGACGTTCAAGATCTTGCCGCGCAGGGGCAGGATGGCCTGGGTGGTGCGGTCGCGCGCCTGTTTGGCCGAGCCGCCGGCCGAGTCGCCCTCGACGATGAACAGTTCGGTGCCGTTGGCGGACTGGCGCGAACAGTCCGACAGCTTGCCGGGCAGGCGCAGCTTGCGCGTGGCCTGGGCCCGCTGGACCTCCTTGTCCTTGCGCCGCTTCAGCCGGTCCTCGGCCCGCTCGATGACGAAGCCCAGCAGGGTGTTGGCCTGTTTCGGACTCTCGGTCAGCCAGTGATCCAGCGGGTCGCGCATCAGCTGTTCGACCAGCCGCTGGGCGTCGGGGGAGGAGAGGCGGTCCTTGGTCTGCCCCTGAAATTCGGGGTTGCGCACGAAGACGCTGATCAGCGCCCCGGCGTTGGCGATGACGTCCTCGGCCGTGATCAGCCCCGCGCGCTTCTCATTGGTGAGTTCGCCATAGGCCTTGAGGCCCTTGACCAGCGCCGCGCGGAAACCGGCCTCATGCGTGCCGCCGTCGGGCGTCGAGACGGTGTTGCAGTAGGATGAGACAAAGCCGTCGGCCTCGCCGAAACCGATCGGCGACCAGGTCACGGCCCATTCGACGGCTCCGGCCTCGCCCTTGCGTTCGACCCGGCCGGCGAAGGCCGGCGTCACGGTCTCGAGCTCGCCGATCCGCTCGGACAGGGCGTCGGCCAAGCCGTTGGGGAAGTGGAAGACGGCCTCGGTCGCCGTCTGATCGGTGATCCGCTCGGACGCGCAGGTCCAGCGGATCTCGACGCCGCGGAACAGATAGGCCTTGGACCTCGCCATGCGGAACAGGCGGGCGGGCTTGAAGGCCGCCCCGACGCCGAAAATCTCCTCGTCCGGCTTGAACCGGATCAGGGTGCCCTTCTTCCTGGAGGGCTGGACCTGGACGATGGAGCCCAGCGGCAGGCCGCGGCTGAAGGACTGTTTCCACTCGAAGCCGTCGCGCCAGACGGTCACGTCGAGCCGCTCGCTCAGGGCGTTGACGACCGAGACGCCGACGCCGTGCAAACCGCCTGAGGTTTCATAGGCTTTACCGGAGAACTTCCCGCCCGAATGGAGGACGGTCATGACCACTTCCAGCGCCGACTTGCCCGGATGTTTCGGGTGCGGATCGACCGGAATGCCACGTCCGTCGTCCTTGACCGACAGCCAGCCCTCGGCGTCCAGATCGACGGTGATCAGCTTCGCATGGCGGGCGACGGCCTCGTCCATGGCGTTGTCCAGCACCTCGGCGAACAGGTGGTGCAGGGCCCGCTCGTCGGTGCCGCCGATATACATGCCGGGGCGTTTGCGGACCGGCTCCAGCCCCTCCAGCACTTCGATCGAGGAGGCGGAATAGTTGCCGGCCAGCGGCGGCGCGGACGGGGCGGCGTGAGCGGCGCGCACGGGGTCCGGCTCCGGCCGGGGGGCGACAGCCTGCGGCGTCAGGGCCGGGTCGGGCATGGATGTGGCTGGAACAGGCGTCGGCGCCGGGCCTTGCGGCTCGGGCAGATCATCGAACAGGGAAGGCGCGGCGTTGGGACCCATGCGGATACTGTGAGACGATTCGGGGACCGGTCTGGTAGGCCCGGCGGCGCTTCTCCACAAGCGGGGCGGGGGCCGCGGACGGCGACGGCAGCATCGCCCGCGTCATGGCCGCCATGAACAGCACCCACGGAAGACCCTGGTGCGCCATCAGGATGCTCTCCGACAGGCTCAGCACGAAGAAGGCGGCCAGGAAGCCCAGGCCCCACCAACCTTCGCGCAGGCCCGATCCCATGCAACGCAGCACGGCGAGCAGGGCCGTCCCGGCCATCAGGGAGCCGACCAGCACAGCACCCGGCCAGCCCAGCTGGACCAGCAGGTCGATCCAGCCATTGTGCGCCGACGGCACAATCCAGCCGGTCTCCTTGCGCACCCAGTCGGCGGGCGGCGACTCCCCGATCCGGCCCCAGAAGGCGCCGTAGCCGTAGCCGGTCCACGGCCGGTCGGCGACCTTGCGCATCAGGCTGTCCCAGATGTCCGTGCGACCGGTCAGCGACGGATCCTTGCCCAGCGCCTCCAGCACCGCCACCGAATGGGTGTCCCAGATCCAGACGCCCAGACCCGCCAGCACAACCGCGCACCAGATGGCGATGACGGAAAAGGCCGCGCCGCCGCGCCTCAGGGACCAGAATCCGCCGATAAGGCCCAGCCCCACCATCAGACACAGCAGGGAGGTCTTGGATTGGGTCGCCAGCACGAGGCCGCTGGACAGGACCAGCGCCACGGCCGGCAGCAGTCGGCGCGGATCGGGTGAGGCCAGACAGGCGGCGGCGGCGATTGCGCCGATCACCATGACCGCCCCCATCTGGTTCTTCTCGTACCAGAGGCCGCGCCACAGGCCGGCGTTGTCCAACTGATGGACGCCGATGGACGGGAAGGCGACGACCATGACCAGACTGCCGAGCGCCATGAACAGCGCGGTATGCATCAGCAACCGCGGCAGATGCGGCCCCCGGAAGACGGCTCCCAGATACAGGGCGAAACCGCAACTGATGGCCAGGGCGATGACACGGCGCATGGTGGTGGCGAAATCGATCGACCAGTAGCGCGAGGCGAAGGCCAGGCCGACGATGGCGGCGATGGCGATCATCGCCGGCCACGCCCGCCACAGCCGGTCGATCCGGAACAGAAGCAGGCCGACGATGGCCGCATAGGCCGGCAACCACACCAGCCGCAGCACCGGCGTCTCTTCCTGCAGGGGCGCGAACACCGGCCCGATCAGGGCCCCGGTCAGCATGGCGATGATCACGCCGCAGATCACCCGCTCCCAGATGCTGGGGGCGGGCTCGGTCAGGACCTCGTCTGGACGGGATTCGCGCACGCGCCCAAGGTCGGGCAACGGACTTAACGAAGGGTTGGGAACGCTTTCTGTTGCCTGAGCGGCGGAGCAGATGCCGTCCCACACAAGCGACCGGTGGCGCTGAATTCTAGTGGTATCCGCCCATCGGATTGCGACCGATAGGGTGCGCAGCCACAGCTTCGGCAAGTTTCTTGTACGAAGCGTCGGCGTTCTTTAGCGGCTCAGCAAAGAACGCCTTGGGCAGAGATGACGTCGTGAGAAACAGATGTTCCGCTTGGCGTAGAAATACCAAGGCCAAGTCAGCGCTCGCTCTCGCGGCTACTAGATGGATGCGGAACGTAATCGGCATCTCTAGGCTAACAATTTGGGCAAGGTCCGCTTGGGTTGCCCTGACGCCACTCGCGATATGCTCAGCAGTGTGAGCATTGAATTTTCCGGCACCAGCAATGTGATGGGCAGAGGAGAAATAGGCGCAAAGTTCTTGGGCGGAGGCCATGAGGGATAGAACGGTAAGCGCTTGGCGGTCTCGAAGCGATTTCCTGCCGTGAAGAATGGGCACATAAACCGCAATCAGTGCGCTCACCAAAATTGCCAACACGCTACCGACTGCCTGCGTCCATGCAGCCGCGACCATTGAGTCAATCGGGCGCAACTCGAAGCGGGAGAGAGCCGGCGTACACGCGACGAGGGCGACTAGACCAACCCATGTGATAAGCGGCCAATGTCGCATCACGTCTTCTCCACAAACGTATCGATTACCTTCTTCTCCCCCGCCTTCTCGAAGTCGATCACCAGCTTGTTGCCCTCAATCAACCGGACCGCGCCGTAGCCGAATTTCTGGTGAAACACGCGTTCCCCCTTCGACCAGTCGCCGCCCGACTTCGGGTCGGCGGTGGCGACCAGCCGGCCGTCCCCTTCGATCAGCGCATGCCGCGCCGGTTTGGCCGCTGGACTGCGTCCGGCCGTGAAGGACTGCGCCCGTTTCCAGCCGGGCGAGGCGTACCCCGCCCCGAACGTCGGCATCTCGTCCCACCGGCTCTTGGCGTCCTTCATGCCGGGGGTGACGCCGTAGTAGCCGGTGTCGCTCTCGGCCTCGACGTGGTCGATCGGCAGTTCGTCGACGAACCGGCTCGGCAGCTGCGAGGTCCAGCGGCCGTAGACCAGCCGGTTGGCGGCGAAGCTGATCCGCGCGTCCGACTTGGCCCGGGTGACGCCGACATAGGCGAGGCGGCGTTCCTCCTCGAGGCCCTTTTCGCCCTTCTCGTCGATGCTGCGCTGGCTGGGGAAGACGCCTTCCTCCCAGCCCGGCAGGAAGACCAGCGGGAACTCCAGCCCCTTGGCCCCGTGCAGCGTCATGATCTGCACCGAGTCCGCGCTCTCGCCGCGGTCGAGGTCCATGACCAGCGAGACGTGCTCCAGATAGGCGGGCAGGGTCTCGAACTGCTGCATCGATTGCGTCAGTTCCTTGAGGTTATCCAGCCGCGTCTGGCCGGTCGCCCGGTCGGCCTTCTGCATGTCGGTGTAGCCGCTCTCTTCGAGCACCGTCTCCGTCAGTTCCCAGTGGGTCGTAGTCTGGGCGAAGCTCCGCCAGCGGTCGATGTCGCGCACGAAGTTCGACAGGGCCGTCCGCGTCCGCGCCTGCAGTTCGTCCGAGGTGATCAGGTCACGCACCGCGCTCATCGCCGAGACGCCGGACAGCCGCGCGATCTGCAGCACCTTCTGCACGCTGGTGTCGCCGATGCCGCGCTTGGGAACATTGACGATCC
Organism: Brevundimonas sp. UBA2416; assembly: GCF_002343105.1. NCBI lineage: Bacteria > Pseudomonadati > Pseudomonadota > Alphaproteobacteria > Caulobacterales > Caulobacteraceae > Brevundimonas > Brevundimonas sp. UBA2416. Next base: position 54,090 of record NZ_DDRM01000019.1, read on the forward strand.
GCTCGAAGGCCAGGTCGTCGTCTTCGGACAGGATCAGCCGCAGATAGGCGTGAGCGTCCCGGATCTCGGCCCGCTCGAAGAAGCGCGGCCCGCCGATGACGGTGTAGGGCACGGCCAGCAGGACGAACCGCTCCTCGAACGCCCGCATCTGGAACGAGGCGCGCACCAGCACCGCCATGTCCTTGTAGGGCGTACCGGCCCGCCGCGCCGTCTCGATCTCGTCGGCGACCAGCCGCGCCTCGGCCTCGCCGTCCCAGACCCCGCGCACCTTGACCTTGTCGCCGCTGGAATCCTCGGTCCACAGCGTCTTGCCCAGCCGGTCGCGGTTGGCGGCGATCAGGCCCGATGCAGCACCCAGAATATGCTGCGTGGACCGGTAGTTACGCTCCAGTCTTACGACCTTGGCGCCGGGGAAATCACGCTCGAACCGGAGGATGTTGTCGACCTCGGCCCCGCGCCAACCATAGATCGACTGGTCGTCGTCGCCGACGCAGCAGACGTTGCCGGTCGAGGCCGTGAGCAGCCGCAGCCAGAGGTACTGGGCGACATTGGTATCCTGATATTCATCGACCAGGATGTAGCGGAATCGACGGCGATATTCCTCCGCGATATCCGCATGTTTCGACAGGATGGTCAGGTTGTGCAGCAACAGGTCGCCGAAGTCGCAGGCGTTCAGGCTGACCAGCCGCGCCTGATAGGCGGCGTACAGCGAATGCCCCTTGCCGTTGGCGAAATCCTCGGACGGCGGCAGTTTTTCCGGCGTCCAGCCGCGGTTCTTCCAGTGGTCGATCAGCCCGTTCAGCGACTTGGGCGTCCAGCGTTTGGTGTCCAGCCCTTCGGCCTCCAGCACCTGTTTGCAGACCCGCTCCTGGTCGTCGGTGTCCAGAATGGTGAAGGTCGACTTCAGCCCGACCAGTTCGGCATGCCGCCGCAGGATCTGCGCCGCCACCGAGTGGAAGGTGCCCAGCCAGCGCAGCCCCTCGGCCGACGGCCCGATCAGATGGGTGATCCGCTCGCGCATCTCGCGCGCGGCCTTGTTGGTGAAGGTGACGACCAGCAGTTCCCACGGCCGCGCCCGTCCGGTGGCCAGTATGTGCGCCAACCGCGTGGTCAGCACCCGCGTCTTGCCCGTCCCGGCCCCGGCCAGCACCAGCACCGGCCCGTCCACGGTCTCAACCGCCTCGCGCTGTTCCGGATTCAGCCCGGCCAGATAGTCGACGGCCGGCGCCTCGACGCCGCCGGGACCTCGCGAACGAGCCAGGTCGGAAATGCGGGGCGCGGGCGCGTCTGGGAGACTCATTGGGAGAACATAAGGGGCACGAAGGCCGATGTCAGCGCCTGCCTGCCGCCGGCCTCACGGAACCGGCAAGCGTCGCCGTCGTTTCCGCAGCATCGACAGACTGGGGAAGGGACTATTTCATGACCGACAACAATACGAACAACAGCGGTGGCGGCGGCAACGCCGGCCTGGCCTTCATCGTCGGCGGCATCGTCGTCGTTCTCGCCATCGTGGCCTATTTTGTCCTCGCCCGCGGCGGCATGGCCCCGGAGAGCAAGGCCATCGATGTCGACGTCAATCTGCCCGAGGTGTCCGCCCCGGCCGTTCCGACGGTGAACTGAGCCATGACCGATCCCAACATTCCTCCGCCCGAGCGGCCTGAGGTCGTTCATCACACCACGATCAACAATCCGCCCAAGAGCGGTGGCGGCGGCAGCTGGATCGCCCTGCTCGTGGGCGGTCTGGTGGTGGTCGTCATCATCATCGCTGTGGTCGTCTTCTCGAATCGCGGCGCGATCGAAGCGCCCGACGGCACGGACATCTCGGTCGATATCGACCTGCCGCGTGCGGAACTGCCGGATGCGCCGAAGATGCCGGACCTGCCGGATGTGCCGCCCGTCAATCCGCCGGTCATGCCGCCCGAGCCGGCGCCTGCGACCTGAGCGTCAGCGTAGCTGGTAGCTGACCGTCGCGACGACACGGACCCGCTTGTCGAGCGATGTCGACTCGCTGTCGATGTCCTCGCGGGCGAGGATTTCGAACGAGCCTTGGGTCGCCTGACGGATCGGGCCCAGCGGCGCGCCGGAGTCCTTGGCGAACTGCTCGGCGCCGGATCGCGCCGAGGCAGTCGCCTCGGCGATCATGGACGGCCGCACCTCGTTCAGCTTGGTGAAGACATAGGTCGGGGCGGCGAAATCCAGCTGGACCCCCTCGCGCACCAGATCGTTCAGCGCCCGTTCCGTCTGGGCGACGCGCTGGACGTCGGTCGTCCGCACCGTCACGCCCTGGCTCAGGATGTATCGCACCACATTGTCGGTCGAGCCGTATTCGCGGGCCCGGGTGTCCGTCACCTGCAGCCGGCCGATGGTGATGTGCTCGGCCGGATAGCCCTGCCGCGTCAGGAAGGCCCGCACCAGCGCCAGATCACGATCGATCTGCGCCTGGGCGACCGGGAGGTCGTCGTTCGCCGCCTTGAAACTGAGGGTCAGGACGGCGAGGTCCGCCACCACATTGCGCTCGGCCACGCCGCGCACCGTGACCTGCCGGTTGCCGACCTGGGCATTGACCACGCCGGAGCCGATGAAGGCTCCGGCGCCGATCAATCCGATGGCGATCAGCCCTCCGAACAGGGTGGGCGGAATGAGGGTCTTGTCGATCTTGTCGAGCACGGCGGTTTTCCTTCTGGAAACCCGACCATGCGCCAACCCTGACGGCTGTCAATCGGTCGAATCCTGTTCGATGAAAGATCGGTCGCCGCCCGTCCACGACAGGGCGAGTAGCCGGCAGGCCGAGGCGAGGGGGGTCCGCCCGCGGCGCTCGTCGATCCGCTTCATCAGCCCGGCGTGTGACAGGCCGCCGGCCGCCGCGACCGCGTCCAGAACCGCCCAGAATTCGGCCTCCAGCGCCACCGAGGTGGCGTGACCGGACAGGGAGACGGAGCGCTTCTTCAACATGGCCCGAACCATAGCCCCGGCCCCGGCCAGACCGCCATGGGGTGCGACGTGAACACCGTTCACTTGTGGGCCCATCGGGGGTATTCTGTCGGAGACCAACAGGGCTCGTCCATGACCGTCACCGCCGATTTCGACAAGTTCGACCGACTGCGTCCGCAGCGCCTCGAGCCGCTCAAGGCCTTCCGGGCTTTCCGGCGCCTGGTCCGGAACAAGGAAGACACCGCCCAGGTGTTCGAGATCATGCGGGCCCTGTCGGGGCGTTCCATCGGCCGCGGCTACAATCGCATGCTGAAGACCATGGAGGGCGGCCGGCAGGCCTTCCTGCGCGAGGAACTGGCGCACAAGCTGGACGATCCCGTCTGGCTCGCCCGCTTCGGGCCGGGCACCCTGGGCGCCGCCTATCGCGAATTCCGCGAGGCCCGCGGCTTCACCGCCGAGGGACTGGCCGACGAGGCCCGCAAGGTCGCTCCGCTGGTCGACGCCCAGCACCCCGTGATCTGGTATTCGCGCCGCATCCGCGACGTCCACGACATCTGGCATGTGCTGACCGGCTACGGCACCGATGCTCTGGGAGAGGCCTGCGTGGTCTCCTTCTCCTACGCCCAGACCCGCAATCTCGGCTTCGCCTTCATCGGCTGGGGCGCGGCCCGCGAGATCCAGCGCGAGGTCCGCTCGATCCCCGCCCGCCGCGCGGCCTGGCAGGCGTACCGCAACGGCAAGGCGGCGCGCTGGCTGCCGGCGCTCGACTATGAAGCCCTGTTCGAAGAGCCGCTTGAGGCCGTGCGCGCCCGTCTTAACATCCGCCCGGCCGATGTCTATCAGGCTGTGCCGGGCGAGGTCCGCGCCGGGCTGAAACTACGTGGCTGATAGGGGCTTTCGGCCGGCATAAGTCCGGCTTGTGTCACCCGGCTGAAAACCCGGCTTGCGTCGCCGCAGGGCATCCGCCACTTGCCGTGGGTGACCTCCCCGGAAATTGTTCCTCCCGTCGCCCGTCCGCCCCTTTCGCGGACTACCCTGCTGGGCATCGGCGGGGTGATCATCTGCGCCGTCATCTGGGGCACGACCTGGTACGCCATCACCCTCCAGCTCGGAACCGTGGCGCCCCTGGCCTCCATCGTCTGGCGTTTCGGTCTGGCCTCCGCCCTGCTGTTCCTCGGCTGTGTGGTCGCCCGCCAGAAGCTGTGGCTGACCCGGGCCCAGCATCTGGCAGCCCTGGGGCAGGGGGCCTTCGCCTTCTCGATCAGCTACAGCTTCACCTATGCGTCCGAGACCCACGTGGCCTCGGCCATCGTCGCCGTTACTTTCGCGTCCCTGACCTTCATCAACCTGGTTCTGTTCCGTCTGGCCGCCGGCCAGAAGGCGGCCGCCGCCTCTTGGGGCGGGGCCGTCCTCGGCGTGGTGGGTGTCGTGGTCCTGTCGGGCGGCGAGGTGCTCAGCGCGGGATTTGATCGCGAGGCGGCCCTCGGCGTCGGCCTGGCGCTGATCGCGACCACCGCCTCGGCCTTCGGCAATTTCTTCGCCTGGAAGGGTCAGAACCACGGCTCGACGGCCATTCCATCAACCGCCTGGGCCATGGCCTATGGCACGGGCCTGCTGGCGATCTACGGCCTGGTCACGGGCGTCGAGTTCACCATCGACCCTACCTTCACCTATGTCGGATCGCTGCTCTATCTTTCGGTGTTCGGATCGGTGATCGCCTTCGGCCTGTATTTCACCATCGCGCGGATGATCGGCTACGCCATGGCCAGCTACGTTTCGGCCCTGACCCCGCCCATCGCCATGCTGGTCTCCGTCCTGTTCGAGGGCGCGCATTTCGGCTGGACGGCCTTGGCCGGGCTGGTGCTGGTGCTGTCAGGCCAGGCCCTGATGATCCGCGCGCCGAAGGTCGTCGCGACCTAGCCGAACCAGCCGCGCTTCTTCTTCTTCGGCTTCCCGACGGGCGCCGCCTGGTCGTCGCCCTTGCCCTTGCTCTCGGCCTCCCGCCGTTTGCGTTCGGCGGTTACGCGCATCGCGACAAGCATCGGGATCAGTCCGTGCCGGTTGTGCGGCATATCACCCATCTCGGTCCTCCAGCTTCGATCCATCCAGAAGGCGGGCGGCCCGCTCGCGTTCCGTTTCTGTGCGGGTTCGGTCAGCCTTGGATCGGCCGTGAGCGGCGCGGTTTGCCGCCGCTGCCGCCCTGGCTCCGGCCTTCGCCCGATCCTTGCGCACCCGGTTCAGATTGACGACCTCGCCCATGCCGATCTCCGCAGTATGCAACCCGACGCGCGGTCAGGCGGTTTTCCTCGCCAGTCTGAACCGGCAGGAGCCTCCATGGTAGACCCGACTCAAATCCGCGAACACCTCGAAGTCGTCGGCTCCGACGGCGAGCACGTCGGTCGCGTCGATCACGTCATCGGCGACCGGATCGAACTGGCCAGGCTCGACCTCGTCGGCGGATTCAAGCACCACATGATCCCGGTCAGCTGGGTCCATCACGTCGACGGGCATGTGCATCTCAATGTGACGAAGGACGAGGCCAAGGCGCGCTGGACGGAGAAGCACCAGGCCTGAAGCCGCGAGCCGCCGCGCGGCGAGCATGGGCAATCAAGGCTGGCCGGCTTACCGCGAATTCACGAAGGCCCTGCTGATATCGGCGGGGGCTTTGCCTATGTAGGACGCTGCGTCCGCGTCGGGCGCCTGGAGACGATTGCCTTGATCCGCCTGATCCTGAACTTGCTGTGGTTCATCTTCGGAGGCTGGATTTCCGGCCTGCTCTGGCTGTTCGGCGGCGCCATCCTGGCCCTGACCATCGTCGGCCTGCCCTGGACCTTCGCCGCCTGGCGGATCGCCAGCTATTCGTTCTGGCCATTCGGTCGTGAGGTGGTCTGGCGCGACGAATTGGGCGCCCATGATGTCGGCACGGGACCGGTGGGCCTCGTCCTGAACATCATCTGGTTCATATTCGCAGGCTGGTACATCGCCCTGTCGCACCTGCTGATCGCGGTGGCGGAGTTCGTGACCATCATCGGCATCCCCTTCGCCCTGAAGGATCTGGAGCTGGCCAAACTGGCCCTCGCGCCGATCGGCCGGACGATCCGGGACAAGCCCTGAATCAAAAACGCCGGCCTTCGCAGGAAGGCCGGCGTTGATTGACGGTGCCGGGACGATCACCCCGGCGAGATCATCTTCTCGGGCCGCACCGCCTCGTCGAACTCGGCGTCGGTCAGATAGCCGCCGCCGACGGCTTCCTCGCGCAGGGTGGTGCCGTTCTTGTGCGCCGTCTTGGCGATCTTGGCGCAGGCGTCATAGCCGAGTTTGCCGTTCAGGGCCGTGACCAGCATCAGCGAGTTGTCCAGCCCGCGCTTGATGTTGTCCTCGCGCGGCTCGATTCCGACCACGCAGTTGTCGGTGAAGGACACCGCCGCATCAGCCATCAGCCGCACCGACTGCAGGAAGTTGTAGGCCATCACCGGATTGAAGACGTTCAGCTCGAAATGCCCCTGCGAGCCGGCGAAGGTCACCGCCGCGTGGTTGCCGAACACCTGGACACAGACTTGTGTCAGCGCCTCCGACTGGGTCGGATTGACCTTGCCCGGCATTATCGAAGACCCCGGCTCGTTCTCCGGCAGGGCCAGTTCGCCCAGACCCGACCGCGGGCCCGATCCCAGGAAGCGGATGTCGTTGGCGATCTTGAACAGGCTGGCGGCCACGGTGTTGATGGCCCCGTGGCTGAACACCATGGCGTCATGGGCCGCCAGGGCCTCGAACTTGTTCGGCGCCGTGGTGAAGGCCAGGCCGGTGATGGCGGCGATCCGCTCGGCGACCTGTTCGGCGAACCCGATCGGCGCGTTCAGCCCGGTGCCGACGGCGGTGCCGCCCTGGGCCAGTTCCATGAGTTTCGGCAGGGTCAGTTCGATCCGCTCGATGCCGTTGGCGACCTGCTGGGCATAGCCGCCGAACTCCTGACCGAGGGTCAGGGGCGTGGCGTCCTGGGTATGGGTCCGGCCGATCTTGATGATGTGGTCCCAGGCCTTCGCCTTCGCATCGAGCGCGGTGTGCAGATGCTTCAGCGCCGGGATCAGGTCGTTGACGACCTGTTCGGCGCAGGCCACGTGCATGGCGGTGGGGAAGGTGTCGTTCGACGACTGGCTCATGTTGACGTGGTCGTTCGGGTGGACCGGCTTCTTGGAGCCCATCTCCCCGCCCAGCATCTCGATCGCGCGGTTCGAGATCACCTCGTTGGCGTTCATGTTCGACTGGGTGCCCGAACCGGTCTGCCAGACCACCAGCGGGAAATGGTCGTTCAGCTTGCCTTCGATGACCTCGTTGGCCGCGGCGACAATGGTCTCGCCCAGTTTCGGGTCCAGCTTGCCCAGCGCCATGTTTGTCTCGGCCGCCGCCCGCTTGACGATGCCCAGCGCCCGCACGATCGGCAGGGGCTGTTTCTCCCAGCCGATTTTGAAGTTCCCCAGCGACCGCTGCGCCTGGGCGCCCCAGTAGCGGTCAGCGGCGACCTCGATGGGGCCGAAGGTGTCGGTTTCGGTGCGGTGTCCAGACATGCGGGGCGGGCTCTCGAAAGCGTGGCGGGAGGATGCGCGGCGGTGTAGCACGGGCAGGCTAGGGGACAAGGCGGAGGACGGCGATGCGAACGATGATGGCGGCAGCGGTGCTGGCGCTCCTCGGCCTGACGGCCTGCGCCACCACGACCAGCGCGCAGGATTCGCCCCGCGTGGTCATCGAGACCGACGCCGGCCGGATGGTCGTCGAACTGGACCTGGTCCGCGCGCCGCTCTCGACCTGCAACTTCCTCAGCTATGTCACCGACGGCGACTATGACGGCGGCCGCTTCTTCCGCACGGTCGTCCGGGCGACCAACGCCAATCCCAACCCGATCGACGTCATCCAGGCCGCCACCCCGCGCGGCGCTGACGACGACCAGCGCCCGCCGGTCACGCTCGAGCGCACCCGCGACACCGGGTTGAGCCATGTCGCCGGGACGATTTCCATGGCCCGCGATGGCCCCGACACGGCGACCTCCAGCTTCTTCATCGTGACGCACGACACGCCGGCGCTGGATTTCGGCGGCGGCCGCAATCCGGACGGTCAGGGCTTCGCCGCCTTCGGCCGGGTGGTCGAGGGCCTCGATGTCGCCCGTCGCATCCAGATGTCACCCGCGAACGCCGAGGAGCGGCTGACCCCGCCCGTGGCTATCCGCTCGACAAGAATCGAGGGCCATGTCCCGCCCGAGTGCCATCCGTGACGGCAGGCTGGATCGGCACGGGCAAGGTCCGCGCCCGCGAGACCGGCGCGGCGGTCGAACTGACCATCGACGGCCTGACCACCCAGGCCAAATACTACAAGCCGCTGGTCTATGAGTTCATGCGCAAGGAGTGGACCTCGCGCCCGTCCTACGGCGACTACACGGTCGAGATCCTGATGGAGCACATCGGAGATCCGCCGTGGATGGACCTCGACAATCTGGCCAAGGCCCTGCTGGACGCCATCAAGGGCTATCTGTTCCACGACGACGCCCAGGTCGCCCGCCTGCTGGTCGAACGCCGCGAGGGCGAGCGCGAGCGGATCACCATCCGCGTCTTCCCGCGTCAGCCTTCGGGCGGCGCGGGATAGCGTTCGAACGACGGCAGCCGGTGCGCCCCGGCCATCCAGCCGATCCGCTCGGCGGTCTGGATCTGCATCTGCAGGGGCAGGGCGTCCGGATCGTCGAGGGTGGCGCTCTGCACGTCGGTCATGCCCGGGAAGACGACCTCGCTGGTATAGAACAGGCCCGTCCCGCACTGACCGCAGAAATATCGCCGGCCATGGTCGGAAGACTCATACATCCGGGTCTCGCCGGTGATGGCGATCTGGTCGGTCGCGACCATGGCCCAGGCCACCGCCGGCGCGCCGCTGGCCTTCCGGCAGTCGGTGCAGTGACACAGGGAATGGTGGGCGATGTCGCCGGACATCTGATAGCGGACCGCGCCGCAGTGGCATCCTCCGGACAGCATGGCGTTCTTCCTGTCAGGCCTGCGTGTTCTGTATATGTTCTTGCCTGACTGCGCCGGTCCGGTCAAGCCGGAGGACGCGTGAACCTCAGCGTCGGCAGCCGCAGCTGCATCTCCGCTCCAACGAACAACTGCGGCTCCGACGCCGGACTGACCCCGCGCTCGGTCTCCTTGCGCGCCACGCAGGCCCGGGCCCCCGCGGCGAGCGCGAGGAAGTCGGTCGCGGTCGGCAGGGTCTCGATGATGCAGCCGTCAAACCACGGATAGGTGTCGTCGGCGCTGCATCCGAATGAGGTCCGCTCGCGGCTGGCGGCCGTCAGCACCATCCGGTTCGGCGCGGACAGGGCGTTGACGAAGATGCCGGAATAGCAGGCCGAGACGATCACCACCGTCGGCCGCGCGCCGCAGGTCGCACGGACCAGATTGGCCATCATATCGGGCGTCATCCGCGGCTCGTTTCCGAACACCATCGCCGTCGGTACGCCATGCGAGGTGAAATACAGAAGACAGCCCCCTGTGCCTCGCACCGCCGCCGCGTTCAGCCCGTCGATCACATCCGAGGCCGTGGTCGGCTCCGCGACGTCGGGCCTGAGGCTGTAGTCGACCATGTTGGCGCGCGGAAAGCCGGCGTCGAGGAAGCCCCTCACCAGATCGCGTCGGGCGTTGTCGAAGGCCTGGATCGGCCGGTCAGCCCCATCCCGCCAATCGGCCGCGACGATCGCCGTGGTCCAGTTGGCGAACCGGCTGGACGGCGCGGCCGTCTGGGCCTGCGCTGACGCCGCGAACCCCAGAAGGGCCATCAGAACAACGATCAGCCCCCGACCCATGCGCTCCTCCAGGCTCAAGCCGGGACGAGATTATCGAAAGGCGCGGTGAGGGAAAGGGCCTACTTCTTACGGAACTGGTCCAGCGACACCACCTTGGGTCCGTCGTCGTCGCCGGCCGGCGGCGGCGTGCGGTCGGGTTCGGCGGCGGCGACCTCAGGGGCGATATCCTCGACCGTGCTCGGCGCCTCGAACTGCAGCAGGAACTGGACCGACGGATCATAGAAGCGGGTCACGGCGGTGTAGGGCATGGCCAGCACCTTGGGCATGCCGCCGAATTTCAGCATGACCGAAAACTTCGTCGGCTCGACCTTCAGGTCCCAGTACTGGTGCTGGAGCACCACCGTCATTTCGTCGGGGTATTTGGCCAGGATGTCCGGCGGCACGCTGACGCCCGGCGCGCGGGTCTTGAACGTCACATAGAAATGGTGCGCCCCCGGGATGCCGTCGGGCAGGGCGGCCCGTTCCAGCGCCGAGCGGATGACGCCGCGCAGGGCGTCCTGCGCCAGCTGCTCATAGTGCATCTCGTCGACGGGGGGCGTCTCTTCGGCCATGGGTCGCCTCGGCTGTTCGCGCGAACTGATAGCTGTGCGCGAGCGCTGGCGGAAGGCGCCAAGATGGTGAAATCGAAGATAGGAAAAGTGCCAGGGGTTCTGTTGGCAGGCCCCCCACATCTTCCAAAAGAAAGAGGAGGGCGCGTCACTGGAGGTAGGTGGAGGGCTTCTGTTGGCAGGCGCCCTCCGGGCCCCGCCCCGGGAACTGATCCCCGAGGACTTAAGTGTTCGAAATCAACCGAACCGCATTACGCGGCGAGGCGGACTTCTCCAGCGAAGTTATCGTTCGCAGTTAGAAAATGGCCCGATACGGTGGGCCAGGACGGGCGAAAGCAGTCTTCTTTACACGTCCGTCGATGCTAGTCGGCCCCATGCTCGCTCCGCCGATAACGCGGGGAAGAAATGGTGGAGCCGCCGGGAATCGCACCCGGGTCCGGTCCGCTTATTACAAGCGCGTTTATCGCCATAGTCCGGGCGAACCCGGACAGGGCGAATATAGGCGTTCCCGGTACGGCTTCCAAGGCCCTGTCGATTTCACCCGTTCAGCGGCGCCGTCAGGGCAGGGCCGCGAATTGCTCGACCTTTCCGGTCGGACCCGAGACGATCAGCAGATCGCCTTCGACCACCAGCGTATCCGGCTTTGCATAGGTGAAGTCCTGACGCGGCCGTTTGACGCCGACCACGGTGATCCCGTGACGCGTCCGCAGCGCCGATTCCGCCAGGGTCTTGTCCAGGGCTTCACGCGGCGGGCGGGTCTTCACGATGGCGAAGTCATCGTCGAACTCGATGAAGTCGATCATCTTGCCGGTGACCAGATGGGCGACGCGCTCGCCCATGGCGGCCTCGGGATAGACGACGTGGTGCGCCCCGGTCTTTTCGAGAATCTTGCCGTGGTTCGTGGTGACCGCCTTGGCCCAGATGTCGGGCACGCCGAGTTCGCTCAACGCCAGAACGGTCAGGACGCTGGCCTCGATATCAGAGCCGATGGCGACGACCGCGTGAAGAAAATCGGCTGCGCCCAGCTTGCGCAGGGCCTCGATATTCCGGCTGTCCGCCTGGACGACGTGCCTCAGCTGGTCGGACCAGCTCTGGACCAGGGCCAGGTCCTCATCGATCGCGAGGACGTCATGGCCAAGGCGTGACAGGCTCTGCGCCACGGCCCCGCCGAACCGACCCAGGCCGATGACGACGACACTGTTCGGGCTTGTTTTGCGTGATCTAGCCAACGATGGGGCGCTCCTGCGGGTAGCGATAGGGGACGTGGCGAGCCCGCAGCGCCAACGCCGCGGCTACGGTGATGGTGCCGACCCGTCCGACGAACATCAGGGCGATCAGGATCGACTGCGCCGCGGGCGGCAGATCGGCGGTGATGCCGGTGCTCAGCCCGACCGTCGCGAAGGCGGAGATCACCTCGAACAGAACGCGGTCGAGCGGCAGCGTGGTCATCGAAAGGATAGCGAGGGTGGCCAGGCCGACAAGACCGACGGCCATGAGCACGACTGCCAGCGCCTGGCGCTGCACATCGGGACAGATGCGCCGCTGGAAGACGGTCACGTCGGCGCGTCCCCGGATCTCGGCCCAGACGACGACACCCAGCAACAGGAAGGTTGTCACCTTGATGCCGCCGGCGGTGCCGGCGCTGCCGCCGCCAATCAGCATCAGACCGTCGGTGAACAACAGGGTCTCCGGGCGCATTTGACCGACATCCACGGCGTTGAAGCCTGCGGTCCTGCTCATCACCGAATGGGTGAAGGCGTTCAGGACCTTTCCGGCCGTCGGCATGTCGCCGATTGTGGCGGTGTTGTTCCATTCGGCGACCAGCACGGCCAGGAACCCCGCGATCAACAGGCCGATGGTGCCGAAGACGGTAAGGCGCGCGTGGATCGACCAGCGGTCCGGCTTTCGCCATTCCGACTGGAGCTCGTTGATCACCGGAAAGCCCAGGCCGCTGACGATAATCGCGATGGACAAGGGCAGGAGAATGAACGGGTCGAGCGCGAAGCGGACGAGGCTGTCGGAATAGGTCGAGAAGCCGGCGTTGTTGAAGGCAGAGACGGCATGAAACAGCCCGTTCCAGATCGCCGTATTCAAGGGCTCGTCATAGGCCGTGTGCAGACGCACGATGATTACGACTGCGACGATCGCCTCGGACAGGATCGTCACGCCCAGAACGGTGCGCAGGACGCTCTTTACGTCGCCAAGGCTGAGGCTCTTGGTCTCGGCCTGCACGACCAGCCGTCGCCCCAGCTGCAGGCGTCGGAAGATCATCAGGCCGAGGAGGGTCGCTCCGGCCATGATGCCGAAGCCGCCAACCTGGAACAGGGCCATGATCACCCCCTGTCCGAACGGCGACCAGTAGGTGGCGGTGTCGACGACGATCAGCCCGGTGACGCAGACCGCCGAGGTGGCGGTGAACACCGCCGTCAGGAACGGCGCAATCTGTCCGTCAGCGCTGGAAAACGGCAGCAGCAGCAGGATCGTGCCGACGACGATGGTCGCCAGGAAGGCCAGGGGGATGATCCGCTCGGGATGATCCAGAATGGGTCGTCGCAAGGCTTGGCCTCCGCAATGGCGGGCGGATTATACCCGATCGGCCCGGGAGGGAAGTGCGGGCGATCAGCCCACCCGGGTCCATCCCGGCGTCTGGTTCCGGAACCAGGTCAGCTGGCGTTTGGCGTAGTTGCGGGTCGCCTGCCGCGTCGCCTCGACGGCGGCCGCAAGCGAGGTCTCGCCCGCCAGATGGGCGGCGAATTCGCGCACGCCGACGGCCTTCATCGCGGGCAGGGCTGGGTCCAGTCTGCGTGCGACCAAGGCCCGCACCTCGTCCAGCGCTCCGGCCTCGACCATCTGCGCAACCCGCCGGTCGCAGTTGGCGTACAGGGCCTCGCGCTCCGGCTCGATCACCAGCCCGGTCCAGGATCCGGGCGTCAGCAGGGGGGTGGTGTCCGCCGTCCAGTCGCTGAGCGCCCGCCCGGTGTGCCGCGCCACGGCCCAGGCCCGGGTCAGCCGCTGGCGGTCCCCGGCCTCGATCCGCGCCTCCGCCGCCGGGTCGACCTCAGCCAGGCGACGCCGGAACGCCGCCTCGCCGTCCGCGTCAAACGCAATACCGGCCGCGTCCCGCACCTCGAGCGGCACGTCCGGAATATCCGCCAGCCCCGTGGTCAGGGCCGTGAAATACAGCCCGGTCCCGCCGACCAGCAGCGCGGGCCGTCCCTCGGCCGCCAGTTCGGCCAGCACCGGCATGACCGCCCGGCTCCAGCGCCCGACCGACCAGGCGTCGGCGGCATCGGCGACGCCGTACAGCCGGTGCTCGGCCATCGCCTCTTCCTCGACCGTAGGCCGGGCGCTCAGCGCCCGCAGGTCGGCGTACAGTTGCTGGCTGTCGGCGTTGACGATCACCGCCCCGGACCCCACCGCCATCTCCAGGGCGCGCCGCGACTTGCCCGATGCGGTCGGGCCGGCCAGCAGGGTGATCAGGGGCTCGGACAAGGGGCGCTCGGATTTTCGACCGGACAGGCGGGGGCGTTCGGCGATAGAACGCACAACCCGACCCGGCAACCCATCAGGAACGCCCGTGCCCGACCGCGAAACCGTCCTCGCCGCCCTCGACGCCGTCATCGACCCGAAGAGCGGGCAGGGGCTTGTCGCCGCCGGTCTGGTCCAGGGACTGGTCGTGGCCGACGACCGGGCCGGCTTCGCGCTCGAGGTGGCGGCGTCCGACGCCCCCCTCTACGCCCCGGTCCGCGACGCCGCCGAGGCCGCGCTGAAAGCCGTTCCGGGCATGGTCAAGGTCGCCGTCGTCCTGACCGCCGAGGCCCTGAAGGTCTCCGCACCGCGCCGCGCCTCCCTCTCGCCCCAGGCCGTCGACCAGGGTCGCCCGAAAGCGCCGGTCGCCACCGCCCGGCCTGCCCACGTTCGCCGCGTTCTCGCCGTGGCCAGCGGCAAGGGCGGGGTCGGCAAGTCGACCGTGGCGGTCAACCTCGCCGCCGCCTTCGCCGCTCGCGGCCTGTCCGTGGGTGTGCTCGACGCCGACGTCTACGGCCCCTCGATCCCGACCATGCTCGGCCTCTCGGGCGCGCCGGACTATGTCGACAACCAGATCACCCCCCACGTCGCCCACGGCCTGAAGACCATGTCGGTGGGTCTGCTGACCAAGGCCACTGACGCCATGATCTGGCGCGGCCCCATGGCCTCCCAGGCCCTGACCCAGATGCTGACCCAGACCCGCTGGGGGACGGAGGACACGCCGCTCGACATTCTTGTTGTCGACCTGCCGCCCGGCACCGGCGACGTCCAGTTGACCCTGGTGCAGAAGACCCCGCTGGACGGCGCGGTCATCGTCTCGACCCCGCAGGAAGTCGCGTTGGCCGACGCCCGACGCGCCCACAAGCTGTTTGAAAAGGTCGAGACTCCGACCCTGGGCCTGATCGAGAACATGACCGGCGCCGTGTTCGGCCGCGGGGGGGGCGAGGCCGAGGCGGGGCGTCTGGGCATCCCCTACCTCGGCGACCTGCCGCTGGATGCCGCCCTGCGCGAAGGCGGCGACGCCGGTGTGCCGGTCGTGGTCAGCGATCCGGAGGGCGAGATCGCAGGCCGGTTCGCGGGTTTTGCCGAAGCCCTGGCGAAAAAACTCGGCCTGTAGGGTTTTCAAACGCAACCCTAACCGCCACCTTGCGTGTTCCAGTCACCTGAGAACCGCCCATGTCCGTCGACGCCCTGTTCCGTCCCTTCCAGGTCAAGTCCCTGAAGATGCCCAACCGCATCGTCATGGCGC
>NZ_DDRM01000019.1:69281-88021 GCF_002343105.1 Brevundimonas sp. UBA2416
CAACCGCATCGTCATGGCGCCGATGACGCGGTCCTTCTCGCCGGGCGGCATCCCGACCAGCGACGTGGCCGGCTACTATCGCCGCCGGGCCGAGGGGCAGGTGGGCCTGATCATCACCGAGGGCACGGTCGTCGAGCGTCCCGCCGCCCGCAACGACCCGAAGGTGCCGGTCTTCCACGGCGAGGCCCTGCCCGAATGGAAGAAGGTGGTCGAGGAAGTCCACGCTGCCGGCGGCCTGATCGCGCCCCAACTCTGGCATGTCGGAGCCGCACGGGGGCAGGGGGCCGACTGGACGCCGCTCGGCAAGGTCGACAGTCCTTCGGGCCTGACCGCCCCGGGCAAGCAGAAATATGAGCCGATGACCGAAGAGGACATCGCCGACACCATCGCGGCCTTCGGCGCCTCCGCCCGGGCTTCGCGCGAGCTGGGCTTTGATGCCGCCGAGATCCATTCGGCCCATGGCTATCTGATCGACCAGTTTTACTGGAACGGCCTCAATTCCCGCGGAGACCGCTGGGGTGGCCCCTCGATCGCCGAGCGTGCCCGTTTCGGGGTCGAGGTGGTCAAGGCCGTGCGCGAAGGTCTCGGGCCGGACATTCCGCTGATCATCCGGCTTTCCCAGTGGAAGCAGCAGGATTTCGAGGCGAAGATCGCCCTGAACCCTGACGAAATGGCCGAATGGCTGCTTCCGCTCTCGGATGCGGGCGTCGATGTCTTCCACTGTTCACAGCGCCGGTTCTGGGAGCCGGAGTTCCACGGATCCGACCTGAATTTCGCGGGCTGGGCGAAGGTCATCACCGGCAAGCCGACCATCAGCGTCGGCTCGGTTGGACTGGATGGCGAGTTCATCGCCGCCTTTGGCGGCGCCGGGTCCCGTCCGGCCTCACTGGAAGGCCTGATTCAGCGCATGGAGCGCGAGGAGTTCGACCTGATAGCGGTCGGCCGTGCGCTTCTGGCCGATCCCAACTGGGTGGTGAAGGTCCGCGACGGCCGTCAGGACGAGTTGAAGGATTTCGAGCGGTCAGCGATGATGACGCTGAGCTGAGGCTGAGGGCTTGGGAATTAGGGCTTAGGAATTAGAAGATTGGCGGCAGTCCCGACGAAGTCGGCTGAACAGCTCCCGTCCCTAATTCCTAATTCCTAAGCCCTACGGGCCTAATCCCTAGTCCCCCTCCACCACCACCGCCGTCCCGTAGGCCAGCACCTCGGTGACGCCTTCCATGATCTCATTGGCCTCGTAACGCATGGCGATCACGGCGTTGGCGCCCATGGCCTGCGCGTGCTCGACCATCTCCTGCAGGGCCTCGGCCCGCGAGGTCTCGGCCAGTTTGACATAGGTCTCGACCCGTCCGCCCAGCATCGACTGGAGCCCGCCGACCATGTCGCTGATGGCGTTGCGCGACCGCACCGTGATGCCCCGCACCAGCCCCAGCGTCTTCACGACCCGATAGCCGGGCGCCTCGTTGGTCGTCACGATCAGCATGGTCATTTCCTTTCGAGAACCCGGAAGACGAAGGGGTGGTCGTCCTTCTCGCCCGCCGGATGGGCCTCGGACGATACCTCGATCCACGCCCCCTCGTCGAACGACGGGAACAGGACGTCGCCCTCCGGCTCGGCGTCGATCTCGGTCAGATAGATGCGTCGCGCCCGCGGCAGGGCCTTTTCGAACAGGGCCACGCCGCCGATGACGCAGATCTCACCGATCCCGTCGTCCTCGGCCGTCTCGCGCGCGATCTCGACCGCCTCATCCAGCGTCGTACAGACCACGGCTCCACGGGCCGTGAAGGACTCATCGCGCGACAGGATCAGGTTCAGCCGGCCCGGCAGGGGCTTGAGCGGCAGGCTCTCCCAGGTCTTGCGGCCCATGATGCAGGGCTTGCCCAGGGTGATCGCCTTGAACCGCTGCAGGTCACTGCGCAGCCGCCACGGCAGGTCGCCATCCCGTCCGATCACGCCATTGCGGGCGCGGGCGACGACGAGAACGAGTTGGGGCAGGGCCAAGCGGACCTCGGAAAAACAGGCGACGGCCCGACCGGCCGCCGCCCGTTCTTACAGCCTCAGGCGTCGGGTTCCAGCACCTTGAACCGGAACAGCAGCGCCCCGAGCACCGCGCCGATGGCGGGCGCGACGAAGAACAGCCAGACCTGACTCAAGGCCTCGCCGCCCTGCAGCACGGCCGGGCCGAAGCTGCGGGCCGGATTGACCGACACTCCGGTCACCTGGATGCCGACGATATGGATCACCGCCAAGGTCAGGCCGATGGCCAGACCCGCGAACGCGCCCTGACCCTTGGCTCCGGTCACGCCGAGAATGACGATGACGAAGATGGCCGTGGCCACCACCTCGAAGATGAGCGCCGCCTGCATGCCGTATCCCCCCGGCGATCCGCCGTCGAAACCGTTGGCTCCCAGGCTGGCGTAACCGCCCGAGGAGATCTGGCCGAGGATGACCGCGCCCGCGACGGCGCCGAGGATCTGCGCCACCCAGTACAGACCCATGTCCTTCAGCGACATCCGTCCGGCGATGAAGGCCGCGAGGCTGACGGCCGGATTGACGTGGCATCCCGACACCGGCCCGATGCCGTAGGCCATGGCCACGATGGCGAGACCGAAGGCCAGCGAAACCGCCAGCTGGTCGAACGGCGCCGGCCCCAGCACCGCCGCCCCGCACCCGAACAGAACCAGCACCATTGTGCCGATGAACTCGGCCGAAAACTTCTTCACCATGGCAACCTCCCCGTTGCTACGGCCCCGCCTTGCGCGGGGTCGAGCGGGAGGGTGGGCCGAGTCTTATGGTGAAGCTAGGTTGACGGAACGCCGGTTTCCGGGTCCAGCCAGTGCAGCCATTTCCGCTGCATCGCCGCCTCGATGTCGATTCCCGCTCGATCGCAATAGATCAGCAGCATCCCCAGCACATCCGCCGCCTCATCGCCCAGCTTGCCCGCGTCCGCCTCGCCGCGGGCCCGCCCGCTCGTCCGCAGATGCTCGGCCGTCAGCTCGCCCAGTTCCTCCTGCACCTTCAGCAGGGCCCAGTCGCCGGACCGGTCAATGCCGTGCTCGCGCGCATAGATGTCGGAGATGCGCAGGACGTCGCCCTGCAAGGCCTTGAGGTCGAGGGTCATCAGACCGCGACCGGCGCCTTGATATGCGGCCAGGGCTCATAGCCCTCGAGCACGAAGTCCTCGAGCGTATAGGCGAACAGGTCGTCCTTCGGCGTGATCGTCATCGTCGGGGCGGGCTGGGGCGCGCGGGCCAGCTGGGTCTCGGCCTGTTCGATGTGGTTTAGATACAGATGCGCGTCGCCGAAGGTGTGGACGAACTCGCCCGGCTTCAGGCCGCAGACCTGGGCCACCATCATGGTCAGGAGGGCATAGGAGGCGATGTTGAACGGCACGCCCAGGAACACATCGGCCGACCGCTGGTACAGCTGGCAGCTCAGCTTGCCGTCGGCGACGAAGAACTGGAACAGGCAGTGGCAGGGCGGCAGGGCCATGTCGTCGACGTCGGCCGGGTTCCAGGCCGAAACGATGTGCCGGCGGCTGTTGGGATTGGTCTTCAGCCCCTCGACCAGTTTCGTGATCTGGTCGATCACCCGCCCGTCCGGCGCCGCCCAGGACCGCCACTGTTTGCCATAGACCGGCCCCAGCTCGCCCTCGGCGTCGGCCCATTCGTTCCAGATCGAAACGCCGTTGTCCTTCAGCCAGCCGATATTGGTCTCGCCGCGCAGGAACCACAGCAGTTCGACGATGATGGACCGCAGGTGCAGCTTCTTGGTGGTCAGGACCGGAAAGCCCTTCGACAGATCAAACCGCATCTGCCGCCCGAACACCCCCAGCGTCCCGGTGCCGGTCCGGTCGTCGCGCCGGCTGCCGTTGTCCAGGATGTCGCGCAGCAGGTTGAGATACTGCCACTCCGGATGATCCGCCGCGACGGCGCCCGTGCGGGATTGCAGATCAGACAGGGCGGCGACGGCGTTCATCCCGGCAGACTGTGCCGATCAGGGTGATTCGCAGAGTCCCGTTTCGTGCCCCCGGGTTCACATCTTGTGGAGCGCCGGGCGGGCCTGTGGACGGTCAGCCCCGGAACCCATCCTCATCCAGAAACGCCTGCTCCTCCGGCGTCGTCTCCCGGCCCAGCGCGCGGTTCCGATGCGGGAAGCGGCCGAAGCGGACGACAACCGCATGGTGGTGCTCCGCCCAGCGGTCGTCCGGCTTGCGGTCCATCCGGGTCTGGAACAGTTCAAGCTGACGATCCTGATCGGCGCGATCCTCCGAATGCTGGAAGGGCAGGTAGAAGAACCGGCGGATATCCCCCTCGGCATGCAGGTCATGCCCGGCCTCCAGCGCGCGTGCGGCGAACATCCGCCCCAGTGGATCGGTGCCGAAGGCGTGGCCCGTGCCCCGGAACGCATTCCTCGGAAACTGGTCCAGCAGGATCATCAGCGCCAGCGACCCTTCAGGGGTCTCCATCCAGTGATCAAGCTCGCGCCGGGCGGCGGCGAAATGCGCCGCCTCGAACCGTTCCCGGAACAGGGCGTCGAAATCGTCGTCCTTGGCGAACCACTTTGAGGGACCGGCCTCTTTCCAGAAGGCGACGACGTCGGAAGGCGTTATGGGTGTGCTCATGTCTGAACACCTAAGCACTCCGCTTCCCGTCTTCCATGACCGCGACTGCGATCTTTCCATCGTGCGCGGCAAGCGCGTGGCCGTGATCGGCTACGGCAGCCAGGGCCGGACCCATGCCCTGAACCTGCGCGACTCCGGCGTCGCCGACATCGTCGTCGGCCTCAAGTCCGGCTCTGCGACCCGGGCGAAAGCCGAAGCCGACGGTTTCGATGTGCTGACCGCCGGCGAGGCCGCCGCCTCGGCCGATGTCGTCGCCGTCATGGTCTCGGACGAGGCCCATCGCGATCTGTGGCGCGACGAACTGGCCCCGGCGATGAAGCCCGGCGCCGCCCTGATCTTCGCCCACGGCCTGTCGGTCCGCTTCGGCCTCGTCGAGCCGCGCCCCGACCTCGACGTCATCCTCGCCTCGCCCAAGGGCATTGGGCCGCGAATCCGCGACCTCTATGTCGAAGGGCAGGGGGTCTTCGCCCTGTTCGGCGTGCATCAGGACGCCAGTGGTGGCGCTCATACGCTGGGTCTTTCCTATGCGGCGGCCCTCGGTTGCGGCCGCAAGGGCATCCTCGAAACCACCTTCGCCGCCGAATGCGAGAGCGACCTGTTCGGCGAGCAGGTCGTGCTGTGCGGCGGAGTCGGCCATCTGATCGACGCGGCCTTCACCAAATTGGTCGAGGCCGGCTATCCGCCCGAGGTGGCCTGGTTCGAATGCTTCTATGAGGTCAAGTTGGTGACCGACCTGATGTTCTCCATGGGCATCGCCGGCGCCTTCGGCCGCATCTCAAACACGGCGGAGTACGGGGCCTATCTGACCGGCCCGCGCATCATCGGCGAGGCCTCGACAGCCGCCATGGACGAGGTCCTGGCCGAGGTCCGCTCGGGCGCCTTCGTCACACAGCTGATGGCCGATTATGACGCCGGCTCGCCCGATCTGCTCGCCCGACGCGCCGCGCTGGGCCGGCGTCCCATCGAGGCGGTCGGGGCGCATCTGGCCGCTGTGGCGGATCGCGCCGGGGACTGAGTCAGTCCGCGACGACGCAGGCCCGCGCCAGCTCGGCCCGAACACGCACCGTCTCGCCCGGTCGGGGTCCGACGCCGGGCGTGTGCAGATGCAGGGAATGGCCGGCCAGATCGGCTCCGATCTCGCTGAAACGCCCGCCGAACCGACAGGTCGTGACCGACGCCTCCGGCCCGTCCGCACTGAGCATCAGATCCTGCGGCCGCAGCAACAGCCACGCCGGCCCGTCCGCCAACCCCGGCGCCGCCGCCGGCCCCCAGGGCGTGGTCGCCGTCCCGCCTGTCACCGTGACCGGCAGGGCGTTGACCTCGCCCAGCAGCCGCGCGGCGGCCCGCGAGACCGGACGCTCGAAACACGCGACCGGCTCGCCCGACTGGATCACCCGCCCGGCGTCCATCAGCACCAGCCGGTCGGCGATCATCAGGGCCTCGGCCGCGTCATGGGTGACGATCAGCACCGCCGCCCCCTCCGCCCGCAGCGCCGCGGTCAGGTCGTCGCGCACCCCCGCCTTCAGATGCGCGTCCAGCCCCGAGAACGGCTCGTCCAGCAGGATCGCCGCCGGCTCCCGCACCAGGCTGCGCGCGAGTGCCACCCGCTGCTGCTCCCCCCCGGACAGGGCGTGGGGCCAATCCATGGCGCGATCCGCCAGCCCGACCCGCTCCAGCGCCGCCATCGCCCTTTCCCGCTGTTCGCTCCGGGGCAGGGCGGTCAGTCCGAACCGCACATTGTCCAACACCGTCAGATGGGGAAACAGGGCATAGTCCTGGAAGACCAGCCCCGTGCCCCGTCGCTCGGGCGAGACCGTATGGCCGGGGCGCGACAGGACCTCGTCCCCGGCCCGGATGACGCCCGCGTCCACCGGCTCCAGCCCGGCGATCAGCCGCAGCAGGGTGCTCTTGCCCGACCCCGACGGGCCCAGCAGGCAGGTGATCCGCCCGACCTCGAGCGTCAGGCTGGCGTCGACCACCGCGGGTCGCGCACCATAGGCGCGGCTCACGCCGTCAACGGTGAGGACGGCGGGGTTGAGGGGATGGGTCATGGGCTTCCCGGCCGGGCATGGGCGACCTTGCGGCTCAACCACAGGACGGGCGGCAGGGCCAGACCCACCAGCATCAGCGACGGCCAGCCGGCGTTGGCCAGCCGCTCGTCGCGGGCATAGTTGTCGGCGATAACGGCGAGGGTGTCGAAATTGAATGGCCGCAGGATCAGGGTGGCGGGCAGCTCCTTCAGCACGTCGATCAGCACCACCAGTCCAGCCGTGAACAGCGCCGGTGCCGCGATCGGCAATTGCACCCGCAGGGCGGCGCGCGTCTCTCCCGCCCCGAGGCCGCGCGCCGCATGGATCATCGACAGCGTCACCCGCGAGAGGCCCGCATCGACCGGCTCCAGCGCCGCCGCCATCAGCCGGGCCGCATAGGCATAGAGCAGCAGCAGGATCCCGGCGGCGACGTTGGCTGACCCGCCCGGGGCCATCGACCACAACCAACCGGCCGGAACCAGCAGCCCTATGGCCATCACCGCCCCCGGCGTCGCATAGCCCACGCTGGCCAGCCGGGCGGTCAGCGGCAGCCGGCGGCTCGCCAGGGCGAGGGCCGTCGCCAGCAGCACGGTCACCAGGGCGCCGCCGACGCCCAGTCCCAGGCTGTTGCGCGCCGCCGCAATCAGCCGCGGCCACTCGGGCGTCACATCCATCGAGGTCCAGGCCAGCCAGCCCGCCGGCAGCAGCAGCCCCAGTCCCAGCAGCGTCAGGCAAAAGCCGGTCGCGGCGGCCGCCTTGACGCCGCGCAAGGCGGTGACCGGAAGCGGCCGCCAGCGCGCTCCGCCGCCGTAGGCCCGGCCGCGCCGTCCGGCTCGCTCGATCCATAGCAACAGCGCCGCCGCACCCAGCAGGGGCAGGGCGAACTGCGCCGCCGAGGCCAGCGAGCCATAGACGAACCAGGCGCGCACGACGCCGGTCGTCAGGGTCTGGACGCTGAGGAACTGCACCGCCCCATAGTCCGCCAGGGTCTCCATCACCGCCAGCGCCACCCCCGCCGCCAGCGCCGGCCGCGCCATCGGCACGGCTACCCGGAAAAAGGCTTGCCGCGCCGTGCAGCCGAGGCTCCGCGCCGCCTCAAGCGCCTGCACCGGCAGGTTCACGAAGGCCGCCCGCATGGCCAGATAGACATAGGGGTAGAAGGCGCAGGAGAGCACGAAGGCTGCGCCCGGCAGACTGCGCAGCTGGATCGGCAGGTCGAACCCGGCGCCGGCGCGCACCCAGATCCTGAGGTCGCCCGCGACGTCGAACAGGTCGGCATAGGCATAGGCAAGGGCGAAGGCCGGCATGGCGAATGGCAGAACCAGCGCCCAGGCGAAGACGTCCCGCCCCGGAAACCGGTGCATCACCACCAGCCAGGCCGCCGCCGTCCCGACCGCCGCCGTGATCACCGCGACGAGCAGCGCCAGACCGGCGGAGGTCGCCGCATAGCGGATCAGGTCCGCCGCCGCGATGTCCGCCGTGCCGCCCGAGGCCGCCGCCGCGACCACCCCGAGGAGCGGCAGCACGCAGACCACGGCCGCCAGGACGCCGATCAGAGTCAACGGCGAGCCGCCCCCCCGGCCGGCCGGACGTGAGGCGGGCGTCAGCGCCAACCGGCCGCCGTCATCAGGGACTGCGCCTCCGACTGGCGGCGGCCAAAGGCGGTCACCGACATGGGATGCGCCGTGAAGTCGCTCCAGTTGCTCACCGGCGCCGGATTGGCCACGCCGTTGGCGGCCGTGAACTCACTGTTGGCGCTGGCGATGATGGTCTGGGCCTCCGCCGTGGTCAGGAATTCGAGGAAGCGCACGGCGTTGTCGCGGTTCGGCGCATGGCGCGCCACGCCGCCGCCCGAGACGTTCACATGGGCGCCCTGACCGGCCAGCGACGGGAAGGCCAGCCTGACCCGTTCGGTGATGGCCCGGTCGCCCGCATCATCGCCGCTGGCGAGGCGGATGAAATAGTAGCTGTTGGTCAGGGCGATCTCGCAGACCCCGGCGCCGACGGCGCGGATCTGGTCACGGTCGCCGCCTTCCGGAGGCCGGGCCATGTTTGCGACCACGCCCCGAACCCAATCGCCGGCCTTCTCCGGCCCCCAGGCCTCGATCAGCGCCCCAACCAGCGACAGGTTGTAGATGCTGTCCGACGAACGGACGCACAGCTTGCCGCGGAAGCGGGGAGAGGCGATCTCCTCATAGGTGTCGACCTCCTCGGGCCGGACCCGCGCCGTGTCATAGGCGACGATCCGCGCGCGGCGCGCCAGGCCGAACCAGTGGCCCTCGGGATCGCGCAGATTGGCGGGAATGGCGCGTGTCAGCGTCGCGGACGTCACCGGCTGCAACAGGCCCGCTTCCTGCGCCCGCCACAGGGCGGCCGCATCCGCCGCGACGAAGACATCGGCGGGGCTGTTGGCGCCTTCGGTGCGCATGCGCGCGATCAACTGGTCGGGGTTGCCATCGACCCGGTTCACCCGCACCCCGGTCCGCTCCTCGAACAGCCGGTAGAGTTGCTGGTCCGCGTCATAGTGGCGGGCCGTATAAAGGTTCAGCTCACCGCCGTTTTCGCCGGCGGCCTTCTTGTCGTCGGCGCCGTCGCCACAGGCGGCGAGGGGCAGGGCAAGCATCAGGGCGGTGGCCAGCAGGGCGCGACGGAACATGGACATCTCCTCGGTGGAGGTTCTGTCTACGAGTTCTGCGAACCAATCGCAACGGACGGAAGGCCGCGGGAACCCGGAGGGCGGCGCCAAATGAAGTAAACCGGGTCTCGGGAAAGATGGTCGGAGTGATAGGATTCGAACCTACGACCCCTGCGTCCCGAACGCAGTGCTCTACCAGACTGAGCCACACTCCGACTTGAGGCGCGGCTTATAGCGAGGGGGTTTGGGGGCCGCAAGCGAGGAAACGAGAGGATTGAAAATAGTCAATTCGGCGGGTGTTGCATCGCCCGCGGCCTTCGCGTATCTCGACCGCCTTCCGGCGCTTCGGCTCCGGGCGACGCCGGACCTGCTGGGGAATGGTGTAATGGTAACACTCCGGTTTTTGGTACCGTCATTCTAGGTTCGAGTCCTAGTTCCCCAGCCATCCGCTTCGCTGCTCCCCGTCAGCCTTCCGACCGATTTCCGGCGTTTCCTCCCGACGTGCGGGCGCGCTCTGCGGCGAGCGCTGTCGAAAAGGCGTCCAGAGGTGAACCGATTGAATATCTGCGCGTTGGGTGTCCGCTAGCGGACACAAACAGTGTTACTGCGTCCGGCTAGCGCCCGGGGGACTGCCGTGTCTGATGTACCCGACCTTCGGGTCCTGATTGTCGAAGACCAGGCTCTTCTCGCCATGGAGCTTGAACTGGTGTTGTCCGAGTCCGGCTGCGAGGTCGTCGGTTGCGCCATGGATCGGGCCGGGGCCTTTGCCATCGCCGCGCGCGACCGGCCTGACCTGGCTCTGGTGGACATCAATCTTCTGGACGGCATGACCGGCCCCGACATCGCGCGGCATCTGGTCAAGGAGTACGGCTCGGCCGTGGTTTTCCTGACCGCCAATCCGGAACAGATCCCCGACGGTTTCGCCGGGGCGCTGGGCGCGGTGTCCAAACCCTTCGACGAGGCCACCATCCTGGGGGTCGTCGCCTTCGCCCGTCATTTCATTCAGCATGGCGCCATAGGCGAGCCCCCGCGCCGCTTCAGCCCGGCCCCCTGGCTGACCGTCCCCCCGACCGGAATCGCGCCGCGCTGAACCGGATGGTCCGCACGGCGCGACGTTTCCTCAGTCGACCTTGAGCCGGGCGAAGATCATCCCCCCGTCGGGATCGCCGCCGTAAAGCGGCTCCAGCCCGTCCGGCACGCTGTTGACGCTGTAAAGCGCGCCCAGACCGAAGCGGACATTCTCCGTCACCCGCCAGTCCCTAACCATGCCGAACGAGGCCTTGGACACGGTATGGAGCGGCCCGTGTCCGCCGCCCGGCCCGGCGACCAGTTCGTCGGTCTCGATCCGCTCCGCCCGCGCAAACAGCGTCCAGGCGCCGTCCGGCGCGAAGGCCGTCTCCGCCAGCCAGGCGTCCTTCGATTCGTCGTGATCGTTGATCTTGCGACCCCAGGCCAGGGTCGACGCCCACCAGCCGTCCGGTCCGACCCGCCGGGTGTGGATTGCGCTGGCAGACAGCTTGGTCTCGTCCTCGTCCGGTTCCAGCTGCTCGGGCCCTGTCACATCAGCGTATGACGCCTGCAGGGACCACTCTGGCGAGGGATTCCACGACGCCCGAACCGCCCAGCTGTCCAGCTCCGGCGTCTCGATGTCATAGCGGTCCTGATCCGGCTCCCGTCCGCGGAACGTCGAGGCCTCCAGCTTGAAGGCGTCATGGACCCAGCCGAGCGTCGCCACGCCGAAGACGATATGGGTCGAGTCCAGCCAGTGATGGGTGATCGGCGCCTCGGGACTGTCCATGGCGCTCATCCGATGCATGAAGGCCGGCGGTCCGAAGGCAGGCTCTCCGGGCAGGCCGATGTAGGCGAAGACGCTGTCCTTCGCGCCCAACCGCCGGGCGTAGGAGGCCGACAACTCCATCACCAGTTCATGCGGGTGCTGCCGGTCGACCAGCGGATTGATCCCGTCCGCCGTCTCGCCGGCGGCCAGCAGGAGCGGGAAGCCCTCCTTGCCCATGAAGGGGTCCGGGCTGAGCATCGCCCGCAGGTTCAGCGTCGAACCGTCGGTGAAATCACGTCGGGCTGCGCCCATGATCATGCCGCTGACAAAGGTCTTCTCGTCGCCCCGCGGTCCGTTCTGCCAGTCATGAACGAGGTTCAGCTGCGCGTGACCCATCAGCGACCAGTCGCCCCTTCGGGAGTGCACGCCGCCGTGTTCGGACACGTCAGGCTGCCAGCTGGTGCCCGAGGCGTCGCGGGTCATCGGCCAGGGACCAAGTGCGCTGGTCATCGGGTGATCCATCGTTGCCATATCGTGGCCGGCGTGAGGATCATCGGGCGGTGTCTGTGTGGCCGCCGGGGGCCCGGCCGGCGGTGCCGAATGGTGTGAATGATCCTGCGCGACAGCGGGCAGGGCCAGCGCGAGCAGGGATGCGCCCGTGAGGAACGCGGAAAGGCGGACAGCCATCATGGCCTCCTGAGAATCATGGACGATCGCGCGCCCGGGAAGGGGCGCAGTGAAGATGGACGCGATCAGATCCTGGGCGGGCCATGTTCCGGGGCGGGCGAAAGGCCGATCGGCAGGCTGGCCGCAGCGGGCGCCAGGGGGGCTCGCAGGACAGACGACCAGGCCGCGCGAAGGCCCCTGCAACGATGGTGTGACGACCCAGGATACACAACATGCCATGGCCGCCATGGCCTTGCCTGACGGGGCAGGGGCCTCGTGTTCCGACGGAGTGGACGACGCCGCCTCATGGCACGGCGCCGGCGCCTCGCTTGTCATGGCCGACGAGGGCAGCACGCCCAGCAGCAGGACCGACAGGGCGCCCAGCAGCATGAGAATGACGTTCAGGTTTCGCACGGCCCCCATCGAGGCCAGTTCAACCGGAGTGTCAAGTAAGGCCGCCGGTCAGATCCAGCCCCGGCGAGTGCGGCGGCCCGCCGTCCGGGTCCAGATCAAACTGCATCAGGGTGACGTCGAGCCAGCGCCCGAATTTCCAGCCAACCTGCCGATAGACGCCCGCGTCCCGGAACCCCAGCGACCGGTGAAGGGCGATCGATGCGGCGCTGGTTTCGCTGTCGCTGATGGCGCCGATCAGGTGCCGCAGGCCACGGTCGCGGGTCCGGGCGATCAGAGCCTCCAGCAGCGCCCGCCCCACGCCCTGCCGCCGCGCATCGGCCTCGACATAGATCGAGACCTCCACCCCGTAGCGGTAGGCCGGTCGCGGTCGGAACGGCGAGAGATAGGCATAGCCGGCGAAGACACCCTCGATCTCCGCGACCAGCCAGGGCAGGGCGTGACGCTGCACCGCAGCCAACCGTTGCGCCATTTCTTCAGGGCCGGGCGGTGTGGTCTCGAAGGTCGCGGTGCCGCCCTCGACCTCGCGGCCGTACAGGGCCGTGATCGCTGGCAGGTCAGCCTCGATTGCGTGTCTCAGTTGCAGGCTCATCAGCCCTCATCGCAACGAAGGAGACCGTCAGCAACTGTCAGTGGCATCATCGCAAATCCTTGATATCCTGACGCCGCCAAGAGGGAGAGGGGATCATGAAAACACGTCTGTTCGTTACGGCGATAGCCGTTTCACTGGTCACCGCCTTGCCCGGCGTGGCCGCCGCCCAGTCCAAGCCCGGCATGGCGCCGCCGGCGCCGGCGCGTCCGGCCACCGTCGATATCCGGGTTTGCAACGAGAGCGGCCGCAACGGGACGGTGGCGATCTCCTACGTAGAGGTGGGCACCGGCCGGTTCATCAACCGCGGCTGGTATGAAGTGGCCAACGGCGTCTGCAGGGCGCTGGTCTCAACCGACAACGCCAATTTCTACATGTACGGCGACACCCTGGACGGCTCGGGTCGGGTCTGGGCAGGCAACCACGCCCTGTGCGTCCAGTATCCCGGGCCCTACACTTTCTGGTCTGACGGCAGCGACACCTGCCCCGCCGGCTACGAGACCCGCGATTTCGTGGTCCTGCGCGCCGACGACGTCGGTCAGTACACCTGGACGCTCACGCCGTAGGGAAGGAGAGGGGGCTCAGACCCTCTCCCACCCCTTGTCGATCGCCCAGACCGCGAAGGCGAAGTCGTGGGCGACCTCCTTCAGGTAGTCGAACCGGCCCGAGGCGCCGCCGTGACCGGCCTCCATATTGATCTTGAGCAGGATCGGCTTGCCTGAGGTCGTGGCCGGCCGCAGCCGCGCCACCCATTTCTCCGGTTCCCAGTAGGTCACACGGGGGTCGGACAGGCCGCCGGTGGCGAGAACCGCCGGATAGGCCATCGGCGCGACCTGATCATACGGGCTGTAGCTCATCATATAGTCATAGGCCTCGGGGTCCTCGATCGGATTGCCCCACTCCGGCCATTCCGGCGGCGTCAGCGGCAGGCTGGTGTCGCTCATGGTGTTGATCACATCCACGAACGGCACCTGGCCGATGATGCCCGCCCACAGGTCCGGACGCATGTTGTTGACTGCCCCCATCAGCAGGCCGCCCGCGGAACCGCCCTGGGCCACGATATGCCCGGCCTTGCCGTGGCCGCTGGATATCAGATGCTCGGCGGCGGCGATGAAGTCGGTGAAGGTGTTCTTCTTGGTGAAGCGCCGGGCGTCCAGGAACCAGCCCCAGCCCTTGTCCGATCCGCCGCGGATATGGGCGATGGCGTAGATCCAGCCCCGATCGACCAGTGACAGCCGGTTGGTCGAGAAACTCGCGGCCATCGGAATCCCGTATGAGCCGTAGCCATAGAGCAGCAGCGGCGCCGAGCCGTCGACCGGCGTCGACCGGCGGCGCAACACCGTCACCGGCACCAGTTCGCCGTCGGGGGCAGGCGCGTTCAGCCGCTCGACCACATAGTCGGCGGCGTCATGACCCGACGGCACCTCCTGCACCTTCCGCAGGGTCCGCTCGCGCGTCGCCAGATCGTAGTCATAGGTCGAGGTCGGGGTGGACGGCGAATTGTAGCCGTAGCGCATGACGGTCGTATCGAACTCCGACGCCCCGCTGAGCGAGAGGGAGTAGGCGGGCTCGTCCACCGCGATCTCGTGCTCGGCGCCGGCGCGGTCGCGGATGACGATCTTCGTATTGGCGTCGGCCCGTTCCTGTCGGCCGATATAGTCCTTCACTAGGCCCACGCCCTCGATGTAGCGGCCCGGCGTATGCGGGACCAGATCGGTCCAGTGCGCCTTGCCGGGCGTCGCCGTCGGGGCCTCGACGATCTTGAAGTCGATCGAGTCGTCGGCGTTGGTGCGGATGATCCAGCGATCGCCCCAGTGGTCGGCCTCGTAGAGCCGTCCGCCATGGCGCGGCTCCAGAACGACCGGCGTCGCGGTCGGCGTGGCGGCCGGAATGACCCGGGCCTCCGACGTCTCCTGGTTGCCGACGGAAATCAGGATGAAGGCGTCATCCGCGGTGCGGCCGACGCCGATGAACATCCCGTCGTCGGTCTCCTCATAGACCAGGGTCGCCTCACCGCCGCGCACCGGGCGGCGGAAGATCTTGTCGGGGCGGCCGTTGTCGTCGCGGTTGGTCCAGAACATCCACTGGCTGTCCGGCGAGAAGGTGAAATTGCCGGTCGCCGAGCCGATCGGATCAGGCAGGACCTCGCCGGTCGCCAGGTCCCTGACGAAGATCTGGTGCACCTCGGACCCCTGGGCGTCCTCGGAATAGGCGAACAGGGCGTGGTCGGGGCTGTGACCGGTCTGGGATACCTCGGAATAGGCCTTGCCCGCGGCCAGGGCGTTGGCGTCGAGCAGCAGTTGCGCCTCGCCGGCGCCGCCACGCGGTTTGCGCATATAGCGCGGGTGCTGATCGCCGGTGCGGTACTCGACGTAGTATTCCCACGGCCCGTCAGGGGAGGGGACCGAGCTGTCCGCCTCCTTGATCCGCCCCTTCATCTCCTCGAACATCGCGGCCTGCAAAGGCAGGGTCGAGACCATCATGGCCTCGCGATAGGCGTTCTCGGCCTCCAGGTGCTCCTTGACGTCGGCCTTGATCAGCGTCGGATCACGCAGCACCGCCTGCCAGTTGTCGTCCTTCATCCACTGATAGTCGTCCGTCCGGACGCGCCCCAGTTGCTCGATGCGGACCGGAATCTTCTTCGCAACGGGCGGGACGGGCGTTCCTTGGGACATCGGGGCTCCGGTAGGGCGGGCGTGAGCGGGAAGGGCCGTTGCGGCGAGCGCAGCGGCGGATGTGGCGAGAAGGTCGCGGCGGTTCATGTCGGTGCCCCTGAATTGACGCCGGACCTTGTGCGCGCGGATGGCCCGCCGTCAAATGAACAAACGCCAATGACGGGCAGGGGACGATGTTCGAACTTCAGACGCCGCCTCAACCCGCCTGGGAGCAGGTGCAGGTCCAGGAGCCTCCGATCGCGGAGCTGGCCGCGCCCGCCTGGGATCTGACCCTCGGTCTGATCAGCGCCACGGTTCAGGTCGACCAGAACAACGGCGACGGCACCCGCCGCGTCGGAACAGCCTTCCTGATCAACGCGCCGCGCCCGGATGGCACGCCCCGAACCGTGCTGGTGACGGCCCACCATGTGCTCGACGGCATGGCCGGTCGCGACGCCCGGATCGGCTGGCGCAGCGAGATGCCGGGCGGCGGCTGGCGGTTCGCGCCCGATCCCTTGCGCATCCGCAACATGATGGGCGACCCGGCCTGGACCAAACATCCTGAGCGCGACATCGCAGTAATGGAGATTTCCGCGCCGCCGGTCTTCGCACGGGCCGCGATCCCGCTGGGATGGTTGGCCAGCGGGGAAGACCTCGACAGCTGGCAGGTCGGGCCGGGCGACGAACTCCTGACCCTCGGCTTTCCGCGCGGCTATTCCTCGAACACGGCGGGATTTCCCATCCTGCGCACCGGGCGGATTGCCTCATGGCCACTGACGCCCGTTCAGAGCTTTCCTGTGTTTCTTATTGATTTTCCGGTCTTTCCCGGAAACTCCGGAGGGCCGGTGTTCTGGACGCCGGCGGCCCGCAAACTGCCGGGTACGGTCCAGCCGGATCATCCGTTCATCGCGGGCGTCCTCACATCCGAGGTGCGCCCGTCGGACGAACCGCTCGGCATCGGTGTGGTGGCTCACGCGGTCTATGTCCGGGAGGCCATCGCCTTGCTCGACGCCGCGCCGACCGTGGGACAGGGGCCGTAGGCGCAGCCCGCCTTGCCAGATCTGTGACGCGCATAAGAGATATTATGCGAAATCAGGGAGCCGTATCCGGCCTCAGGGTTTCCTGACCCGGTCCTGCAGCCGCGCTGCGAGGCTCGAAGTGTCCCAACGTGCCCCGCCCATGGCCTGCACTTCCGAGTAGAACTGGTCCACCAGAGCCGTCAGCGACAGATGCGCGCCGTTGGCCCGCGCCTCATCCAGCACCAGTCCGAGATCCTTGCGCATCCAGTCGACGGCGAAACCGAATTCGAACTGGCCTTCGGCCATCGTTTTCCATCGATTGTCCATCTGCCACGACTGGGCCGCGCCCTTGGAGATGGCGTCATAGGCTGCGGTCGTATCCAGGCCCGCGACCTCGGCGAAATGCACCGCCTCTGCCAGGCCCTGGACGACTCCGGCGATGGCGATCTGGTTGACCATCTTGGTCAACTGGCCCGATCCGGACGGTCCCATGTGTTTCACCGCCTTCGAATAGGCCTTCAGGATTGGCTCGACCCGCGCGAGCGCCTCCGCATCGCCGCCCGCCATGACGCTGAGCTGGCCGTTCTCGGCGCCGGCCTGACCGCCGGAAACCGGTGCGTCGACGAAGGTCCTGTCTTGCTCTGTGGCCGCGGCGGCGATCTGGCGCGCCACCCGGGCCGATGTCGTGGTGTGGTCGACGATCACGGCGTCAGCGGCCAGATGCGGCAGAGCCTCGACCACCACCTGCCGGACGTCGTCGTCATTGCCGACACAGAGAACCAGAAGTTCGGCCCCCTCCGCGGCTTCCGCCACTGTGGTGGCGAACCGACCACCCGTCGCCGCTGCCCAGGCCCGCGCCTTGTCCGGCGAGCGGTTGAAGCCGGCCACTTCATGCCCTGCCTGAACCAGATGCCGCGCCATCGGCCCGCCCATGACGCCCAGTCCCGCGAAACCGATCTTCATGCCCCCGGCTCCTCGGCGACGCCGTAGCGTCCGCGGAAATAGGTGAGCCCTGCCCCCGGCCGCGTCTCAAAGCTCCTCACCGCCCCGACAATGGTCAGGTGATCACCCATCACGATCCGCTCCGTGGCGATGCAGTCCAGTCGCGTCAGGGCGTTCTTCAGCCGCGGGGGCTCACTGCTGGAGCTGTCGAACTCATCTGACGACAGGCGGCAGACGCCCCAGGCGAACCGGTCCGACATCTCGCGGTCCTCGACCGGCAGCATATGAACCGCAAACCGCTCCGCGCCCGCAAAGCCGTCGTGCCGGTCCGAGGCCCGATCGAGGCACCACAGCACCAGCGGCGGCTTCAGGGACACCGAGGTGAAGGAGTTGATCGTGATCCCGTAGGGCCCGTCGGGCGTATGGGCCGTCACGACGCAGACCCCGGTCGCGAACCCGCCCAGCGCCCGGCGATAGGCGGCGGCGTCGAATGCGGGATCAGGCGGGGGGAGCATCACCGACGACTAGGCGAGGGCCTCGCTCGCGGCAAGGCCTCAGGGATAGCGCGCGCCTTCCGTGGCCCCGTGCCTTGTCGTTTCGTCGTACTGACGGTTGGCGTCGCGAATGGCGGCGTCAATCTGGACGCGCGCGGCCTGCATGGTCTCGCAGTTCGGGGCGCCGCGCATGAAGGTGCGGAGCTGATCGATGCCGGCCAGGGCGATGCGGGCGTGATTCTGCTCGTGCGCCGCAAGCCGCGACAGGTAGCGGTCCCAGTTCTCGCGCTCCGATCGACTCAGCGCCTGCCGGGTCGTCAGCTCGGGCAGGGTGATGACGACGTGCGCGGTGACCTCGGCGCTGGCCGGGTCGCATCCACCGTCAGCCGAGCCGCGCCATCGGGTCGAATAGCGCCAAGTGGTCATGCCATCGAACGGGCCGCCTCCCGGTTCGCGCGGCCGGGACCGGTTGATCGATTCGCGGACGCCCCTGGCGCTCCCGCCGCTGACCGGATAGCCGACCAGAACGACACCCGGCATGGCGGCCAGTTCAGGCAGGGCCGCAACCAGCGCCGGCGACGATACGGTGGGCGGCGCGGCGGCGACCACTTCCGGAGGCGGTGCGCCCGCGACCCGTTCCTGCCCCGCCAACAAGGCCATGAGAACTAGAAGCAACCCAACCCCCTCGAACACTACTCTGGATTATCGCAAACGCCTTCTTAACGCGGACTGTCCACCTTATCGAGCAGGTCCTGTTTCGCGAGCCCCCCATGTCCCTGAGCGATCGTCCGATCCTCATCAAGAAGATCAAGAAGGTCTCCGGCGGGGGCCACCATGGCGGCGCCTGGAAGGTCGCCTATGCCGACTTCGTGACGGCCATGATGGCCTTCTTCCTGCTG
>NZ_DDRM01000019.1:88122-93600 GCF_002343105.1 Brevundimonas sp. UBA2416
CTTCCTGCTGATGTGGCTGATCAACACGACCGATCCGGAGCAGAAGCGCGGCATCGCCGAATATTTCGCCCCGGCCAGCGTCTCCCCCACGACATCAGGCTCCGGCGGCATCCTGGGCGGCACGTCGCTCGGGGACGACGGCTCCAAGAGCTCGGGTTCGCAGTCGGTCATCAGTGAACTGGCCCCCGAAGCCCCGGCCGATTCGCCCCGGGAAGTCGGTCAGAACGCAAACCTCGCCGCCGCGAGCGAGGAAGCCCTGCGTGAGGAGATCGCCCGCCGCGAGGCCGCGGAATTCGCCTCGGCCGCCGAATCGCTGCGTCAGGCGATGCAGTCGATGCCCGAACTGGCCGAGCTGTCGAAACAGCTGATCATCGACCAGACGCCCGAAGGCCTTCGTATCCAGCTGGTCGATCAGGAAGGCCGCTCGATGTTCGATGCGACCTCCGCCCGCCCGAACGCCCGCGCCCAGTTGCTGCTGCGGACCATATCGCGCGTCATCAACCAGCTGCCCAACCGCATCTCCATCACCGGCCATACCTCGGCCGCACCGGGATCGAACCGCGCCACCCTGCCGAATGACTGGGCCCTGTCCTCGGCCCGGGCCAACGCCTCGCGACTGATCCTTCAGAGCGC
This sequence comes from Brevundimonas sp. UBA2416, assembly GCF_002343105.1. Classification (NCBI taxonomy): domain Bacteria; kingdom Pseudomonadati; phylum Pseudomonadota; class Alphaproteobacteria; order Caulobacterales; family Caulobacteraceae; genus Brevundimonas; species Brevundimonas sp. UBA2416. The sequence continues at coordinate 88,756 of NZ_DDRM01000019.1, forward strand.
CGGGGTCGATGCGGACCGGGTCTATCAGGTGTCGGGCAAGGCGGGGTCAGACCCGCTGTACCCTGACGACCCAACCTTGGCCGGCAACCGTCGCATCGCCATCGTCCTGTTGCGCGAGGCGCCGGTCCTTCCAACGGACACCAGCCTGTGAGTCGTCGCCCTGCATGCTTGTGTGGGGCGAATGGTCTTGCTCCATGGCCTCCCGGAGGGTCAGATCAGTCTCATGAAACTGCGGCTGCCCCACTGTTGGCGAAATTGGATGCGGACCTGAGGCCGTGACCTTCGTTCCCCAGCGCCAGCTACGCTTCTACATGACGACCGTGGCCCCCTGCCCCTATCTGCCCGGGCAGATCGAGCGAAAGGTGTTCGCCAACCTGCCGTTCAGCGAGGGCGCTCACGTCAACGACGAGCTGACCCAGGCCGGGTTCCGCCGCAGCCAGAACATCGCCTACCGCCCCGCCTGTGAATCCTGCGACGCCTGCGTCTCTGTGCGTCTGCCCGTTCCCGAGTTCGAGTTCTCAAGATCGCAGCGCAAGGTACTGAAGAGAAACGTTGATCTATCTCGCGATCTGGTCGAGGCTGAAGCCACGACCGAGCAGTTCGACCTGCTGCGCCGCTACCTGCATGGCCGCCATCCGGGCGGCGGAATGAGCGGCATGGGGTGGCTGGACTATATCGCCATGGTCGAGGACACGGCCGTCCGCACCCATCTGATCGAATACCGCCTGCCCTCCCCCGACGGCGGCCCCGGCGATCTGGTCGGCGTCTGCCTCACCGATCTGCTCGGTGACGGCCTTTCGATGGTCTACAGCTTCTTCGATCCCGCGCTCGAGGCCCGCAGCCTCGGCCGCTTCGCCATCCTCGACCATGTGCGTCAGGCCCGGATCGTCGGCCTGCCCTTCGTCTATCTCGGCTACTGGGTCCGGGGCTCGAAGAAGATGGACTACAAGGCCGAATTCCGGCCGATGGAGCAGCTGACCAGGCTGGGCTGGGAGCGAATGGCTCAGCCGGCTACGGGCGTCGACATCGCATAGACTTCGGCTGGCCGTATCGCCTCGCCGGACCATACTCCCGGATCGATTCCGCCTCCGAACTTCACCAGGGCGTCGATCCGCTTCTGGATCGGCGGATGGGTGGCGAACAGGCCTTCCAGCCCCACGCCGTCGGGCTGGTTGTCGAGAAACAGCTGCTGCACCTCATCCGGTCCCTTCAGGCCGGACCGGCCCTCCACCTTGCGCAGGGCGGAGATCATCGCGTCAGGGTTCTTGGTCAGTTCAACCGCCCCGGCGTCGGCGACGAACTCCCGTGTCCGCGACAGCATCATCCGGATGACGATGGCGAGGGCGAATCCGACGGCGGCGAAGGCCAGGCCGATCAGGATTAGCGGCATGGCGTTCTTGTTGTCCCGCCGACCGCCGCCGCGTGAATACAACAGGCCGCGGAACACCAGTTCGGCGATGACGCTGATGATCCCCGCGAAGATCGAGGCGATCACCATGGTCCGCACGTCCCTGTTGATGACGTGTGTCAGCTCATGGGCCAGAACGGCCTCCAGCTCATCGCGGGTCAGGGCCGCGACCAGGCCGCGGGTCACGGTGATACTGTACTGGCCTTCATGCAGGCCGGTGGCGAAGGCGTTCAGGCTGTCATTGTCGATGATGCGCAGCGTCGGTGTCCGCAGCCCCCGAGAGATCGCAAGGTTTTCCAGCAGGTTATAGAGCTCCGGCTCAGACTTCCTCTCAACCTTGCGGGCCCCGGTCATCATGTCGATCATGGCCTGGCTGCCGAAGTAGGAGATGGCGAACCAGATACCGGAGACGACGACGGCCAGGGGGATGGTTCCCCCCAGCCAGGAGGCGGCCAGGGCCATGTCGTCACCCAGCCCCCGGCCCGTGCCGGGCAGGAAGCCGAATCCCATCAGGACCAGCTGCAGTCCGTAGATGATGAAGATCATCAGCACGGGGAAGGCGGCCAGCAGCAGCAGGGAACGGGTGTTGTTCGCCCAGATGTGGGTCTGGAGCCCGACGGCGCCCATCAATGTCGTCCCTTAAGCCGTGAAACTGACCTTGGGCGGGGCAGCGTTCATGGCGGCGCGATCACCCTCGCCAACATCGAAGAAGGGCTTGTCGGCGCCGAAGCCGACCATGCCGGCGAACAGGACGGTCGGGAACTGGCGGCGCACGGCATTGAACTCGCTGACGGCGCTGTTGAAGAAGCGGCGCGCGGCGGCCAGCTTGTTCTCGATGTCCGAGAGCTCGCGCTGCAGCTCCAGATAGTTGGTGTTGGCCTTGAGGTCCGGATAGGCCTCGGCGACGGCGAACAGGCGGCCCAGGGTCGCGGTCAGCATGTTTTCGGCCTGGACCTTGTCGTTGACCGAGGTGGCCCCGGCGGCCGCGGCGCGGGCCTGGGTCACGGCGTCCAGGGTGCCGCGCTCGTGCGAGGCATAGCCCTTCACCGTTTCGACCAGATTGGGGATCAGGTCCTGGCGTTGCTTGAGCTGGACGTCGATGTCGGCGAACGACTGGTCGGCGCGCTGATCGAGCGCGACCAGCTTGTTGTAGGCGCCGACGACGACGAACAGCACCACGGCGACGATGACGGCGATGACGATCAGGGTGACGATCATTTCGATTTCTCCGGCGAAGGCGGCGAGTATCGCGCGCGTCCCGCCGCCCGGATAGTGAAATCGGCGCAATCCCGGATTCCGCGACGCTTCGGAACGGATTGATGCGCCTCCTTGCCGCAGATAGATTGGTGGTCACCAAAGGGACCATCATGTTCGTATCGCTTCTGGCTGTGTCCTTCGCTCTCGCCTCGCCACAGGATGCAGCGCCGCCTGTTCCGGTCGCCCGGCCGGATCGCTATGAAAGCGCCATGCGCTGCGCCGGGGTGATGGCCGCCACCTCGGCCTTGCACGCCTTCACCGGCAACGCCGAGGCCCAGGCTCGCTCCGACCGAAACGGTCGAGGCTTCATTACGGCTGCGTCCGTTTTCGCCCAGCCGCTTGGACTGACCCAGGAGCAGCTGTCGGAAGCCTTTACCGCCAGCACGACTCTCGCCCTTGGCTCGATCACCCGTAACCCGGATCAGGCGGCGGCCAACGCCGCCATCGACCAGTTGAATCTGCAGCACGACGCCTGCCTCGACACGGCCCGGGCCTGGCTGGCAGAGGCTAACGGAACTTCCTGAGTCCGCGCGGGCCCTGTCGTCCGGCCCCCGCGCGCTTGCCCAGCCAGTCCTTCCAGTCGGGCCAGTTGCGCCGACGACCGCCGCCGTCGACCCATTCGGGGCCGTGGGCGCCGTCGAACACCGCCACATCGGCCAGCCCGCCCTGCTTGTAGTTCTGCAGCTTGACGCCCTTGCCCCGGCCCATCTCGGGCAGTTCCGCCAGCGGGAAGATCAGCGCCTTGATATTGTCGCCGATGGCCGCGACATGGTCGCCATTCACCCGGATGGCGGCCAGCATCTCGCCGTTCAACACCTGTTTGCCGCCGCGCTTCTGGGCCAGCAGTTCGTCCTCGGGGGCGATGAAGCCGTAGCCGGCCTTCGAGGCGACCAGCAGCTTGCCGCCAGGCTGATGGGCCAGCAGGTTGACGATGTCCGCCTTCTCATCGAGGTCGATCATCAGCCGCAGCGGTTCGCCGTGGCCCCGGCCAGAGGCCAGTTTGTCGGCCCCCACCGTGAATATGCGCCCGTCGGACGCCGCGACCAGAATCTTGTCCGTCGTATAGCCGGGCACGAGGAAGGCCAGGCTGTCGCCCTCCTTGAACTTCAGCTCCGACGGATCCTCGACCTTGCCCTTGGCGGCGCGGATCCAGCCGCGTTCAGACAGGATGACGGTGATCGCCTCGCGCGGAATGAAGGCCTCGACCGAAACGAAGGCCGACGAGTCCACGGCCTCGGCGATGGTGGTGCGGCGGGGTGAGACCAGGGCCTTGCGCACGGCCTCGAGGTCCTTGCCCACCTGTTTCCACTGTTTGGCCGGCGATGACGACAGCGACTGCAGCGCGGCAAGTTCGTCGGACAGGGCCTTGTATTCATTCTCGATCGTCATCTCCTCGATCCGCGCCAGCTGGCGCAGACGGGTGTCGAGAATGAAGTCGGCCTGGAGTTCCGACAGGCCGAAGCGGGCGATCAGGACGGCCTTGGGCTGCTCCTCTTCGCGGACGATGCGGATCACCTCATCGAGGTTGAGGAAGACGATCCGCAGGCCTTCCAGCAGGTGCAGGCGCTTCTCGACCCGGTCGATGCGCCAGCCGGCCCGGCGGACCAGCACCTCGCGGCGGTGATCGAGGAAGGCCTGCAGACAGGCCTTCAGCCCCATGACGCGCGGCGTGCCGGTGGCGTCCAGCACGTTCATGTTGATGGGGAAGCGGACCTCGAGGTCGGAGAGCTTGAACAGGCTCTCCATCAGCACCTCGGGCTCGACCGTGCGCGACTTCGGCTCGATGACCAGACGGATGTCCTCGGCCGACTCGTCGCGGACGTCGCCCAGGAGGGGCGCCTTCTTGTGTTCAATCAGGTCGGCCAGATCGGCGATCAGTTTCGACTTCTGCACCTGATAGGGCATCTCCGTGACGACGATGCGCCAGACGCCGCGACCGAGGTCCTCGGTCTCCCAGCGGGCCCGCAGGCGCACCCCGCCCCGGCCGGTCTCATAGGCATCGAGGATGGAGGCATGGCCCTCGACGGCGACGCCGCCGGTCGGGAAGTCCGGGCCCGGCACGATGCCGGCCAGTTCTTCCGTCGTGGCGTCGGGACGCTCGAGCAACAGATGGCAGGCGTCGATCAGTTCGCCGACGTTGTGCGGCGGGATCGAGGTGGCCATGCCGACGGCGATGCCCG
>NZ_DDRM01000019.1:93739-93962 GCF_002343105.1 Brevundimonas sp. UBA2416
CCGACGGCGATGCCCGACGAGCCGTTGGCGAGCAGATTGGGAAAGCCGGCCGGCAGGACGATCGGCTCTTCGTCCTGATCGTCATAGGTGGCCTTGAAGTCCACCGAGTCCTGGTCGATGCCCTCCATCAGCAGGACGGCGGCGGGCGTCAGCTTGCACTCGGTGTAGCGCATGGCCGCAGCGTTATCGCCATCGATATTGCCGAAATTGCCCTGCCCGTCGA
>NZ_DDRM01000019.1:93988-173520 GCF_002343105.1 Brevundimonas sp. UBA2416
CCTCCATCAGCAGGACGGCGGCGGCGGTCAGCTTGCACTCGGTGTAGCGCATGGCCGCGGCGTTATCGCCGTCGATATTGCCGAAATTGCCCTGCCCGTCGACCAGCGGATAGCGCTGCGAAAAGTCCTGCGCCAGACGCACCAGGGCGTCATAGATCGAGGCGTCGCCGTGCGGGTGGTAGCCGCCCATGACCTCGCCGACGACCTTGGCGCATTTGCGCGCCGCCGCCTGCGGGTTCAGCCGCATCTGGTGCATGGCGTACATGATCCGCCGGTGCACCGGCTTGAAGCCGTCGCGCACGTCCGGGAGGGCGCGATTGGTGATGGTCGACAGGGCGTAGGCGAGATAGCGGCGCGACAGCGCCTCGCTCATCGGCTCGTCGACGATGCGTCCGCCTTCCGGCGGCGGGGTGTGAACGGTCATGGGCCTTCGAATCGGCGAAGAGGAGGCCTGAGTCTAGACCGGACCGCGGCCGAAGTGTTGCCGCGACCTGTGGGTCGATCCGGCGTTTCGCGGGCCCGACGTCAGGGCGCCGGCGCCCGTTCCGCGCCCGGTGCAAACCGGTCGCCGTAGACGTTCCCCTCATACCAGAGCGGCGCGCGCTCCGAGTCCGCGATGGCCCGGGCGATGGCGGCATTGACGCGGGCGAACCGGGCCGCGGCGCTCCAGTTGAAGGGCGTCGACAGGTCGTCATTCGGCTTGTGATAGCCGTTGGCGAAGAACTGCCCCCAGGCGGCCTCGCCGCCGTTGGCATAGCCCGTGGCGAGCATGACCGAGGGAATTCCGGCCTGAACGAAGGAATAGTGGTCGGATCGGGTGAAGACGTTCTGCTCCGGCATCGGATCGGGTGAGAGACTCACCCCCTCCGCCCGGGCCGCGGCGGCGACCAGCGGCCCCATGGTCGAGTGTTCTGCGCCGAAGGCGACCACATCGGTGAAGTCATAGGTCAGGATCGGCATGTCCAGGTTCACATTGGCGATCGCGCCCGGGGCGACCGGATAACGCGCCAGATAGTCCGATCCGATCAGGCCCAGCTCTTCCGCGGACAGGGCCACGACGAGCACCGAGCGACGCGGCGGCGCCTGCGCCAGCATGCGGGCCGCCTCAAGCATGGAGGCGATGCCGCCGGCATTGTCGAGCGCGCCGTTGTTGATCCGGTCCGGTCCGGTTCCACTCAGGCCAAGATGGTCCAGGTGAGCGGTCATCACGACATATTCGGCCTTCAGCGCGGGATCGGAGCCCTCGATCACGCCCACGACATTGGCGGTCTGCAGGTCCTCACGCCGGGTGTGCACCTCGAACACGGCCTCTCCCGCCAGGGCGAAGCCCTCCGGTCTTCCGCCGGCCGCGGCGGCCTCACGCCGGATGTCCGCATAGGAGCGCGAGGCCCCGGCGAATAGCGCCTCTGCGGCGGCGTCACTCAGGAAGGCGGACGCCCGGATACCCGGCGCCTGGCGCCTCGGCGTGCCGTCCGGACCGACCCAGACCGTCTCGGTGCGCCCCGCGAACCGGCGCAGGAGCGTATCGGTATACCGGCCCGCGCTGGCGGCGGTGTTCACCGTGACCGTGCCGATCGCGCCACGAGCCTCAGCCGTCCGCGCCTTGGCGGCCTCAAGACGCTCGGCGACCTCCGGAGCAGTTCCGGCGGGTGCGCCGGACAGGAAGACGACGATCTTTCCGGCCACATCCAGATCCGCATAGTCGGACATACCCAGTTCCGGCGCGTCGATTCCGAAGCCGACAAACACCAGCTGGCCCGGCTGGACGAAGCGGCCCGCCTCGCGGCCGACGCCGAACAGGGCCTCCTGTCCGCTGCGCCAGACCACGGGCTCACCGCCCGCCGGAGTCCAGCTGAGGGTCGCGCCCTCGGCGGCGATGCCGAGTCGCGCCACCGTGAAGCGTTGAAGCCAATCGCCCCCGGCTGCACCCGGTCGCAATCCGATGGCCTGCATCCGGGACTGGACATAGAGGGCCGCCAGATCATAGCCGCGTTGACCGGTGCCGCGTCCCTCGAGGGCGTCGTCAGCGAGGAAGACGACGTCCGCCTCGATACGCTGCTCTGCGCCGGAATCGGTCACGGCTTGGGCCGCGACGGGCGCCGCGGACAGCAGGGCAACACTGAGCGCAAAGGCGCGGACGACGGTCATTCTCATGGCTTGGATTCCCCGATCACGGGTCGATGGCTAACATGGCGAGCGGCTCAAAGGCGACCCGCCTCGCGCAGCTTGTCGATCATCCACACCCGTGCCGGCGGAATAGGCCGGTTCTGGGGGTGGAAGACGAACTGTTCGAGGAAATGGGCGGTCAGGTCGAGGCCCGCCCCGACATCGCCGTCGCCCAGCCCGGCCTGGGCGCCCAACATGAAGGGCGGCAGTTTCAGCAGCTTGTCGGCATAGGGCGCGCCGGCCTCGGCGCCGACGGCCCGGCCTGTGCGGGGGCTGACCCAGACCAGGTCGTCCATGGTCCCGGTCACGGCGCAGCGGCTGAGATCGAGGCCGAAGCCCAGATCCTCCAGCAGACCCGCCTCGAAACGCACGAAGATGGCGGGCCAAACGTCCGGCAGGGCGAAGGCGGACATCAGCGCCTCAAAGGCCAGGAAGGCGCCCGGATGCGGCTCGCGCTCGGGCAGCGACCCCTGCGCCACGGCGGCGGCGGCGGCGAGGCCGGTCAGGGCCAGCGGATCGTCGAACAGGGCGCTGGGCCCCTCCCCCACCGGCTCCAGCCGCGCCGAGCCGAGATGGTCCGAGGTCCTCGCCTTGTACTCGGCCGTCACTCGCGCGCCGGCCTGCAGGAAGGGTTTCATCCGCCGCGACGCCCCGCCGGCGACATAGGCCGCACGCCGTCCGTGCGCCTCGGTCAGCAGTTCAACAACCACGCCGGTGTCACCATGGGCGCGGGCGGACAGGACGAAGGCGTCGTCTGTGAAATCCATCCGGCGGTGTTAGAGGACTGCGCCGGGGTTGGCCATATGTTCCGGTTTTCCGCTAGTGCGCCGCCGCCGCCCGGATCCGCGCCGTCATGTCCCGCGCCAGGGCATTGGGAATGGGGAAGGTCAGGGCATAGAGGGCGATGCGCCACTGACCGTCCTCGCCGCGCACCAGAACCCCCGTGCCCCGGCTGGTGCCGTAGGACTGGCTGTTCAGCGCCTCGTCGAACCAGACCACGCAGCGGCAATCCAGCGGCGCGAGGGTCAGGGACCGCGAGCGCGGCGTGTAGGTCCAGCCGCGACCGCGGTTGAAATAGGGCTCGGCATAGGAGCGGAACTCGGCGATCGACCAGTGCTCGGTCACGTCGGAGCCGATGTAGGTGGCGTCGGGCGTGAACAGGTCGAAATAGACCGCACCGTCCGCCTTCGACGCCGCTTCGTGCAGGGCGTCCAGCACCGCGGCGGCGGCGGCCTCCTCCGGTGTGTCGGCGGGTTCGCCCGGGGCGTCGACGATCGGCGTCGCCGCCTCATAGGCCTTGATTTCGGTCGTCATCCCGTCGGCCAGATCATTGGGGATCGGATAGCTGAGCGCATAGCGCAGCACGCGCCATTCCGCGCCGTCGCGCACCATCATCCCTTCCGCGCGGGCCGTGCCGTAGGTCTGGCTGTCCAGCACTTCGTCGAACCAGGCGACACAGGCGCAAGGATCCGGCGCCAGCGTCACATGGCGGTCGCGGCCCCCATTGCGCGCCGAATAGACCCAGCCCTCACCGCGGGCGAAAATCGGCGCGGCGAAGCCGAGGAAGGCGTCACGGTCCCAGCGCTCGGACGTCTCATTGCCGATCCAGACCATGTCCGGCGCCAGCCTGTCGGCCCAGGCGGCGGAATCGGCCCGCGCGGCGGCGGCGTGAAGGGCGTCCAGGGCGGCGGCGACCTTCTGCTCCGGCGAGGTTTGCAGGGCGACGGCGAGGGTCAGGGCGATCAGGGACATGCGCCACCCTATCCCGGCTTTTCCCGCCCCGTCACGAACGGAGTGGCGACGTCAGTCCTCGCCGCTTTCAGGAACCGGATAGGTCGAGGGCTTCAGCACACTGGCGAGCGCCAGCAGGTTGCGGGCGGCGTTGCGCCCGACGCGGTCCGAATAGGCGTGGCCCTGATCGGTCTCGACATAGTCCGGGCCGGGACCCGGGCCGAGGTGCCAGTAGGTCCAGCTCTGGCCGGGGATGGTGAAGCCCATATCGATCAGGCCCTGGCACACCGTAGCGACGATGTTGTGCGCCCCGTCCTCATTGCCCGTGACCACGACGCCGGCGACCTTGCCGAAGGCGACGGGCCGGCCCGCCTTGTCGAACTCGGCGAACAGGGCGTCCATCCGCTCCAGCGCGCGCAGGCAGACGCTCGACATCTGGCCCAGCCAGGTCGGGGTGGCGAAGACGACGATATTCGCGGCCATGATCTTCGCGTGCACCGAGGGCCAGTCGTCGCCCTTGCCCTCGTTCGTCCTGATGCCCGGCTTGAGGTTCAGATCGACCAGCCGGACCATCTCGACCGAGGCTCCGCCCTTTTCGAGTTCGGCGATGACGACCCTGGCCAGAGCCTCGGTGCTCGAGGTCTCCGGCGACGGCTTGAGGGTGCAGTTGAGGACGAGGGCTTTCATGGGCGGCTCCGATGCGCTGGACGAACCCGCCGCGTCGATCGGCCGTTCCGTTCGACCGTCCTCTTTTTTATTTAACCGAACGGTTGACAGCCCGTCCAGGTCGTTGCACTTAACCGATCAGTTACGCACGAAGTCACCGTCATGCAGACCGATCCCCTCTCCGCCAAATTCGCGGCCCTGGCCGACCCGACCCGTCGGGCCATCCTGGCGCGGCTGTGCGAGGGCGAGGCCAGCGTCAACGAACTCGCGGCGCCGTTCGACATGAGCCTGCCGGCCGTGTCGAAACATCTGAAGGTGCTGGAGAAGGCCGGACTTATCAGCCGGGGTCGCGAGGCGCAGTGGCGTCCCGCCCGGCTGGAGCCGATGGCGTTCAAGGGCATCGCCGAGTGGCTGGACCACTATCGCCGCTACTGGGACGCCAGCTTCGACCGCCTCGACGCCTACCTCAAGAAAATCCAGAAAGGGGACCCCGATGGGCCGAGAAACTGAAAGCAACCCCTGCAACACCGACGGCGTCGCGCATCAGCATGCGCTGGTCCTCCGCCGCGTCATCGACGCCAGCCCGGAGAGGATCTGGAAGGCCTGGATGACGCCGGAGCTGCTGCAACAGTGGTTCGTCCCCAAGCCCTGGTCGATCTCCGATATCCAGATCGACCCGCGGCCCGGCGGCGTATTCAACTTCGTCATGCACGGGCCGGATGGCGAGCGGATCCCGAACAGCGGCGTCTTCCTCGCGGTCGAGCCCAGCCGACGCTGGATCACGACCGACGCCTTCACGCCCGACTGGGAGCCCGCCGGTCAGCCCTTCATGGTCGCCACGGTGGAGCTGACGCCGATGGACGACGGCAAGACCGAGTATGTCGCCACGGCGCGCCACTGGAACGCCGAGACGAAGCAACAGCATGAGGCCATGGGCTTCCACGAAGGCTGGGGGACCTGCGCCGACCAGCTGGCCGAACTTCTGAAAACCCACTGACCCTCCCCGGCCGCGACCGGACCCGCTGAAGAGGCCGCCCGATGACCTTCGTCGACAGCATCGCCGCCCGTCCGACCCTGCGGATGCAGCGTCATTTCGATGCGCCGCGACCGCTAGTCTGGCGGGCGTGGACCAGTCCCGAAATCCGGGTGCTGTGGATGGGTCCGGTCGAATGGCCGATGGTCTCCGGCGCCGGCGACTTCCGCGTCGGCGGCGAATGGCGGGCCTGCCTTCGCTCGCCCGACACCGGCGAGAACCTGTGGCAGGGCGGCGTCTATCGCGAGATCGTGCCGGAGGAGCGGTTGGTCTTCACCTTCAAATGGGATGAGTCCCACGAAGACGGACCGCCGGTCGACACCCTTGTCACGGTCCAGCTCAGCGACGCGCCTGACGGCGGCACCCTGATGGATTTCACCCACGAGGGGCTGAAGTCGGAACAGAGCCTGACCGGACACAAACACGGCTGGACCAGCACCTTCGAGCGTCTGGAGGCCTTCCTTCAGGATCAAGCCACAGGAGACTGACCGATGAAGATCGTCACCAGCCTGAGCTTCCGCGGCCAGTGCCGCGAGGCCTTCGGGTTCTACGCTGAGGTGCTCGGCGGCAGGGTCACCGCTGCCCTGCCCTACGCCGACGGCCCCCCGGACATGCCGGTCGGTCCGCAGTACCGCGACTGGCTGATGCACTGCTGGCTGGAGGTCGGCGACCAGGCCATTATGGGCGCCGACATGGACGTCGACTGGGCCCCGGGGATCGACAAGCCGAAGAACGGCTTCGACGTCACCGTGCACACTGACGACCTGGCCGAGGCGCGCCGCTGGTATGACGCCCTGGTCGAGGGCGGCCGGCCCACCATGCCGTTCGGCGAGACCTTCTGGTCGCCGGGCTACGGCGGGCTGATCGACAGGTTCGGCGTGCCCTGGATGGTCAACACCATTCCGTCGGCTGACTGGAAGCCGGCGTCGTGAAGGCCTCTCGTCCGTCTGGACGGGCCGGGTGCTGAGCGGGCTGTTCGTCCTGTTCATGCTCGGCGCCTCCATCGCCACCAGTCTGCGGGTCGAGAACCCGTTGTTCAGCCACACCCTGTTTGGCGCTGGCTCGGCCTGTTCATGTAGGGCGGACTGTGGCTGCGCGACGCCTCGTTGCGGGCGGTCTTCCCGGCCCGGGAAACCGAGATGCCCGCGAAGGCTGACGCGACGATCTACGCACTCTAACGGGGTGGCCGCATCAGGCCCGGGGGCGTAGGCCACCCCATGGCTTCTTCCCGCATCCGTTCGACCGCCCTTCAAACGAGAATCATGAGCGCCGAGGCGGCGGCGGCGCTGATCCCGCCCAACAGCACGGTGGGCATGAGCGGCTTCACCGGTTCGGGCTATCCGAAGGTGATAGCCCCGGCGCTGGCCGCGCGCATCGAGGCCGAGCATGCGAAGGGCAATCCATTCCGCCTGAAGGTCTGGACCGGCGCGTCCACCGGACCCGAGCTGGACGGGGCCCTGGCCCGGGCCGACGGGATCGAGTTCCGCCTGCCCTACAACTCCGACCCCATTGCCCGGGAGAAGATCAACAGGGGCGAGATGGAATATCTCGACATGCACCTCAGCCAGGTCGCGCCGATGGCCTGGCAGGGCTTCCTCGGGCCGCTGGAGACGGCGGTGATCGAGGTGTCGGGCATCCTCGAAGACGGGTCGCTGATCCCCTCGTCATCCGTCGGCAACAACAAGACCTGGCTGGACCGGGCCGGGCAGGTGATCCTGGAGGTCAATTCCTGGCAGAATCCGGCGCTGGAGGGGATGCACGACATCTACTACGGCACCGCCCTGCCGCCGAACCGAGTGCCGATCCCGCTGCTGCGCGCCGACGACCGGATCGGCCAACCCACCTTCCGCTGTGACCCGGCCAAGGTCGTCGCCGTGGTCGAGACCCATGCGCCGGACCGCAACGCCCCGTTCGCTCCGCCGGACGGGGCCGCCATGGCCATCGCGGGCCACCTGCTGGAGTTCCTATCGCATGAGGTGAAGATGGGCCGCCTGCCTGCCTCGCTGCTGCCGCTGCAGTCGGGGGTCGGCAATATCGCCAATGCCGTCCTGACCGGGCTGATCGACGCGCCGTTCGAGAACATGACCGCCTATACCGAGGTCATCCAGGACGGGATGCTGGACCTTCTCGACAGCGGAAAGCTGCGCGTCGCCTCGGCCACCGCCTTCTCGCTGAGCCCCGACGCGGCGGCGGACCTCAACGCCCGCATGACGGAGTTCCGCGGCCGGATCATCCTGCGCCCCCAGGAGATTTCCAACCATCCCGAGCTGATCCGGCGGATGGGCTGCATCGCCATGAACGGCCTGATCGAGGCCGACATCTACGGCAACGTCAACTCGACCCATGTGATGGGGTCACGCATCCAGAACGGCATCGGCGGCTCAGGGGACTTCGCCCGCAATGCCTTCATCTCGGTTTTCATGACCCCCTCGACGGCCAAGGGCGGCAAGATTTCGGCCATTGTGCCGCACGCCAGCCATGTCGATCACATCACCCAGGACGTGCAGGTGCTGGTCACCGAACAGGGCCTTGCCGACCTGCGCGGTCTGTCGCCGAAACAGCGGGCGGGTCTGATCATCCCCAACTGCGCCCATCCCGACTATCGGGATCAGCTGCAGGACTACTACGACCGGGCGCTCAGGGGCTCGTACGGCCTGCAGTCACCGACGCTGCTGAACGAAGCCCTGTCGTGGCACCAGCGGTTCGTCGAGACCGGCACCATGCGGGTCTGACCCGCTAGCGGGCCATCGCTGTAGGGAACGGCCGCCCCAACGCCTCGGCCATGCCCTGCTGGGACAGCAGGAAGACCGCATCACGCTGGTGGAAATTGTTCGACAGCACGATCACCGTGACGTCCCCGTCCGGCTGCCAGGTCATCAGATTGCGGAACCCCGACCAGCTGCCGGTGTGGAAGATCTGGCGATCCTGGAACGCCGGCGAAACGCGCTGGCCGATGCTGTTGTTGAACACACCGAAGCCCCAACCGCGACGCGGTCGACCCCGTTCGTCCGGGGTGTCCGCTGGCGCGTGATCGGCGATCATCATCGCATAACTGCGCGGGCTCAACAGATGGCCGCCATGCAGGGCGCGTTGCCAGACCAGCAGATCGTCCAGGGTCGAGTACATGGCCCCGGCCCCGACGATGATGCTGACATTGGCGTTCGGCTGTTCGGCCAGACCGCCGACCAGGTTGGCGTAGCCCATGATCACGTCCGACGCGCCGTCGTCATAACCGGTGTCCGCCATGCCGAGCGGATCAAAAAAGGCGGTGCGCAAATAGGGGTGCAGGGGCCGTCCGCTGGCCTTTTCGACCACGGCGCCCAGCAGATTGTAGGCGGCGTTGTTGTAGCGAACCTTCGTTCCCGGTGAGAACTGAAGGCCATACTGTATCGATTCTGCAGTCAATTCTTCCATTGTCGCCGGCGTCACGCGGCGAATGCCCCAGGCCGGTCGCGCCATCAGGTCGGGAATGCCGGAACTGTGGCTGAGCAGGTGATGCAGGCGGATCGGCGCCCACGCGGGCGGACAGGGCTCGATCCATTTGCAAACCGGATCATCGGTCGACAGCACGCCCTCGTCCTGCAGCCTCAGGATGGCGGCGGCGGTGAACTGTTTACTGACCGAGGCCAGGCGGAATCGGGAATTCAGCGCCAGCGGCGTTCCGAGGCTCCGGTTGGCGAACCCGTGAACCTGCCGGAACAGCACCTCGTCGCCCCGCGCGACCAGTACGCCGCCGGTGAACTGGCCCGAACCGCCCCAGCGGCCCAGCTGTTCCGCAAGTTGCGGCAGTGACTCGACCACGACGACGGGCGGGCGGGGCGGCAAGGGCTCAGGCGCCGGCGCTGTCGGCGCGGGCCGGACCGTCGTCCAGATGATAAGCCCGACGAACAGAACGACCAGCAGGGCGATGACGGCCATCGCCAACCGGGGATGGCCCCCGGATTTTCTGGGAACGTGGAACAAGGGTCTAGACGTCGAAATCCAGCCCGAACTGGGCGTAGAGCGCGCGGCTGTCCTGCCATTTCGGGTCGACCTTGACCGTGATGAACAGGTGGACGGGCCGGTCCAGCAGTTCGGTCAGTTCCTCGCGCGACTTCTGGCCGATCCATTTAAGGGTCTGGCCGCCCTTGCCCAGCACGATGGGCCGCTGGCTCTCGCGTTCGACATAGATGATCTGCTCGATCCGCGCCGAGCCGTCGGCCTTGTCCTCGAATGCCGTGGTCTCCACCGCCGCCGAATAGGGAAGTTCCTCGTGGACCCGCAGATAGACCTTCTCGCGCGTGATCTCGGCGGCCAGGACGCGCATCGGCACGTCGGCGGACTGGTCCTCGGGATAGAGCCAGTGCCCGGCGGGCATGGACCGGGCCAGCCGCTGCTTCAGGTCGTCGACGCCGTCGCCGCTGAGTGCGGAGATCATATAGACCTCGGAATAGACGCCGGTTTCGAACAGGGCGTGCGACAGGGCCAGCAGGGTGTCGCGGCGCATGCCGTCGATCTTGTTCAGGGCCAGGATGACCTTGGTGTCGCTGGCCTTCAGGTTGGCGATGATGGTCTCGGTGTCCTCGGCCGAGCGCCGGTCGGCAGCCTGGCCTTCCTTGCCTTCGGACGCGATGTGGGAGGCGGCGTCGATCAGGTGGACGACCACATCGGCGTCCGAGGCCCCGCCCCAGGCCGAGGCGACCATGGCCCGGTCCAGACGGCGGCGCGGGGTGAAGATGCCGGGGGTGTCGACCAGCACGATCTGGGCATTCCCCTCGATGGCGATGCCACGCACGGGGAAGCGCGTGGTCTGGACCTTCTGGGTGACGATCGAGACCTTGGTTCCGGTCAGCCGGTTGACCAGCGTCGACTTGCCCGCATTGGGCGCGCCGATGATGGCGGCGAAGCCGGCCCGCTGGTTTTCTGTATCGGTCAAATCACGCCTTCACGCTGCAGCAGGCCGATCGCGGCCGCCTTCTCCGCGTCCTGACGCGAACGCCCTTGCGCGGTCAAGGGCGGATATCCGGCAACGCTGGCTTCAACGGTGAAAGTCGGGGCGTGATCGGAACCCTTCCGTTCCACGATCCGGTAGGCCGGCAGGGGCTTTCCGAGCCCCAGCGCCCACTCCTGCAGGGCCGATTTCGGATTGGTCAGGGATTTTTGCGGCGGGGCGGACAGCTCGTCTTTCCATGCCTGGTCAAACACCGTCCGCACCGCGTCGAAGCCGCCGTCCAGCCAGACCGCGGCCAGCAGGGCTTCCATGGCGTCGCCCAGCACGCCCTCGCGACGCCGCCCGCCCTGTTTGGTTTCGCCGGGCGACAGCCGCATGGCGTCGCCGACCCCGAGGGCCTCGGCCACGCGGGCGCAGGCGGCCTTGTCGACGAGCGCGTGCAGGCGCGAGGACATGTCGCCCTCGTCGGCGCCCGGGAAGTCGCGCACCAGCCGGTCCGCGACCAGCAGCCCCAGAACCCGGTCGCCCAGGAACTCCAGCCGCTGGTTGTCGGCGAACGGCCGACCGCGTGCGTCGCGCTCGGCCCCCTCCCCCACGCTGGCGTGGGTCAGCGCCAGATCCAGCAGCGCCGGATCCCGGAAGTCGTGGCCGAGGCGGCGCCGCAGAGCCTGCACTGCCTCGGCGCGTCTGTCAGTCATCAGTCGAGAACGGTGAAGAACCGGCTCGGTTGGATCTTCGTGAACCAGCTGATCGGGTTCCACAGCGAGGCGCCGGGCTTCCACGAGAACAGGATGATCTCGGCCTTGCCGATCAGGTTCTCGGCCGGGACATAGCCCACGCCGGTGTACTCGTCGTAACGGCTGTCCTGCGAGTTGTCGCGGTTGTCGCCGATCATGAAATAGTGGCCGGCGGGAACCTCGAACACCGGGGTGTTGTCCGAAATATTGCCGGGGCCCCAGTCCTGGATGTTGATCTCGCGGCCTTCCGGCAGGGTCTCGCGCAGCTGGATGGTCAGCTGGGTCCCGTACAGGTTCTGGACGTCCTGACGGCTCATCTCGACGTCGCGGACCGCCGTGCCGTTGATGAACAGCACATTGTCGATCATCTGGATGCGGTCGCCGGGCAGGCCGATCAGGCGCTTGATGTAGTCCGTCTCGTTGTCGCGCGGCAGCTTGAACACCACGATGTCGCCGCGGCGGGGTTCATTGCTGACGCCCGGCAACATGATGCGGCCGCTGAAGATCGGCGGGCTGAACGGGATCGAGTGCTTCGAGTAGCCGTAGCTCCACTTCGAGACGACGATGTAGTCGCCCTCGTACAGGTTGGGCTCCATCGAGGCCGAGGGAATGGTGAAGGGCTGGAACAGCACCACGCGCAGCACCAGGGCGATCAACAGGGCGAAGAAGATCGTCTTGAAGATCTCCATGCCCTCGCTGCTCGAGCCGCCCTTCGACTTGCGCTTCTTGCCGGAACCCCGGGCATAGACCGGGGTCGCATCGACGTCCTCGAAGGGCGCGTCGCCGGAGTCGCTCCAGACCGGCGGCTTCGCCGCGGCGGCAGCGGCAGCGCCGGCGACGGCGGCCGCCGCGACCGGGGCGGCGTGACCGTGGTCGTCATGGCCGTGCGCGGCGGGCGCGGCGTGATCGTCGTGGCCGTGGCCCGCATCGTGGCCATGATCATCGTGACCGTGGGCGGCCGGCGTGGCGTGCCCATGGTCGTCATGCCCGTGACCGGCATCGTGGCCATGATCATCGTGGCCGTGAGCAGCCGGGGCGTCGTGGCCGTGATCATCGTGGCCGTGAGCAGCCGGGGCGGCGTGTCCGTGATCGTCCTGACCATGGGCAGCGGTCGCGTCGTGGCCGTGGTCGTCGTGACCATGGGCGGCGGGCGCAGCGTGACCGTGGTCGTCATGACCATGGGCGGCGTCATGGCTGTGGTCGTCATGGCCGTGCGCGGCAGGCGCAGCGTGACCATGGTCGTCATGACCCCCTGCGGCAGGCGCAGCATGCCCGTGGTCGTCGTGACCGTGGCCGTGATCGTCGTGCGGCTTGTGCTCGTCGCTCATAGTGACTCTGTCCCCCAGCCGCTGTCCGCGGTCTTTGCGGCGAAATCGGTATAACGTGATTAAGCCATCGGCAAGGCTTCGATCACCACGAAGGCGAGTGCGTAAGGGTGCTCGTCACTGAGCGTCAGGTGTATCCGGGCTTCGTGACCGGCTGGTGTCAGTCTGGCCAGGTGGTCGGCCGCGTGACCGGTCAGGGCAAGGGTCGGCTGGCCCGAGCGCATGTTCACCACCCCCATGTCGCGCCAGTACACGTCTCTCCGCATGCCCGTGCCCAGCGCCTTGGCGCAGGCCTCCTTGGCCGCGAACCGTTTGGCGTAGCTCCAGGCCGCGTCGGGCTTGCGGTCCGACCGGGCGCGTTCGATGTCGGTGAAACAGCGCTGTTTGAACCGGTCTCCAAACCGGTCCAGCGAGGTCTGGATCCGGCGAATGTCGCACAGGTCCGCGCCGACCCCGATGATCACGCGGCGGCCTCCATGGCGGCGCGCATGCGGTGGATGGCGGTGGGCAGGCCGACAAAAACGGCCTCGCCGATCAGGAAGTGGCCGATGTTCAGCTCCCGGACCTCGGCAATCGCCATCATGTGGGCCGCTGTGACGTAATCCAGGCCGTGTCCGGCATGGACTTCCAGCCCGAGATCGAAGGCGCGGGTCGCCGCCGCCTGCAGCCGTTCAAACTCGACGGCGCGGTCGTCGCCGGAAAGATGGCAGTAGCGGCCGGTGTGAAATTCAACGACCTGTGCCCCCACCGCATGCGCAGCATCGACCTGTTCGGAGGTCGGCTCGATGAACAGGGACACCCGTATGCCGGCGTCAGAAAGCGCCTTCGCCACCGGCGCGATCCGCGCTTCATGGCCTGCTACCGCCAGCCCGCCCTCGGTCGTCACCTCCTCGCGCCGCTCCGGCACCAGACAGGCGGCGTGCGGCCGGTGCCTCAAGGCGATGGCCAGCATCTCGTCGGTCACGGCCATCTCGAGGTTCAGCGGCCGCCCGGCCTCAGCGCACAGGAGGCTCAGGGCCTCAATGTCCCGGTCGGTGATATGGCGCCGGTCCTCGCGCAGGTGGGCTGTGATGCCGTCCGCCCCCGCCGCCAGCGCCTCGCGCGCCGCACGCACAGGATCGGGATGCACGCCGCCGCGGGCGTTCCGCACCGTGGCCACGTGATCGATATTGACGCCGAGGCGTACGGGAGACGTCATCACTCAGGCCTTGCTCGCCAGCCGGCGGCTGCCGGGATCCTCGACCGGGAGGGCCGCCAGTTCGGGCGGCAGGGCGTCGGCTGGATAGGCCGGGACGTCCAGCGTCGCCAGCGCCACCAGCGGCACCCCCACATCGGCCCGTCCGCCCGAGCGGTCAACGATACAGGCTGCTGCCACGACCGTCCCGCCCGCGGCCTCGATGGCCGCGATGCACTCGCGCGAGCTCAGCCCCGTGGTGACGATGTCCTCGACCATGACGACCTTCTGCCCCGGCTCGACATGGAAGCCCCGCCGCAGTTTGAACGTCCCGCCCTCGCGCTCGACATACATCGACGGCACGCCCAGCCAGCGGGCGGTTTCATAGCCGGGGATGATGCCGCCGACGGCCGGCGAGATCGCGACATCGACCGGACCGACCGCCGCGGTGATCTTCTCCGCCAGCGCCTTGCACAGCCGCGCGCACCGCGCCGTGTCCATGAACACGAGGTTCTTCTGCAGGAAGACGGGGCTGTGCAGGCCCGAGGACAGCACGAAATGGCCTTCACGAAGGGCGCCGGCGCCGCGGAATTCGTCGAGTACGTCGTCTGAGGTCATGGCGGCTGTCATAACGAGCGCCACCATTGCCGCAAGGCCCTACCCCCGCGCCCTTTCGACCGTATCCACCGATGGATTGGTCCGCAGCGCCGCCATGATGGCCGTGGCGTGCTTGGCGTCCTCGACCTCCATGTCGATGTCGACATCGAAGAAGTCCTGCTGCCGGTGGCTCATGACCAGATTCAGGATGTTGCCGCCGGCCTCGCCGATGATGGTGGCGACCTGCCCCAGCACGCCCGGCGCGTTCTTGATGGTGGCGCGGATGCGCGCAGACGCCACAGCCCCCTGCTCCGCCTGCGGAGTCCACTGCAGGTCCTGCCAGACCGAGTCGTCGTCGGCGAAGTCCGCCAGCTGCTGGCAGTCGATGGTGTGGACCGTCAGCCCGGCCTCGGGCTCGAGAATGCCCACGATGCGGTCGCCGGGCACCGGCGAGCAGCAGTGGCCGAAATGGACGCTGATCCCCGGCGTCAGTCCGCCGCCGCGTACGAACAACCGCGCCTGTTCGTCGCCGATCCGCTTGCGGTCCGGCCCGGCCTTCAGCCGTCCCTTCAGTGCGGGGAACAGGGTCTCGCCGACCTTGGCCGCCGACACCCGGCCGCGGCCGATGGCCTCGTACAGGTCCTCCTCCGCGGCGAAGGCGAAGGTCTCCAGCATGGCCTTCAGCGACACCTCGGCCAGGGTCTTGCCGGCGCGCGACAGGGTCTGTTCCAGCGTCGCACGGCCCAGTTTCTGGAACTCGCCGCGCTCCGACGTGCGGATGTGCCGCCGGATCGCCGACCGCGCCCGGCCGGTGATGGTCAGGGACCGCCAGTCGACCGGAATTTCGCGCTTGGCGCCACGCACGATCTCGACCACGTCGCCGTTCTGCAGCTGGGTCCGCATCGGCTTCAGCTCGCCGTTGATCTTGACCCCCACCGCCGTGTCCCCGACCTCGGTGTGAACGGCATAGGCGAAGTCCAGCGGCATGCCGCCGCGCGGCAGGGTGATCAGCGACCCCTTGGGCGTGAAGACGAAGACTTGCTCGAGATACATCTCCAGCTTGGCGTGTTCGACCCAGTCCTCGCCGCCCTCGCCGTGCTCGATGACCTGCACCAGATGCCGCAGGTTCTGCAGCGGGTCGCGCCCGCCGTCCTGCTCCATGGCCTCCTTGTCGAAGCCATAGGATTTGTTCTTGTAGGCCCAGTGCGCCGCCACCCCGTCCTCGGCGACCCGGTCCATCGGCTCGGTCCGGATCTGCATCTCGATGCGCAGGCCCGACGGCCCGACGACAGTCGTATGCAGTGAGCGGTAGTTGTTCGACTTGGGCGTCGAGATGAAGTCCTTGAACCGCTCGGGCACCATCGGCCAGGCGCGGTGGATCACGCCGAGCGCGCGGTAGCAGTCGTCCTCGGCCTCGACGATCACCCGGAAGCCGTAGATGTCGGACAGGGAGGAGAAGCCGACCGACTTGCGCTGCAGCTTGCGCCAGATCGAATAGGGAGTCTTCTGCCGGCCGAACACCTGGGCATGGACCCCCGCCTCCTCGAGCACCCGCTCGACCTCGCGCGATACGCCGTCGATGGCGCGGCCATGCTCCAGCTTCAGCGCCTCCAGCCGTCGTTCGATGGCGGTGCGGGCGGTCGGGTTCAGATGTTCGAACGCCAGTTCTTCCAGCTCGGAGGCGATGGAGTGAATGCCGATCGACCGGCCCAGCGGCGCATAGACCTCCAGCGTCTCGCGGCTGATCCGCTCGCGCTTCTCGGGCTTCACATGCTTCAGCGTCCGCATGTTGTGCAGGCGGTCGGCCAGCTTCACCAGCAGGACGCGGACGTCCTTCGAAATGGCGAGGATGAATTTGCGCAGGTTCTCGGCCTGACGCGTGTGCTCGGCCTGGAGTTCCAGCCGCGACAGCTTGGTCACCCCCTCGACCAGCGAGGCCACCTCTTCGCCGAAGCGTTCGGCGATGTCGTCCCGCGTCGCCGAGGTGTCCTCGACCACATCGTGTAGCAGGGCGGTCACGATGGTGGCGGTGTCGAGCCGGTAGTCGGTCAGAATGCCCGCGACCTGGATCGGATGGGCGAAATAGGGGTCGCCCGAGGCCCGCAGCTGCGAGCCGTGCATCTTCATCGCATAGACATAGGCGCGGTTCAGAAGCGCCTCGTCCGCGGTGGGATCATAGGCGCGCACGGCCTCGACCAGTTCGAACTGGCGCAGCACCCTCGAGCGGGGATGGGGTTCCGGGTCGACGTGGGGACGCGGACCGCCGGGGTCGTTCAGATTGGCGGGTGCGGGCGTGGGCGCGGGCTGCCGCGCCGGCAGGATGGTGATACCGTTGGCGGGGTCCGCCGTCAGTAGCGTTCCTCCTGGCCGCCGTCGCGGTCGCTTTGCAGCGCGCGGATCAGCTCGGCCTCGGCCATGTTCATGTGCTGGGGTTCAGCCAGCAGGCCGACGATTTCGGCCTCGTCCTCGGCTTCGGTGCGCTCGTCGACGCGTTGCAGCGCAACGATGACCGTCTCGCGCAGATCTTCCGGCACGACGGTCGCGTCGGCCAGTTCGCGCAGGGCCACGACAGGGTTCTTGTCGTTGTCCCGATCGAGAGTCAGCGGCGCGCCGTTGGCGATGGCACGGGCGCGGTTGCCCGCCAGCAGAACCAGGCCGAACCGGTTCGGCACCTTCTCGATGCAGTCTTCGACAGTGACGCGAGCCATGAATATCCTCGGGCGCGGGGGGAGAACCGCACAAAATAGAGTGTTGAGCTGAATTGTGCAACGCCGCATGGGCGGGAATGAGGCGTTAGCGCCGGATCCATGCCCGGTTGAGGATGAGTTCGGTCGTAATGGTGTCGCCGGCGCGAGGCCCTGCAGGATTGCTCAGGTCCAGGCGAGCGTTGCGGAAGGCCCTTATGGCCGTCCGGGCGTTGATCTGACGAGGCGGCGTCTCCCCGATCACCCGGCAGGCGTCATACTGCCCGGTTTCCATGATCATGCACCTGACCGTCATGGACGCTCGACCGGTCCATGAGCCTATGGGAACCGGCGTCTCCATCCGGCTGTCAGGCATGAAGCTGACCAGCGCGTCGGTATCACGCCAGTCGCGTGACGGGATGTCAGCATCTTGCGCCACGAGGGACAGGGCGGCGGCCAGCACAGTAAACATTCAGGTCGTTCCCGTCGTTGGCCGGGCGTCGCGTCCAACCTCGGCCTGGTCTGCGGCCTGCGCCGCCGTTTGCTTCGTAAGCGGATGCACCCAGCCAGGCGCGATCTCCGCCAGGGGCCCCATCACGAACTTGCGCACGGCCGCACGGGGGTGCGGCAGGATCAGGCCGTCGAGGTCTCCGGCCGTCCGGCCGTAGGCGATCAGGTCCAGGTCCAGAGTCCGCGGCGCATTGGCCGCCGCGCGCTGGCGCCCGAACGCTTCCTCGATCCGGCCCAGCGCCGCCATCAACTCATGCGGACCATGCTCGGTGCGAACGATCACCACACCGTTCAGGAACGGCGGATCCGTCGGATCGGGCCAGGCCGCCGAACGCCACCAGGACGACCGCGCCACCACATCGATCCCCTCGGCCCGGAACCGCGCCAGCGCCGCCTCCAGCGCCTCGCGACAGTCGCGCCAGACCCCGCAGTCATTGCAGCCCAGCGCCACCACAATGGCGTCGTCCAGCCCGGCCGCGCCGTCGAACGGAACGGGCGGCGGCGCTTTCTGCTGCGAGCCGGGCTTCTCCATCCCGGTGTATTACACCAATGAAGGCGTCAGCGCCCGCCCGCCGCCGAAGGATTCGCCCGCCTTGCCGACTCACCCGCCCGAACCGCCCCGCGACTGCCCTCTCTGCCCGCGGCTCGTCGAATACCGCCGCGAGAACCAGCGCCAGAACCCCGACTGGTTCAACGGCCCCGCCCCCTCCTTCGGCGACCCGGACGCCCGGTTGCTGGTCGCCGGCCTCGCCCCCGGCCGCACCGGAGCCAACCGCACCGGCCGGCCCTTCACCGGCGACGGGGCCGGCGTCATCCTCTACGAGACCCTGCTGAAGACCGGCTTCGCCACCGGCCGCTATGAGGCCCGGCCCGACGACAGCCTGCAACTGGTCGACTGCATGATCACCAACGCCGTCCGCTGCGCCCCGCCCGGCAACAAGCCCCTACCGGTCGAGGAGGCGACCTGCCGCCCCTTCCTGACCGCCCGCCTCGCCGCCCTGCCCCGGCTCAAGGTCATCGTCACCCTGGGCGACGTCTCGCGCCGCAATGTGCTGAAAGCCATGGGCCTGTCCGGCTCCGCCGCGCCCCCCGGCCACGGCGTCGAGGCGGCGCTCGGCGGCTATGTGATCCTGAACAGCTATCACTGCTCCCGGCTCAACACGAACACCGGCCGACTGACCCCCGCCATGTTCGAGGCCATCTTCCGGCGCGCCCGGGAAATCATCGAATCCTGACCGAACACCGCTCTCCAAATTGGCGAGTGTGGCTCTCCTGCCACGCGAATCAGCGGGCGCCGGGTGTATCGTCGCCTGCCAGGAACAGCAGTGCGTAGCTTGCGTTGATCGATCAGCTTTTGGAGGCTGGTATGCGTAAGTCGAACGGGGTCTTCTCACCTCAGGAACGCAAGACGGCGCTTTGGGCGTTGCTTATGGCGGGCCTGATCGCCGCCATGGGCATGGTGATCCAGCAATGGAGCCAGCCGTCGGTCGGTCCTGGTGGGGCGGATGCCTATATGACGGTGTCGGTTCCGGGCGTTCTGGACGCCCAGCCGATCAGCTGAGCCGGGCCGGGGCTCAGCCCCGATCCTTCATCAGCCGGGCCTTGTCGCGCTGCCAGTCGCGCTGGGCCGTGGCCTCGCGCTTGTCGTGCAGCTTCTTGCCCTTGGCCAGGGCGATTTCGATCTTCGCCTTGCCCGCTTCGTTCAGGTAGAGCTTGACCGGGATGATGGTCTGGCCATCGCGCTGGACGGCCCCGATCAGCTTGTCGATCTGCTTGCGGTGCAGCAGAAGCTTCCTGTGCCGGCGCGGCTCGTGGTTGAAGCGGTTGGCCTGTTTGTAGGGCGGGATGTCGGCGTTCACGAGCACGATCTCGCGCCCCTCCACCGCCGCATAGCTCTCGGCGATATTGGCCCGGCCGTCGCGCAGGGCCTTGATCTCGGTGCCGAGCAGCATGATGCCGGCCTCGATGTAATCCTCGAGGAAATAGTCGAATTTCGCCCGCCGGTTCTCGGCGATGATCTTCATCTTGGGGGCTGTGGACGCCATCAGCCCAGTCCCGCATCCGCCATGGCGCGGTCGATGGCCGGCTTCACCGCATCGGACGTCAGGGACAGGGGCAGCCGCATCTCCTCGGTGCAGAAACCGAGGCGCGACAGGGCGTATTTCGTCGGCGCCGGCGAATTGTCGAGGAACAGCGCCTTGTGCAGGCCGATCAGCCGGTCCTGCCAGTCACGCGCCGTGGCGTAGTCGCCAGCCGACGCGGCCTCATGCAGGGCCACCATGGCCTCCGGCGCGACATTGGACGACACCGAGATCACGCCCACCCCGCCCTGGGCGTGGTAGCCGAGGTAGCTGGGGTCATCGCCCGAAATCAGGTCGAACTGCCCGCCGATGTTGGCCCGCATCCAGCTGACCCGGCCCAGGTCGCCGGTCGCATCCTTGATGCCGACGATGTTCGGATGGGCCGCCAGCCGGGCGACGGTTTCATTGGCCATGTCCACGCCCGTTCGGCCCGGTACGTTGTACAGAAGCACCGGCAACTGGACCGCCTCGGCGATGGCCTCGAAATGCAGCGCCAGCCCCGCCTGCGAAGGCCGGTTGTAGTAGGGGGTGACGATCAGGGCGCCGTCGGCGCCGACGGTCTTGGCGAACCGGGCCAGCTCGATCGACTTGTCCGTCGCTGACGACCCTGCCCCGGCGATGACCCGCGTCCGCCCGGCCGCGACCTGAACGCACAGCTCCACCACCCGCTTGTGCTCGTCGAGCGACAGCGAGGCGCTCTCGCCCGTCGTGCCCATCGGGACGACGCCGTGGATTCCGGCCGCTATCTGGCGTTCCAGAAGTTGCGTGAAGGCGGCTTCGTCCACCTTTCCGTCACGAAGTGGTGTGATCAGGGCGGTGATCACGCCCTTGAACAAGGGAGCGGTCATTGAGACAGATGGTCCTGCGTGGAAAATCGGGGCGACAGTCGCCGGATATTAAGCGTTGGAGGGTAGGTTGCCGGTCGCCCGACCGCAACCGCGACGCATGGAGATCGGACAGGCAATGATCGCTACCAGCCTTGCGGCCGTCCTGGCCCTGCTCGCCCCCGCGCCTGAAAGCCTGCTTCCGCAGGAAGTCCCCTACAGCGCCCTGGCCTCCGGGCCGGTCAGCAACCAGCCGCGCCTGCTGAACGATCAGGACACCGCCCTCTTCCGTCAGGGTCTGGCCGCCGCCCGGTCACGGGACATCTCCGGCGCCCGCAATACCGCCGCGCAGATCGGCGACCCGGTCGCCCGCAAACTGGTCGAATGGGCCCTGCTCGACACCTCGGCCGACCAGATGCCGCTCAGCGACCTCGCCGTCGCCCGCACCAACTTCGCCGGCTGGCCGCGCGCGGAAGGCCGCAACGCCGCCGCCGAACGGGCGCTGGACCGCGGCTACGCTGGCCCCGACGCGGCCATCAACCTGTTCGCCCGCAGCGGGCCGACGACCGTTCAGGGCGCGATCGCCCTGGCCGATGCGCTCGAGCAGCGCGGCCGCTCCGATGAAGCCCGCCGTCTCATCACTGACTGGTGGCGCACGCGCTCGTTCGACGACGCGACCCAGACCCGCATCCTGACCCGCTGGGGCTCCAGCCTGACCCAGGCCGATCACACGGCGCGGCTCAACATGTTGCTGCTCGGCCCGCACGGCCCGGCCACCCGCGCCATGATTCAACTGGTCCCGTCCGACCGGCAGGCCGTCGCCAACGCCGTCATGGCCTTGCGCACTGCCTATAGCCCGGACGCCATCGTCGCCAATCTCAGCCCCACCCAGGCGCTGGACCCGGCCGTGGCGCTGGAACGCGTCCGCATCCTGCGCTCGCAGAACCGTCAGTCCGAGGGCTTCGCCCTGCTGGCCGCCCTGCCCGCCGCGCCGTCGCACACCGAGGGCCAGAACACCCTGTGGAGCGAGCGCCGCAACTATTTCCTCGACGCGCTCGAGCGCCGCAACGGCCAGGCGGCCTATGACGCCATGGCCGGCCACGGCTTCCCGTCGGGAGAGCGCAAGGTCGATGCGGAATTCTTCGCCGGTTGGGCCGCGCTGGTGAAACTGAACGATCCCGCCCGCGCCGCCCGGCATTTCGAGACCCTGCGCCAGGCGTCCTCGACCCCGATCACCCAGGGTCGCGCCCTCTACTGGCTGGGCCGCACCGCTGAAGCCCAGGGGAACACCCCGGCCGCCGTCCAGTATTATCGGGACGGCGCCCGTCACATCCAGACCTTCTACGGCCAGCTGGCGGCCGAGAAGGCAGGGATCACCACGATCAACCTGCCCGCCGACCCGGTTCCGACCGGTTCCGACATCGCCGCGTTCGAGGCCAATGAAGTGGTCCGCGCCCTGCGCATCCTCGGCGAGACCGGCGAGATGAGCCTGTTCCGCGTCTTCGCCTATCAGCTGGACGACGACCTGCCCGGACCGACCGGCCTGGCCCTGCTGATGGACCTGTCGCGCAACTACAACGAAGGCTTCACCGCCATGATGGTGGGCCGCGCCGCCAGCCAGCGCGGGTTCCTGATGCCCGAGCGACAGTATCCGATCCGGATCCCGCCCTCTGTCCCCGGCGCTGCGCCGCTTGAGTTCACCCAGGCCATCACCCGGCAGGAATCCAGCTTCGATCCCCGCGCCCGGTCGCACGCCAATGCCCGGGGCATGATGCAATTCCTGCCCGCCACCGGCCGCAGCGTCGCCCGCCAACTGGGCATGCCCTATTCGGATGAACGGCTGTATGACGCCGACTACAATATGACCCTGGGCAGCTTCCATCTCGGCGACCTGACCAATCGCTTCGGCGGCTCGATGCTGCTGACGACCATCGGCTACAACGCCGGCCCCGCCCGGCCTCCGCAATGGATCGCCCGCTGCGGCGACCCCCGCGGCGGCGCCGTCGACCCGGTCGACTTCATTGAGTGCGCACCCTTCACAGAGACCCGCAACTATATGATGCGAGTCATGGAAAACATGCAGATTTATCGGGCTCGCCTGAACGGAGGCTCGGCCCCGCTGACCCTGTCCTCCGACTTGCGGCGTGGCGCTCCGGCGGGGCCGAGTCCCTACACCTATGCCGGCGAGGACGAAGTCCGCACGCCCGAGGGCGAACCGTCGGAATAGCGGCCGCTCGACAGCAAGGGCCCGTCCGGCCCCTCAACCCAGCGCGCTGACAGGCCGAACACCCGCGCCATGACCTCCGGCGTCAGCGCATCCGTCGGCGCGCCGTCGGCCGCCACCTGACCCCTGTACAGCACGACCACGCGGTCCGCGAACCGCGCCGCCAGCGCCAGATCATGCAGGCTGACAAGCACAGCCTGCCCCGCCGCCGCCCGCGCCTTCAGCCGCTCCAGCACCATCAGCTGCGCCTCCGGATCCAGCCCGGCCGTCGGCTCATCGGCCAGCATGGCCTGGGCCCCGGTCGCCAGCGCCCGCGCCAGCAACACCCTCGCCCGTTCGCCACCCGACATCTCGGCCACGCCGCGATCCGCCAGATGCCCGGCCTCGACCTCGTCAAGCGCGGCGCGACCTGCCGCAAGTGCATCAGCGCCCGAGAGGAAGGGCGCGCCGAGGGCGGCGACTTCGATCGCAGGCAAATTCCAGGCGATCCGACCTTCCTGTGGCAGGTAGGCGACGCGAGCCGCGCGGGCCGATGGCGACAGCGTCGCTACGTCGTCCCCCTGCAGACGAACGACTCCGCGGGTGAGAGGCAGCAGCCCGGCGAAAGCCCGGATCAGGCTCGACTTGCCGGCGCCGTTGGGGCCGACAACGACCACCAACTTGCCGGTCTCCACCAGCAGGTCTGCGCCATCCAGAACGGTGCGCCCGCCGATTTCGGCGTCCGCGTCCCACATCGTCAGGAACGGAGTCAAAGCCGCCACTCCCGCGCGGCCCGCCAGGCGATGAGGGCGAACAGGGGCGCGCCGACCAGGGCCGTGAACACCCCCAGCTTCAGTTCCTGATCCGTCGGGGTCATCCGCGCCAGCAGGTCCGCGACCACCAGCATCAGACCGCCGGCAAGCGCCGCGGGCAGCAACAGACGGCCGGGATCGCCCCGCACCGCGCTACGCACCAGATGCGGCGCCGCCAGGCCGACGAAGCCGATCACGCCGGCCACCGCGACCGCCGCCCCGGTCGCCAAGGCCGTCGCCAGCAGGGCCAGCAGCCTCAGCCGCGCCATCGGCAGGCCCGATGTCCGGGCCGTCTCCTCGCCGAGACTCAGCATGCGCAGGCCCGGCGCCGCCAGGGCCGCCAAGGCCCCGGCGACAAGCACCGCCGGCGTCACCCAGGCCACATCGATCCAGCTGCGGTTCTGCACCGAGCCGAGCAGCCAGCTCATCACCTCGGCCGTGGCGATCGGCGACGGCGACAGGTTGAAGATCAGGGCCGTGGCCGCCCCCGCGAAACTGGACACCGCCACGCCGAACAGGATCAGGGCTTCCGGCGACCGAACCCGGGCGGAAAACAGGATCAGCAGCCCGCCCGCCAGTCCGGCTCCCAGCAGCGCCGACACCTCGACCGCACCCGGAACCGCCGCCGCGCCCAGCACGATCGCTCCCGCCGCCGCCAGCGCCGCCGAGGCCGAAACCCCCAGCACGCCCGGATCAGCCAGCGGGTTGCGCAGCAGACCCTGCATCACCGCGCCCGACAGCCCCAGCGCCGCCCCGACCATCAGGGCCGTCGCCACGCGCGGCGCCCGCACCTGCCACAGCACCTCCGCCGGTCCCGAGACGGGGTCGGCAAAGGCCTGGCGCATCTGCGCCATGTCGAAAACGGTCTCGCCCAGCAGGATTCCCATGACGGACGCCGCCGCGATCAGCACCGACAGCGCCAAGGTCAGACGTGAAGGCCGCGTCATGCCCCGGCCTTCAGCATGGCCGCCGCATCGGCCGCGAACCAGGCCGGACAGGTCAGGGCCGCCGCCGGCAACTGTGCCGCCACACGGCCTTTCGCCGCCCGCTGCACGACCGGATGCCGCCCCGCCCCGCGCCAGTCGCCGCGGACCTGGTCGAAGAAGCCCAGCACGAACCGCGCCGGCGGATACAGGGCGATCCGCTCCACGCTGACCGGGGCGAAGAAGGGTCCGGGCGCCGCATTGGTGAAGCCCGCCGCGGCCAGAATGGCGTCCATCAGCGTGCCCTTGCCCGCCGTGAAGCCACCCGCCGTCAGATACAGGGCGGACCGTATGGGCGCGGCGGGATCAGGGGCGGCGGTACGCAGCCTCGTATCCATCCGCGCCACCAGCGCTTCGCCGTGTTCAGACGCCTCGATGCCCTGCGCGACCGCACGAATATTCACCCGTATCCCGTTGAAATCTGTTGCATCGTCTATGGTGACGATCCGCACGCCGGTGGCTTCCAGCCGGGCGAGCAGTCTTGCATCCCCGCCCCAGTAGCGCACCACCACGTCAGGCCGGAAGGCAATGGCCGCCTCCAGGGTGGGCCGTACCCGTCGCCGACCCACCGCCGCTTCCCGCATCCAGGCGTCCGGATCATCGGCCCGAGGCGACAGCGCCAGCTCGGCGTCGGGCCTCAACGCCAGAACATACTGGTCAGCGCACTGGTCCAGCGCCATGACCCGCAAAGGCCGGGCCTCGGCGACTCCCGCGCCCAGCACCACCAGCCCGGCCAGCGCCCCCGCCGGCCATCTCACGATTTCAGCAGGCCCGCGAACAACCCCTCCAGCAGGGTGGTCACCAGGGCCTCCCGTTC
The DNA here is from genome assembly GCF_002343105.1 of Brevundimonas sp. UBA2416. Lineage (NCBI taxonomy): Bacteria > Pseudomonadati > Pseudomonadota > Alphaproteobacteria > Caulobacterales > Caulobacteraceae > Brevundimonas > Brevundimonas sp. UBA2416. The sequence continues at coordinate 119,262 of NZ_DDRM01000019.1, forward strand.
GACCCAGTCGAAATACGGTTTGGTGATCATCAACGACACCACGCCATGAGCCCCCGCCCACAGGGCCTGGGCCGTCGTCCGGGCGTCGCCGCGCAGCAATCCGGCCGCCCCGGCGTCTTCCACAACGACCTCAAAGGACCGGTACAAACTGAACCCCAGTTCCTGCGCCGCCGACTGGGCCCCGTGCTGAAGCTCGACCGGCCGGGTCATATGGATCAGCCGATAGGCGTTCGGATTGGCGAAGCCGAAGTCGATATAGGCGCGCAGCATGCGTCGCAGGCGCACCTCCGGCCCGCCGGGCTCGGCGATGATCGCCTGGTTCATTTCCAGCAGGGCCGCGAAGGCCTGCCGACAGATCTCCTGCAGGATTTCGCCCTTCTCTGCGAAATGCATGTAGAGCGCCGTGGAGGACAGGCCGACCTCGTCGGCGATCTTGCGGATCGTCGCCCCCTCGTAGCCATGCTCGACGAAGATGCGTTCGGCGGCGGCGAGGATTTCCGCGCGACGGGCATGGCCCTCGCCCTTGGGCTTGCGCTGTGAACGCAGATTGAGCGGGGGTGCGGCAACGGTCACGCGGAGGCTCCGGACGTTGGAACCCTGAATAGCGGCATTCCCTGCCCCGCGCCAACCGCTTGCAGCGCGCGAATCACCAAGGTAACCCTTGGTAGTGGATGGGGTTGAGGTCAGCGCTTTGGACGATCGCCGGCGGGAAGCCGCGCGATACGGACCGCCGCTCGGACAGAGCGCGGCGATGCGCGGCCTCGCGCCCTTCCAGGCCTTGCTGCTGGCCGCGGTCACGGGCGCGGCAGCCCTCGCGCTATGGTTCTGGCCCGAGCGGGTGGCGGACTGGCTCGTCGCCGTGGCGGCCTTTGCCTTCCTGGCCGTAGCGCTCTGGCGGGTGCTGTTGATCCTGGTCAGCGCAGCGCCGCCGCCGGAATCGCCGTCGCCGCCGGTCTGGCCGCGCTACACCATCCTGGCGGCGCTGTATGATGAGGCTGAGATCGTCGGCCAGCTGATCGAACGCCTCTCGCGGATCGACTATCCCTCCGATCGTCTTCAGGGCCTGCTCGTGCTGGAGGCCCACGACCATGAGACCATCGCCGCCGCCCTCGCCGCGCCGCGACCGGACTGGCTGGACATATTGGTGACCCCGCCGGGGAAGCCACAGACCAAGCCCCGCGCCCTCAACTTCGCCCTGACCCAGGCCACAGGCGAGCTGCTGACCGTCTATGATGCCGAGGACGCGCCCGATTCCCAACAGCTTCGCGAGGCCGCCGCCCGGTTCGCCGCCGACCAGGGCGGTCGTCTGGCCTGCCTCCAGGCCCCACTTCGCGTCCGTCCCCCGGCGAAAGACGCCTCCCGCTTCATGGGCCGACAGTTCGCCGCCGAATACGCCAGCCTTTTCGAGACCACGCTTCCCGGCATGGCGCGCCTTGGTCTGCCCTTTCCCCTCGGTGGAACCAGCAATCATTTCCGGGTCGAGGTCCTTCGCGCCGTCGGCGGCTGGGATGCCTGGAATGTCACCGAGGATGCCGATCTCGGATTCAGGCTCTGGAGCGGCGGTTGGACCCTGGGTGTACTGGCCCGCCCGACATGGGAGATGCCGCCGGAGGGATTGCCGCACTGGCTGCCGCAGAGGACGCGCTGGCTCAAGGGCTATCTCCAGACCTGGGGCGTGCATACGCGCCGGCCCTGGCCGCTGGGCTGGCGCGGAGGCCTCGCCCTTGTGATGACGGTGGGCGCCGGCCTCGTCTCGGCGGCGATCCATGGCCTGACCCTGGCCTGGGTGGCGGCGGCGGTGCTGGTTTCGGCCATGGCCGGCCTGCCGCCTGAAACGCCGGTTCTGGCGCTCTGTGTTCTGGTGCTTGGCGCGGCCTCGGCCTGGCTGTCCTGCGCCATCGGGGCGAGACGCGCCGGGGCTCCCTATGGCGCGGCCGACATGATCCAGGCGCCCGCCTACTGGGCCCTGCTTTCCCTCGCCTTCGTTCATGCCGCCTGGCGGCTGGTCCTCGAACCGTTCGCCTGGGACAAGACCCCCCATCGGCGCGATGCACCGTCTGACACGGAATCCCCCGTCGCGTCGTCAGCCGAAGCGAACGACGTGCTGGACGCGACCGCGCCTCTCCGCCTATCAGCGGGTCATGCCGCCGCGCCTCAACCCGTCGCCTGAGACCCTCGTCACCCGCGCCTGGGCGGACTACGCCCTGTTGGACAGCGGCGGCGGGCGCAAGCTCGAGCGCTACGGACGCCACACCGTGGTCCGGCCCGAGCCGCAATGCTTCTGGTCGCCGCGCGACCCGGCCGCCTTCGACGCTGCCGACGCGGTCTTCGATCCGACGGACGAGGATGAGACCGGCCGCTGGCGGTTCGCGGGAAACCCGATCGACAGCTTCCCACTCGCCTGGCGCGACGTGCGCTTCACCAGCCGGTTCACGCCGTTCCGCCACCTCGCCTTCTTCCCCGAACAGGCCGCCAACTGGGAATGGCTCGACGGCCGGATCCGGAGTCTGAAGCAGCCGAAGGTCCTCAACCTGTTCGGTTATACCGGCGTGGCCAGCCTCGCCTGTGCGGCGGCCGGCGCCGAGGTTACCCATGTCGACGCGTCAAAGAAGTCCGTCGCCTGGGCCCGCGAGAACGCCGAACTGTCCGGCATGGCCGACAAGCCCATCCGCTGGATCGTCGAGGACGCCCGCAAATACGTGGCCCGCGAGGTCCGGCGCGGATCGAAATACGACGGGATCATCCTCGACCCGCCGAAATACGGCCGAGGCCCGACCGGCGAGGTCTGGCGGTTGTTCGAGGACATGCCGGCCCTGCTCACGGACTGCGCCGCCCTGCTGTCCGACGACGCCTCCTTCCTGCTGCTCAACGCCTATGCCGCGCGCGTCTCTGGCCTGTCGCTGGCCCATCTGATGGCCGAAGCCACCGCGGACCGCGGCGGGGTCATCGACTGGGGCGAACTGGCCCTGGCCGAGGACGGCCCGGACGGCCGCGCCATCGGCCTCAGCTTTTTTGCGCGCTGGTCGGCATGACCGACCGCCTCATCACCTCCCTGACCAATGACACGGTCAAGAACGTTCGCGCCCTGCACATGCGCAAGGAGCGCGAGGCGACGGGCCAGTTCCTCGCCGAGGGCCTGAAGTTCATCGGTGAAGCCCTTGATCAACAACGCGCCCCACGCCTGCTCATGGTCGGTGAGGACGCCCGGCCCCATCCCATCCTGGAGCGCGCCCGCGAGTCGACCCGCGCCGCCGGCGGCGAAGTCGTGGTCGTCACCCACGCCATCCTCGAGAAGATCAGCCGCCGCGACAATCCGCAGACGGTGCTGGGCGTGTTCGACCAGGTCTACACCCCCCTGTCGGCCATCGAACCGGCCACGGCCCCGGCCTGGGTAGCGCTGGAGCAGGTCCGCGACCCCGGCAATCTGGGCACCATCATCCGCACCGCCGACGCGGCCGGTTGCGGCGGCGTCATTCTGATCGGCGACTGCGTCGATCCGTTCTCGGTCGAGGCCGTGCGCGCCACCATGGGCTCGGTCTTCGCGGTCGCCATCGCCCGCGCCACGCCGGCCGAGTTCATCGCCTGGCGCCAGATGTGGCCCGGCAGCGTCATCGGCACCCGGCTGGACGCCACGATCGGCCACCATGATGCCGCCATCGCATACCCGGCCCTGATCCTGATGGGCAACGAACAGGCCGGCCTGACCGACGCCCTGGCCGAGGCCTGCGACGTCAATGTCAAAATTCCCATGCGCGGCCGGGCTGACAGTCTGAACCTGGCCGTCGCCACAGGCATCATGGTCTATGCGGTGACCGACAAGGCCTGAGCCCTGCCATAGATGACGGCGGATTCACTTGCCGCCCTCCGGCGAAGCGGCCAGCCTCGCGCCTTCTGCTCCGGGGCCTTCTCGCATGCGCGCCTTGCTCACCCTGCTCGTCGTCCTGACCTGCGCCGCCCTGCCCGCCCGCGCCCAACAGGCTGAGCCGACGCCCGAGGCTTTCCGCGCCGACGCCCTGTCGATCGAAGGCCTGATCAACAGCCAGTACGCCTATCTCGACCGGTTCCCGGGCGGCGCCATGCCGATCAGCCCCGTCCTGCGCGCCGAGGCCGAGGCGGTGAGCGATCGTCGCTCCCTGCTGCGCTATGCCGAACGCGCCGTCGCCGCCCTGGCCGACCACCACGCCATCACCGGCGGCTCGTTCAATGACAGCTGGGGCCTGGTCCCAAGCTATTCCGACCTCTGGATCGAGCCCGAAGGCGACCTCTGGCGGATCACCGCCGTCCGCCAGGGCTCGCCAGCCGAGGTCGCCGGCGTGCGTCCCGGCGACACCCTCGTCGCTGTCGGTGACACATCCACGGCAGAGGCCGTCGCCGCCTTCTGGACCGAACTGGGCCTCGAGCCGACCGGAGATCGCGCCGGCTACGCCGCCCGTGTCCTCGCGGCCGGCCGCCGCGACCGGCCGCGCGACCTTACCATCCGCGACGCCGCCGGCGCCGAACGCCGGCTGACCTTCCCGAATCTCTATGAAGCCGGTCCGGGGGAACGGCCTCCGATCTCGACCCTTCCGTCCGGCGAGGCCCTGATCATCCGCTTCAATGACTCGCTGGGCGACAGCGACACGGTCGCCGCCTTCGACGCCATCATGACGGCCGCGCAACCCGACCAGACGGTCGTGCTCGATCTCCGCGACACCGCCTCCGGCGGGAATACGGTCGTTGCGCGCGGCATCATGGGCTGGTTCGTGGACGAGGCCCGGCCCTATCAGATCCACCGGCTGCCGGCCGAGGAACGGGAAACGGGCGTTCCGCGCCAATGGGTTGAACAGGTCCTGCCACGGCCCGGGAAACGTCACCACGGGCCGGTAGTTGTCCGGGTCGGTCGCTGGACCGGCAGTATGGGCGAGGGCCTGGCCATTGGTCTGGATTCTCTCGACGCCCTGGTCGTCGGCGAGCCGATGGCCGGCCTGCTGGGCGCCATCCATGATCACCGGCTCTCGAACTCCGGACTGGTGATCAAACTGCCGACCGAACGCCTCTACGCCGTCGACGGAACGCCGCGCGAAGCCTTTGTTCCCGCCCGCTAGAAACTCCGCCCGTCCACCCGCTGCGCCGTCCAGCTGAATGGCTCGATATCGGTCAGGGTACGGATGTTGACCGCGACCATGGGGACGCCGCCGGGGCCTTCGCCGCGGGCGAAGGTCTGGACGCCGCAGGTCTCGCAGAACCGGTGTCCGATCTTGTGGCTGTTGAACCGGTATTCGGTCTGGGGCCCCGTCTTCGTCTCGCGGAAGGCGTCCGGCGTGACGAAGGCGAGGACGAAGCCCTTGCGGTGACAGTGGGAGCAGTTGCACTCGATCAGGCCTTCGAGGTCGGTGTCCACCTCATAGGCCACGGCCCCGCAATGGCAGGAGCCTTCATGGGTTTTGACGTCAGCCATTACGCATCCTCCAGCAGCACCACCCCCGGCGCCGACTTCAGCGCCCCGCGCAGGGCGCCGTCCAGCCGGTAGCGGCCCGGCAGTTTGAGCTCGACCTCCCGCCGGCCGTCCAGCGAGGCGATCAATGAGACCTCCCCGCCCTTGCCCTGCGCCCGCGCCCGTTCCAGCCGCGACCTGAGCGCCTCAGGATCGACTCCCCTGGCCGAAACGTGGATACGCAGTCCCATGGCGCCGTCGTCGATCAGGGTGTCCAGCCGGGACGCGTCGTCGCCGAAGAACCGCACCTCGCCGTCGGCCGACTTGGCGCGGACCTTGACCATGATCGAGGCCCCCACCTCCAGCACTTCGCGGCATTTGCGCAGCTGTTCGGGCGGGAACAGACATTCGAACTCACCGGTCGGATCCGAGAAGGTGACGAAGGCGAATTTCTCACCCGACTTGGCGCTGGCCCGCTCCTGGCGGCGGCGGACGACGCCGGCCATCAGGAAGGCCTCATGGCCGCTCTCGGCCAGGGCCGTGGCCTCGGCGACAAAGGTGACGCGCTTGCGCTTCAGCGCCGGCGCCATGTCCTCCAGCGGGTGGCCGGACAGGTAGAAGCCGACGGCGGCCAGCTCCTGATCCAGCTTCTCGGGCCCGACCCAGGGTTCGACCGGCTTCAGCCGCGGCCGCGCGGCGCCGGCCTGGTCGCCGCCGAACAGCGACACCTGCGACGAAGCCCGCTCCGCCGCCACGCTCTGGCAATAGGCCATCAGGGTGTCGGCCTGTTCGACCAGCTGGCGGCGGTTGGAGTGGAAACTGTCGAAGGCCCCGGCCCGGGCCAGGTTCTCCAGCGCCCGCTTGTTGACGCTGCGCGGATCGACCCGTTCGAGGAAGTCGAAGATGTCGGTGAACCGCCCGCCGGTCTCGCGCACCTCGACCAGATGCTTCATGGCCTCCAGTCCGACGTTACGGATGGCGCCCAGGGCGTAGAGGACCGCCCCGACGCCGTCATCCCAGGCCACGTCGAAATCGGCCGAGGACCGGTTCACGTCAGGCGCCTTGACCGGCACCTCGAACCGGCGACAATCCTGATAGAAGACAGCCAGTTTGTCGGTATTACTGAGATCGAGTGACATGGACGCGGCCATGAATTCGACAGGGTGATTGGCCTTCAGCCAGCCGGTCTGGAAACTGATCAGCGCATAGGCGGCGGCGTGCGACTTGTTGAAGCCATAGCCGGCGAATTTGGCCACCAGATCGAAGATGAAGCCGGACTGCTCCCCGGAAACGCCCTTCCCTGACGCGCCCTCGACGAAGCGCGCCCGCTGGAAGTCCATTTCCTCCTTCTTCTTCTTGCCCATCGCCCGGCGCAGCAGGTCGGCCTCGCCCAGCGAATAGCCGGCCAGGACCTGGGCGATCTTCATCACCTGCTCCTGGTAGATGATGACGCCGTAGGTCTCGGTCAGGACATCGACCAGCGACGGGTGCAGGCAGTCGACTTCCTGCCGTCCGAATTTCCGGTCGATATAGGTGTCGATCATCTCCATCGGCCCGGGCCGGTAGAGGGAGATCAGGGCCGTGATCTCCTCAATCGAGCCGCACCGCATCTTGCGCAGGGTGTCGCGCATGCCCTGGGATTCCAGCTGGAACACCCCGACGGTCTGGCCGGATGCCATCAGCTCGTAGGTTTTCGGGTCGTCCAGCGGCAGGCTGTTCCAGTCGACCGCCGCCCCGCGCCGTTCCAGATAGATCCGGGCGCGGTCCAGCACCGTCAGCGTCTTGAGACCGAGGAAGTCGAACTTCACCAGACCGGCGGCCTCGACCCATTTCATGTTGAACTGGCTGGCCGGGATGGTCGACCGCGGGTCCTGATACAGGGGCACCAGTTCGGTCAGCGGCCGGTCGCCGATGACGATGCCGGCGGCGTGGGTCGAGGCGTTGCGGTACAGCCCCTCCAGCTCCAGCGCCGTGTCCAGCAGGGTCCGCACCGACGCCTCGGAATCGCGGGCCTCGCGCAGGCGCGGCTCGATCTCGATGGCCTGGGCCAGGGTGACGGGGTTGGCGGGGTTGGCCGGCACCATCTTGGCCAGCCGGTCCACCTGGCCCAGCGGCATCTGCAGCACCCGGCCGACGTCGCGCAGCACGGCCCGCGCCTGCAGGGTGCCGAAGGTGATGATCTGGGCGACCCGGTCCTTGCCGTAGCGCTCCTGGACATAGTCGATCACCTCTTCCCGCCGCTCCTGGCAGAAGTCGATGTCGAAGTCGGGCATGGAGACCCGTTCGGGATTCAGGAACCGCTCGAACAGGAGGCCGAACCGAAGAGGGTCCAGATCGGTGATGGTCAGGGCCCAGGCGACCAGCGAGCCGGCGCCCGAACCCCGCCCCGGTCCCACGGGAATCCCGTGGTTCTTGGCCCATTTGATGAAGTCCGACACGATCAGGAAATAGCCGGGGAAGCCCATCTGCTGGATAATCCCGACCTCCCATTCGAGGCGGGCCCAGTAGTCGGCCTCGGGCGCGACAGGAGTCACGGCCTGCAGCCGCGCCTTCAGCCCCTCGCGGGCCTGATGCATCAGCTCCTCGGGCTCGGTCCGCCCGGCTCCCGCCTCGAAGCGCGGCAGGATGGGGGCGCGGGTGGGGACGAGGAAGGCGCAGCGGCGGGCGATCTCCACCGTCGTGTCGCAGGCCTCAGGCAGGTCCGCGAACAGCTCCCGCATCGCCGCGGCGGGCTTGAACCAGTGCTCGCCAGTGACGCGGCGACGGTCTTCCTGCCCCGTGAAGGCCCCGTCGGCGATACACATCAGGGCGTCGTGCGACTTCGCCTGCGCGGCCTTGGCGTAGTGGATGTCGTTGGTGGCCACCAGCGGCGTGTCGTGAGCATAGGCCCACTCCACCAGCCCCCGTTCCGCCTGCCGCTCGCTGGCGAGGCCGTGGCGTTGCAGCTCGACATACAGCCGATCACCGAACACCCGCGCCATCTCATCAAGGGCGGCATTGGCCTCGGCCGGCTTGCCCTGCACGAACAGCGGATCGACCGGCCCGTCCGGCCCGCCGGACAGCAGGATCAGTCCCTCGGACCGCTCCGCCACCATGGACCATGGCACGCCCGGCTCATCCATCGATCCGGCGTCGAGATAGGCCGAGGACGACAGGGCGCACAGGTTCAGCCACCCCGCCTCGTTCTGGACCAGAAGCACCATCGTCGGGACCCGGGCCCAGCGTTCGTTGATCTTGCCGCCGATCCCGGTCACCGGCAGGGCGCAGGCCACGATCGGCTGGACGCCAGATCCCTTCGCCGCTTCGGAAAACTCCAGCGCCCCGAACAGATTGGCCCGGTCCGCCACGCCCACCGCCGGCATGCCCGCATCCGCCGCGAGGGTCGCGACCTTCCCCGCCTTGATCGCGCCTTCCAGCAGCGAATAGGCCGAGCGGACCCTCAGATGGATGAATTGCGCGGCTGTAGCGGCGGTTGAGATGGCCAGACCCTCTTTGAGCTGGCCCATTCCCGACTCACGAAATCAGAAACGCCGCCTGCCACGCCATCCAAACGAAGCCGCCGCATGACGCAAGCGACAGCATATCTCTCGTCCAACGCGCCATGACCTTGTCCCCAGATTGCGTGTTCTGTCTATGTTCTATGTTGCGGGTTTGTTCTCGTCAAGGGGGTGCCCGCAGTGGTGGACTGGCGCTGCCGAAACGCCCTTGCCTGCCCTCTGCCCGCATGGCTTCGTGCCGCCATGACCCAAGAAGCCGCTCCGGCGCAATTCATCCTTCGGGGCAACGCCGCCGGTGGGATCCTGGCGACCGACGAGCCACTGAGCTTCTGGGGCGGTGTGGATCCTGCCACAGGGCGGATCATCGATGTCCATCACCCGCTCCACGGCCAGTGCCTGACGGGCAAGGTCCTGGTCATGCCGTCCAGCCGCGGATCCTGCACCGGAAGCGGGGTGCTGGTTGACCTGGTGCTGAGCGGCCGCGGGCCCGCGGCCCTGGTCTTCCGCGAGGCCGAGGATGTGCTGACCCTCGGGGCCCTTGTCGCTGAAGGGATGTTCGGCGTTGCATTGCCCGTGCTGAGGCTCGCGCCCGGGCCGTTCGGCATGCTGTCGCTCGAGACCGAGGCGCGCATCGGGGACGACCGGCTCGAGGCGGGCGGACTGCGGCTGGCGATCTCCCCGCCGCTGACGACCGCGCTGGCGCTCTCGGAGACCGATCGGGCGATGCTGGCCGGCGAAGCAGGCGAAGCCGTGGGCCAGGCCATGCGCATCCTCTGCGCGATGGCGGCCAATCAGGGGGCGGCGCGTCTGGTCGACGTCTCGCAGGGCCATATCGACGGCTGCATCTACGCCAGTCCCGCCAATCTGGTCTTTGCCGAAGCGATGGCCGATCTGGGAGGAACGGTCCGTATACCCACGACGATGAACGCGATTTCGGTCGACCGGCAGAACTGGCGGGCCCAGGGCGTTTCGCCCGACTTCGGTCTGCCGGCACAGCGGTTGGCGGATGCCTATGTCCGGATGGGCTGCCGCCCCAGTTTTACCTGCGCACCCTATCTGCTGGACACGGCGCCGGAGGCCGATGAGGTGATCGCCTGGTCGGAATCCAATGCGGTGATCTATGCCAACACCGTGCTGGGCGCGAGGACGGCGAAACACCCTGACTTCCTCGACCTGTGCATCGCCCTGACCGGGCGGGCGCCGCTTGCGGGGGTCTATCTGGATGCGGCTCGCAAGGCGCGACGGATCATTGATGTCGATCTGCCCGAGGGTATCGACGATGGCTTCTGGCCCCTGCTCGGCTATCTGGCGGGCCAGCGGGCTCCCGACCGGATTCCGCTGCTGCGCGGACTGTCCTCCGGGCGGCCCTCACGCGATGATCTGAAGGCTCTTTGCGCGGCCTTCGGCACCACCTCGGCCTCGCCGATGCTGCATATCGAGGGGGTGACGCCCGAGGCAGACGGTGCGGCGGCGGCGGATGCGGACCACGCCGCCATCACCCGGGGCGATCTGCGCGCCGCCTGGGCCCAGCTGAACGGCGGACCGGCCGCTGTCGAACTGGTGGCGATCGGCAGCCCGCATGCTTCCCTCCGGGAGTGCCGGGATCTGGCGGAAGGACTGGCGGGTCGATCCCGTCATCCCCTGACCCATGTGATCGTCACGGCTGGACGGGACGTGATCGGCCAGGCCGCGGCCGAAGGCCTTCTGGCGCGCCTTCGCGCCTGCGGCGTGCAGGTCGTTCCTGACATCTGCTGGTGTTCGATTTCGGAGCCTGTCTTTCCGCCCGTGACCCGGACCGTGATGACCAATTCCGGGAAATACGCCCACTATGGCCCCGGGCTCAGCGGCCGGGCGGTGCGCCTGGGCAGTCTGTCGGACTGTATCACCGCGGCGCTGACCGGATGCGCTGCTCCGCGACAGCCGGCCTGGCTGGCCTGAGTCCGCAAAGCCGACGCCGGCGCCCTGCGATGCGTTCCTCCCGTCCGGCCGGGCGTGTATGGTGCCGATTGTGCTTCGGACGGCCGCCTTCCTGGCGGCAGACGGCGCAGGAGTTCCGGTGATGGCCAAGGGTCAAGTCAAGAGCAACAAGGAAGTCCGCAAGCCCAAGGCCGAGAAGCCCAAGCCGTCCGTGTCGGTCGGCAGCAGTTCGCCCTTCACCACGCCTCCCGGCAAGAAATAGGGTTCAGGACCCTTCCCCCACCGGGGAAGGGGTCAGCCTCCAGCGTCAGCGGCCAGCCGGGTATCGCATTCCGCCACGCCGGCCTCGACGTCCGCACCGGCATAGAGTTCACGCGCCGTCCTCCAGACGGCCTGAGCCGGTTCCGCACGCCGCAGGCCGTCGAGCGCCAGCGCCTTGAGCCGCAATGCATTCGCCATGTCGACCGACGCACCCTGCCCGTGGGCGGAATAGAGCGCCGCCGCCTGCTCGGCGTGAGCCAGCGCCTGTTCGAGATGATCGGCCTCACGATCCAGATCGGACAGGTGCCGCAATGCATGGGCCTGAAGCAGGGGAGCCCCGCTCTCACGGCTCAGGGCCGCAGCACGGGCCCAGGAGTTGCGGGCGTCCCCTGCCCTGCCTTGGGCGGCAGCCTCACGCGCCAGCATCAGATGGGCCTCGATCGCTTCGGTCATGTCCGGACCGTAGCACGCTGCGTCAGTAGGCGTGGCTCTCCGCCGGCCGTTCTTCCAGATGGCCGTCCTTCAGGGCGAAGACGCGGTCCATATGGCCGGCCAGCTCCATGTTGTGGGTGGCGATCAGGGCGGCGACGCCGGTGTCCTTGACCAGTCTGTGCAGGGCCTCGAACACGGTCTGGCTGGTGGCGGGATCGAGGTTGCCGGTCGGCTCGTCGGCCAGCAGCAGGCGCGGCCGGTTGGCCAGGGCGCGGGCCACGGCGACCCGCTGCTGCTCCCCGCCGGACATCTGCGCCGGCTGGTGGGTCAGCCGCTCGCCGAGACCGAGGGCGGTCAGGACCTCACTGGCCCGCTCACGGGCCTGCACCTGACCGACGCCCGCGATACGCAGCGGCAGGGCGACGTTGTCGCGGGCGTCGAACTCGGCCAGCAGATGGTGGAACTGGTAGACGAAGCCGATGCTGGCAAGGCGGATATGGGTCCGCGCCCGCTCATCGAGCCCGCCGACGTCTGCGCCATCGATCCGGATCTCGCCCGAGGTCGGCCGTTCCAGCAGGCCGGCGGCGTGCAGCAGGCTGGACTTGCCCGAGCCCGAGGGCCCGATCAGACCCACGACCTCGCCCGGCATGACATCCAGATCGACGCCCTTCAGCACGGTCAGGCCGCCCGAGGCGGTCTCATAGGTGCGGGTCACCCCGCGGACGGAAAGGACGGGCCTACTCATACCGAAGCGCCTCAACCGGATCCATTTTCGCGGCTCGCCACGACGGCAGCAGCGAAGCCACGCACGACATGAAGACCGACCACAGGGTCACCCAGATCACGTCCATGGCGTCGACCTCGGCCGGGATGGAGTCGAGCATATAGACGTCGGCGTTGAACAGCTGGACGCCCAGCAGCCATTCGAGGAAATGCTGGATCGCCCCGATGTTGAGGCAGAAGACCAGCCCCAGCACCAGACCGGTGATCGTGCCCGCCACGCCGATGGCCGCGCCGGAGATGAAGAAGATGCGCAGCATCGCCATCTGGCTGGCCCCGACGGTCCTCAGGATGGCGATGTCACGGGTCTTGTTCTTCACCAGCATGACGATGCCGGAGATGATGTTCAGGGCGGCGATGGCCACGACAAGGCCGAGGATGATGCTCATGGCCACCCGCTCGACCTTCAGCGCGCCCCAGAAGGCGGCGAGGCGGTCCCGCCAGTCACTGACGATGGCGCTGTCGCCCGAGGCCGCGCGCACAGCCTGGGTCAGCTCGCCGACGCGGTCGGGCTCCGCGACCTTGAGCTCGATGACATCCCAGACGCCCTCCTTGCCGAAGAACAGCTGGGCCTGCTCCAGCGGCATGAACAGGAAGGCGCGATCGAAGTCCGCTGTGCCCGAGGTGAACACCCCGCCGATGCGATAGGTTTTCTCCAGTCCGCCCAGATTGCCGAAGGCGCTGTCAGCGCCCGTTGGCGAGTACAGGGTGATCGGATCGCCGACACGCAGCCCCATGCTTTCCGCCAGCGCCTTGCCGATCAGGATGTTGTCGCCGCCCCAGGCGCCCTGTCCAAAGGCGCGCCGCGCCTCGGGCGTCAGGCTGTCGAAGACATAGGACATGGAGTCCAGGTCCTGCGGACGGATGCCGCGCACGACCGCGCCGGTCGTCTGGCCCGCCGCGCGCACCAGCGCCTGGTTCTCGGTCAGGGGCGAAACGCTGACCACGCCGGGCACCGCGGCGATGCGCGCCACGGCGGCCTCGCGGTCCGGATCTACCAACACCTGTCCCTGCACATACATATGGCCGTTGAAGGACAGCATCCGGTCCAGCAGCTCGTTCCTGAACCCGGCCATGATGCTCATGACGATGATCAGGGCCATGACCGCCAGGGCGATGGCGACATAGGAGATGATGGCGATCAGGGCGATGCCGCCTTCCCTCCGCCGGGCGCGCAGATATCGCAGCGCCAGTTCGAACTCCCAGGCCGAGAACGGACCGGCGGGTTTGGTCGGCTTCAGGGCCGCCGGGACATCCGTCATCCGCGCACCTTCGCCAGCGCCTCGTCCAGCGGGATCGAGACCTTCTCACCGGTCGCCCGGCGCTTCAGCTCGACCAGGCCCTCGGCCACGCCCTTGGGACCGATGGTCAGCTGCCAGGGAATGCCGATCAGGTCGGCGGTGGCGAATTTCCCGCCCGGCCGCTCGTCAGTATCGTCATAGAGGACGTCCTTGCCGAGCGCCTCCAGCCTGGCCACGGCCTCTTCGCAAGCGGCGCAGACCGCTTCGTCATTGACGCGCAGATTGATCACCACGACGTCAAACGGCGCCACGGAGTCGGGCCAGATGATGCCGCCCTCATCGTGGCTGGCCTCGATGATGGCGCCCAGCAGGCGCGACACGCCCACGCCGTAGCTGCCCATGTGGACATCCGTGTCCCTGCCGTCCGGCCCGGCGACGCGGGCCTTCATCGGCGCGGAGTATTTGGTACCGAAGTAGAAGATGTGCCCGACCTCGATGCCGCGCGCGGTCAGGCGGTCGGCCTCGACCGTCTGGCTTTCGAACTGGCCGGCGTCGTGCATTTCCTCGGTGGCGGCGTACAGGCCGGTCCTCTCGTCGACAATCCCCTGCAGATCGTCCCAGTCCACGCCCGCTCCGGGAGCCGGCATCTCGACCAGCTTGCGGTCGCAGAAGACCTGGCTTTCGCCCGTATCGGCCAGGACGATGAACTCGTGGCTCAGGTCGCCGCCGATCGGTCCGGTGTCGGCGCGCATCGGCACGGCCTTCAGCCCCATCCGGGCGAAGGTGTTCAGATAGGCCACGAACATACGGTTGTAGGCCTTGCGCGCCGAGGCCTCGTCGATGTCGAACGAATAGGCGTCCTTCATCAGGAATTCGCGCCCGCGCATGACGCCGAACCGCGGCCGGCGCTCGTCACGGAATTTCCACTGGATATGAAACAGGTTCAGCGGCAACGCCTTGTAGCTCTTCACGAAGCCACGGAAGATGTCGGTGATCATCTCCTCATTGGTGGGCCCGTACAGCAGCTCGCGTTCGTGCCGGTCGGTGATGCGCAGCATCTCGGGGCCATAGGCGTCGTAGCGCCCGCTCTCCCGCCACAGGTCCGCCAGTTGCAGGGTCGGCATCAGCAGCTCGACGGCCCCGGCCCGCTCCTGCTCCTCGCGCACGATCTGCTCGATCCTGTTGAGCACCCGCAGGCCCAGCGGCAGCCAGGCATAGATGCCCGCAGCCTCCTGTTTGATAAGGCCGGCCCGCAGCATCAGCTGGTGCGAAACGATCTGGGCGTCCGAGGGCGCCTCTTTGAGCGTGGGCAGGAAATAGCGCGACAGGCGCATGGGCAGAATCTCGGCAAGCAAAGCGGGAGCAAAGCTTTAGCCGGGTGACCGGGGCGAAAGCTAGGCCGGGCTTGCAATCACCGCCCGACGTCGCACGTCGTCAACCGTCGAGAGGCGTGGGCCCGGAACACGGTGACATCGGATCGCTGGCCCAGTCGTCGGTGCTGTCGGGCCAGACCGATCTGACCAGGTCGAGCTTTCCGTCAGCGAGCTTCCAGGTCTCGGTCACAACGGCGTTCTCGACGTCGTCAAGATAGGTGAGGATCAGCCGGCCGTCGGGGAACGCTTCCGCCGACGTCAGAGGTATGGCGCGCTCGGAGCCCATGTTCCGGATCTCCGAAACGCCGATCCGCACGAAGGGACGCGCGCAGTTCGAGCTGCTCCATACGCCAATATAGGCTTCGGGAACGGCGACAGTTGCCGGTTCCGGTGCAGCGGGCGCCTCTGTGCCGGGACTGCAGGCATACAGTCCGAGCGAAGCCGCGGCGGTGATCATCAGCGGTTTGAGTTTCATGTTGGTCCTCCCGGTCGGAAGACTAGGCGCGTGTTAATGCCTGTTGCAAACCGCTGGTATCCGACAGGCGCAACGGCGCCTTCCGATCGTCACGGATGTGGTCGCGCAATCCCGTATCGGGCGGCCACATAGGGAATGATGGCCTCGTCCTGCAGGAAGCGGCGACCGGTCGCCCCGGACGTCGCGGCTTCGGGCCAGTCAAACGTCTCGTCCAGCACCAGGATCGGGCAACTCTGGTGGTCCTCGCCGACCAGTTCGATCACCGGCGGGCGCGGGCGCGGGTGATCGAGATAGACGATTTCCAGCTGTTGACGCAGCTTGGGATGAAACGCCAGCACACCCTCGACGACGGCGCCGGCCGGGCAGTACCAGGGTCCGCCCTCGTCGTCGGTCCAGCCGGGGTTGAGCAGGAACAGGCGGTCGGTCATCCGGCCCTCAGGGAACAGGCGGCGCGAGGTCAGGCAACGGCATCCAGCCGATGTAGACCAGCACCATCACAAAGAGCCAAAGCACCGCCGAGACCCAGGTCGTGGTGATGAATTTGCGCTTGAGGTCCGGCTTCTCGGGCGCGCCCCACTGCGCCCCGTCGGTCGGCGGCTCGTGCCGCTCCTGCGAGGTCCCAAGCGGCAGGACCGCGAACAGCACCGTCCACCAGCAGATGATGTAGACGCCCAACATGGTGACGATACCGATCGGCATCAGTGCGCTCCGTCCTTCGGGGTTTCCATCAGTTCGACCAGCACTCCGCCCATGTCTTTCGGATGGACGAAGATGATCGGTGTGCCGTGCGCGCCGATGCGCGGCTCGCCCGTGCCGAGGATGGTCGCCCCCTTCGCCCTCAGGGCGTCGCGCGCGGCGAGAATATCCTCGACCTCGAAACAGACGTGATGCTGCCCGCCCTTCGGGTTCCTGGCGAGGAAGCCGTGGATCGGGCTGCCGTCGCCGAGTGGCTCGATCAGTTCGATCTGGCTGTTGGGCAGGTCGACAAAACAGACTCGCACCCCCTGCGCCGGCAGGTCGAACGGCGCATGCGCCTTCGTGGCGCCGAGCAGGTCGCGATACATCGCGACGCTGGCCTCAATGGAGGGCGTGGCGACGCCGACGTGGTTCAGTCTTCCGATCATGCCGCAGCCTTAGCGCCTGTTTGGTCATGCGAGAAGGCGGGCTGTTCGTCGCGGGCGGACAGGTCGCCGCACAACGGCAACCTCGATGTCCGCGACGGGTTGCTCTTGAGCGACAACCAAAGGAGACGACCATGACAGACAAGGACGCCACAGACGCGGGCGCCGCCCAGGAGGCGCAGGCCGCCAAGGCGATGGCGCTCAAACAGTCGGCCCCCGAGGCTCGCCATCCCGCGGCCGGACAGACCGCCGACGAAGGCATGAAGGCAACGCCCAACGAAGGGATCGCCCCGTCCGGCGCCTTCGACGCCGAAGGCCAGAGGCCGGTTCTCGAGCGCTCGCGCAAGGCGCGCTGAACTGCCCCCATCGAACCCTGTCAGGAGAGAATTTTGGACATCCAGATCAACACCGCCAACAACATCGCCGGCCGCGAGGCCCTGACCCGGCAACTTGAGGAAACGGTCCGGAGCCGGCTGTCGCGCTTCAGCGAGCGGCTGACGCGCGTCGAGGTCCACGTCGGGGACGAGAACGGCGATCGCAACGCCGGGGACGACAAGCGGTGTGTGATCGAGGTCCGGCCGGCCGGACGCGCGCCGATCACCGTCACCGAACAGGCCGGGTCGATCGACCAGGCCGCCGCCGGCGCGCTGAGCAAGGTGACCACGGCGCTGGAGCGCGACTTCGGCAAGATCACCAGCCGCAAGGGCCACTGACGGAACGGGTCCGGGGCGGCGGTCCGCCGCCCCGGACCGAAGGCCTATTGCAGCGGGAACGGGTTCGTCGGCGTGGGTCGGGTCGGGGTCGGCATACGCGGCAGGGGTTCGTCGCTGTTGGCGGCGTTCAGCAGGAAGCTGGCCAGGATGATCGCGGCCTGACGCAGGTCCTCTGCGCGCAGGTGGTCATAGCTGTCGATCGAGGTGTGGTGCAGTCGCGCGCTGTAATCGAGCGGATCCTGGATGAACTGGAAACCCGGGACGCCCACGGTCTGCATATAGACGTGATCGGTCCCGCCTGCTGTCCGCATCGACACGGTCGTTGCCCCCATCGCGTTGAAGGGTTCAAGCCAGTCCTGGAAGATCGGTGCGGCGGCGACATTGCCCTCGGCGTTGATGCCGCGGATCTTGCCCGAGCCGTTGTCGAGATTGAAATAGGCGACCAGATCGCCGTAGCCCTCGCGCGGCTGGATCGGCCAGCGCTGACGCCAGGTGCGGCCGTTCGGCAGGGCGTCCAGCTCAGGGTCGCCCAGCGGCGCGCGGGTCGCCAGATAGCGGTCGACATAGGCCAGCGAGCCCCACAGGCCCTGTTCCTCGCCGTTCCACAGGGCGAAGCGGATGGTGCGCTTGGGACGCACGCCGAGGGACTTCAGAATGCGGGCGGCCTCCATGACCACGGCCGTGCCGGCGGCGTTGTCGACCGCGCCATCCGAGGCGACCCAACTGTCGAAATGCGCCCCGGCCATCACATATTCGCCCGAACGATCCGTGCCCGGAATGTCGGCCAGGACGTTGTAGGCGTTGAGGTCCTCCTCATGGAACCGGACCTCGCTCATCAGCTCGAGGGTGGGCCGGGCGTCCTCGGTCAGGGCGAGCCGGGCCAGACGGCGATAGTCCTCGGCCGCCAGCTCCATGCCGGGGGTCAGCCGCTGGTCGTCCATGCGGTAGCCGGAGCCAGTGCCGTGCAGCAGGCCGCCGTCGCGCTGGGACATGCGGACCCAGGCCAGGGCCCCCTCCTCCTGCAGGAAGGCGTCCAGCTGGCGGGCGAAGTCCGGCCCACGCAGGCCGCCGGTCGAGGGCTCGGCATGGTTGGGCATGTTGTAGGTGTTGGCGTTGCGCAGGTCCTCGTCAGTCAGGCGGCGGAAGGCCGGCTGCGTCGGGTCAGTGACGGCGGTCGGACGCGAGACCAGCACGATCTTGCCCGCCAGTTGCCCGCGCCATTTCGCGAAATCGCCCGCGGTCGCCATCGGGGCGACGATCACCTCGCCGCTGATCACGCCCGGCGTGGACGGGGTCCAGGCGATCGGGATGGCGCGCAGGTCGAGCGGGCGCGGCGCCGTCATGCGCGCGCTGGACCGGACGATCGACCAGCCCCGGCCGAAGTCGAAGGGATCGGCCCGGACGTTGGACAGGCCCCAGTCGCGGAACCGCTGGGCCGTCCATTGCTCGGCCTGACGCATCTGCGGCGAGTTGGTCATTCGCCCGCCGATCCGGTCGGTCAGCCAGGCGGCCGTTTGCATGACCTCGCTATGGTTCAGCCCCTGATCGATGATGCCGTTGATCGCGACCCGGTCCACCTCCTGGGCGGCGGCCGGGACGGAGGCGAGGATGGCGATGGCGGAAACCGCGGCGAGCAGGCGCTTCATGAACAGACCCCTTGAATCAATCGAGGCGCATTTGGCCCGAGACACCCGCCAGCGCAAACGCCGAAACGAAAAGGGGCCGGCGATCCCTCGCCGGCCCCTGTCTTCGATCGCTGAAAGTCGAGCCTACTGGCCGGCCGTCATGGCGGCGACTTCGCTGGCGAAGTCCGGGCCTTCGACCTTCTCGACGCCCTCGCCGAGCGCGAGGCGGACGAAGCCGGCCAGGTGCAGACCGGGGTGGCCCAGCTCCTTGCCCGCGTCGGCGACCAGCTGTTCGATGGTCACGTCGGGGTTCATGACGAAGGGCTGTTTGATCAGCACGACGTCCTTCTGGAACTTGTTGATCTGGCCTTCCACGATCTTGGCGATCATGGCGTCCGGCTTGCCTTCTTCCCTGGCCTTTTCGGTGAGGACCTGACGTTCCTTCTCGATGGCGGCGGGGTCCAGATCGTCCGTGTTCAGCGACAGCGGAGCCGTGGCCGCCACGTGCATGGCGATCTTGCGGCCCAGTTCGCGCAGGGCGGTCTTGTCACCGCCGCCGTGCAGGGCGACCAGCACGCCGATGCGGCCGAGGCCCGGCGACACCGCGTTGTGGACGTAGGACGCGACCACGCCCTCGTCGACCGACAGGCGGGCGGCGCGGCGCAGCTGCATGTTCTCGCCGACCGTGGCGATCAGGTTGGTGACCTCGTCCTGGACTGTCTTGCCGGCTTCCAGTTCGGCGCCGTGCAGACCTTCGACCGTGGCGTGCTCCAGGCCCAGCTGGGCGAAGGCCTTGGCGGCGTTCTGGAACAGGTCGTTGCGGGCGACGAAGTCAGTCTCGGCGTTGAACTCGATGGCGGCGCCGACTTCACCGGCTCCGACTTCCTTCGAGGCCACGGCGACCAGACCTTCGGCGGCGACGCGGTCGGCCTTCTTGGCGGCCTTGGACAGGCCCTTGGCGCGCAGCCAGTCGATCGCGGCGTTGATGTCGCCGTCGGTTTCCTGGAGCGCCTTCTTGCAGTCCATCATGCCGACGCCGGACTTGGCGCGCAGTTCCATCACGAGGGCGGCTGTGATCTCGGCCATGGGATATCTCCTTGGTATGCGTATGCGGGAACGGCCGGACCCGTTTTCAGGTCCGGCCGCATATCTGGTTCACCGTCGGTGGAAGGCGGGTGGTTAGACCGCGGCCTTCTCGGTTTCGACGGCGTCGTTGGCTTCCGAGGTCGCGGCCTGGGCGGCTTCGTCGGCCACGGCCGGCTCGGCAGCCGGTTCGGCGGCGGCGATCATTTCCTCGGCGACGGCTTCAGCCTCGGCCGGAGCAACCTCGGCCTCAACAGCCTTGGCGGCCTTCGGAGCCTTGGCTTCACGCAGCATCGGCTCGTCCGGGTTCACCGCAGCGCCGAGATCGACGCCTTGCGACGCCTGGCCGGCAGCCAGACCGTCGAGGACGGCGTCGGCGATCAGGTCGCAGTAGGTCTGGATGGCGCGGGCGGCGTCATCGTTGCCCGGGATCGGATAGGTGATGCCGTCCGGATCCGAATTGGTGTCGAGGATGGCGATGATCGGAATGTTCAGCTTGCGGGCTTCGAGGATCGCGATCGCTTCCTTGTTGGTGTCGATCACGAAAATGATGTCCGGGATCGAACCCATGTCCTTGATGCCGCCCAGCGACAGCTCGAGCTTGTCCTTCTCGCGCTGCAGGTTCAGCAGCTCCTTCTTGACCCGGCCGTCGCCGCCCGACTCCAGCAGGCCTTCCAGCTCGCGCAGGCGGGCGATCGAGCCCGACACGGTGCGCCAGTTGGTCAGGGTGCCGCCGAGCCAGCGGTTGTTCATATAGTACTGGGCGCAACGCTTGGCGGCTTCAGCCACCGGATCCGAGGCCTGACGCTTGGTGCCGACGAACAGCACGCGACCGCCCTTGGCGGCGACGTCGCGCACGGCGACCAGCGCCTGGTGCAGCAGCGGGATCGACTGCGACAGGTCGATGATGTGGATGTTCGAGCGCGAGCCGAAGATGTAGCGCTCCATCTTCGGGTTCCACCGGTGCGTCTGGTGGCCGAAGTGCGCGCCGGCTTCGAGCAGCGAACGCATGGAGAATTCTGGCAGAGCCATGGTTTAGTCCTTTATCCGATTGATCCGCCGCAGACGGGTAAAGGCCGGTTGGCCCTCGGAACGGAGCAAACGGGATTTCTCCCCGTCAGCGCCACGCCTGCGTGTGAAGTGGGCGGGCATGTAGGCGGGTTGGGGACAAAAGGCAAGCGGCGACGCCGGCTTCAACCGGGATGGGGCTCCAGGCGGATGTCCCGCACCGCAGTCAGAACGCCATCACTACCGTTGCCGAGACGAACAATTCCGCTGCCGCCTCTCAATTCCTGGGCGGCTCGATAGGCGGCATCCACCTTGAACTCGCCGTCAAAGACGACGTCGTCGACATAATAGGCTCTGCGTCCCGGCTCCTTCACATACAGATGGACATGAGCCGGCATGGTCATGTCCGGGTAGGGCGCCGGCTTGATGGTGTCGAAGGCATAGCGTCCCTCGGCATCGGTCCTGACCCAGCCCCGTAGTCGGCCGTTGCGACGGCTCCATTCAGAGTCGAGCGTGCCGTTCGCATAAAGCCCCTCCACATTCGTGTGGTGGGCATAGATGACGACGCCCTCCACGGGGGTGACGCCATCGACAGCAAGAACCCGCCCGGACAAACGCATCCGCTGACCCGGTTCATCCGGACCCGCGAGGGTCGCCAGGGAGGACAGTTCGAGGGGGTTCTGCTCCTCGGTCGCCTCGCAGCCATCGCAGGCGTAGAGATCGCTCCTGGGCCGCTGCGCGGATTGGGCTTGTTCGGCGCGTGAGCAGCCGGTCCCAAGGCCGCTTGCCGTCAGAACCGTCAGCCCCAACAGCGTCGATCGTCTATTCACACTGGTCATAAACGCCCCCTGGGTCGGGCAATCAGTAGACCCGTCGCTCCATTCCGGCAAAGCGGACCCCCCCGGTTTTGATGTACCGGTGCACCGTCCCGGGCACCGTGCGAGTTCCAACGGGAGGGTTTCAAGCTAGGCTTGGTCCTGGCCAGGGGGGTGCTCCTGGTCCTCGCCAAGGGAGTGCTCATGCGCCTGCGCAATTCCAGCCGGTCCTGGGGCCTCGTCGCGCGGGCGCTGCACTGGATCATCGCGGTCATGATTGTCGGCCTGTTCGCAACGGGTTGGCTGGCCGAGAATGAGAGCAACCGCGACGCCAGCCTGATCCTGCTCCGCAACCATTTTCAGTTCGGCGTCATTCTGACGGGCCTCATCGTCATGCGAGTGCTGTGGCGCCTTTCGGATCGGTCGCCGGAGCCGCTGCCCGGCGAACCGCCCTGGCGGGAGCGGATGGCGCAGTCAGTCCACGGCCTGATCTATGTCTTGCTGATCATCCTGCCGGTGGCGGGCTATATCGTGCTGGTTCACAAGAAGGTCGACATGACCGTCTTCGGCCTGTTCACCGTTCCGACGCTGTTCACGCCGTCGGTCGAGGACCAGGGCCTCTGGGCTGGCGCCTGGTATGTCCACTATTTCGCCGGCTGGATCCTTCTCGGGCTGCTCGGCCTGCATATCGGCGCCGCCCTCTTCCACCAGTTCGTGCTGCGTGACGGCCTGATCCGCCGCATGACCGGCTAGTCCAGTCGCCGGTCACGTCCCGCGCGGCTTGGCCCGGCTGGTCGCCTCGGCCTGCGTCGGATCCTCCGGCCAGGGATGGCGCGGGTAGCGGCCACGCATCTCGCTGCGCACCGCGGCCCAGCTGCCGGCCCAGAAGCCGGGCAGGTCCTTGGTCACCTGCACCGGTCGCCGCGCCGGAGACAGCAGGGCCAGGGTCAGCGGCACCCGTCCCCCGCCGACCGATGGATGGGTCGTCGTCCCGAACAACTCCTGGACCCGGATGTCCACCCGCGGCCCGCCCTCCGCTGCATAGTCTATGGCCGCCGATCCCAGAGAAGTCGCCAGCCGCGCCGGCGCGAGTTCTTCGAGCGCCCGCTGCCGGTCCCAGGGGATCAGGGTCCGCAGCCCCGCCTCCAGCGCGCCGTCATCGATCTTGTCGAGCGCCTGCACCGTCTCGAGCAACGGCCATAGCCAGATCTCGCGCGTCGCCGCCAGCCCCGCGTCCGACACATCCGGCCATCCCGCTTCCAGTTCGGCGACGAACGCCAGCCGGGCCCGCAGGCCCGAGGCCCGCTCGCCCCAGCGCAGGCCTGTCAGCCCATCCCGCTCCACCTCGGCCCGCAGAGCCGCCGTGATCGCGCTCCGGTCCGGCGCACCGACGATCTTCTCATCGACCACGATCGCGCCGATGCGGCGGAACCGGCGCAGAGTCATCCGGCCCGACGGCTCGCGCGCCAGCCGGTCCTCGACCTCGATGCGGTGATCCAGCGCCGCCGGATCGACCGGGACCGCCAGCCGGATCCGGTCGCGCGCATCCCCGCCGCCCAGTTCCGCCACCGCCAGCCACGGCTCTCGCGCCAGGGCGTCGGTCGGATCAAGGAAGGCGCCCCGCCCCGACGCCAGCAGCATCTCGCCAGGCTTGCCTCGCGCCCTGGCCACGCGTTCAGGAAAGGCCTCCGCCAGCAGCGCGCCGACATCGGCCTCGCCCCCCTGGCCGCCTCCCGCCGCCCGCGCCCATCGCTCGGCGAGTTTGACTGCATCGCGAGCCCTCGGCGACCGGTCGCGGTCGAGGCCGCGCAGCCGGTCTCGCAGGTCGACATCGCTCCCGCCCAGCCCCGGCTCGCTCAGCACGGCCGCGATCCGCGCGCCCAGCGCCGCGTTCCCGGCGTCGCTGGCGACGGCGACCATATGCGCCAGTCTTGGCGACAACGGAATCCGCGTCATCCGTCGCCCATGCCCCGTCAGCGCGCCCGCCTCGTCCAGCGCACCGAGCTGCGTCAGCACCTTGCGCGCCTCGGCGAAAGCGCCCGCCGGCGGCTGGTCCAGCAGGGCCAGCGCCTCCGTCGACCGCGCGCCCCATCGCGCCAGATCGAGCGCGAAGCCGGTCAGGTCGGCCTCCAGAATTTCCGGCCGCTGGTGCGGAACCAGACCCCGCGTCGCCACCTCGTCCCACAGCCGGTAGCAGACCCCCGGTTCGGTGCGCCCTGCCCGCCCGCGCCTCTGTTCCGCCGAGGACCGGCTGACCTTCACCGTCGCCAGCCGCGTCAGGCCGCTGGACGGCTCGAACCGCGGCACGCGCGACAGGCCGCCGTCTATCACCACCCGCACCCCCTCGATCGTCAGGCTGGTCTCGGCCACCGAGGTCGCCAGCACCACCTTGCGCCGCCCGGCGGTCGAAGGCTGGATCGCGCGGTCCTGTGTCTCCCGGTCCAGCGCGCCGTACAGGGGAACCACATCCACCGTGGGATCGCGCAGCCGTTCGGCCAACCGCTGGGCCGTGCGGTGGATCTCCCCCTGCCCCGGCAGGAAGACCAGCACCGATCCGCCCTCCTCGCCCAGCGCCTGCATGACCGCCCGCGCCACTGCGTCCTCGACCCGCTCGACAGGATTGCGGTCCAGATAGCGTGTCTCGACCGGGAACATCCGCCCCTCGGCCTCGATCACGGGCGCCCAGTCCCCCGATCCCTTGGCCAGCAACCGCGAAACGCCGCTGATATCCAGCGTCGCCGACATCACCAGCAGCCGCAGGTCCTCGCGCAGCAAACCCTGCGTCTCCCGCGCCAGGGCCAGCCCGAGGTCGGCGTCCAGGGATCGCTCATGGAATTCGTCGAACAGCACCGCCCCGACGTCTTCCAGTCCCGGATCGTCGAGAATCATCCGCGTAAAGACGCCTTCTGTGATCACCTCGATCCGCGTCTTCGGCCCGATCCGGCTCTGCAGCCGGGTGCGATAGCCGACCGTATCGCCGGTCTGTTCGCCCAGGGTCGCCGCCATCCGCTCGGCCGCGGCCCGCGCCGCGAGCCGGCGGGGCTCAAGCACCAGCAGTTTCCTGCCCCCCAGCCAGGCCGCGTCGAGCAGCGCCAGCGGGACCACGGTCGTCTTGCCGGCCCCCGGCGGGGCCGCGAGCACGGCGACGTTGCCGGCCGCGAGGGCGGCCTTCAACGGCTCGAGAACGGCATGGATCGGCAACATCGCCTGCGGTCTAGCGGCAACGCCCCCCTTCACGAAAGCATCGTCCGTGCTTCACCATTCGGAAACCGCGTTGCCAGCGGCCCCCTCCGCCGCTAGCGTCCGCGCCATTGAAGGCTCCCCGGGGAGGGTTAGCCGTGTATCAAGGGGCGAGACTCGATGTCCGCAGAAGGCCTTAGGCCCAAGGGGAACCGCCTGTTCCTCAAGAAATCCGTAGCCCAGATCCAGAAGGAAGCCGCCAAGAGCGAGCTGAAGCGGTCTCTGGGTCCCATCAACCTGATGAGCCTCGGCATCGGAGCCATCATCGGCGCCGGCATCTTCGTGCTGACCGGACAGGTCGCCGCCGCCCATGCGGGCCCGGCCATCATGCTGTCGTTCGTGGTCGCAGGCATCGCCTGCGGTCTCGCCGGCCTCTGCTACGCCGAGCTGGCCTCGACCATGCCGGTGTCCGGCTCGGCCTATACCTACGCCTACGGCACCCTGGGCGAAGTCTTCGCCTGGATCATGGGTTGGCTCCTTGTGCTGGAATACGGCGTCGCGGCCTCGACGGTCGCCGTCGGCTGGTCCGGCTATGTGGTCTCCATCCTCAATGACTTCGGCCTCGCCGACGGTCTCTTCCCGACGATCCAGTATGCGGGCGGAGAAGGTCCCTCCTGGGCGACGCCGCTGATCCAGGCCGTCACGACAGACGGCGTCAGCAGCTTCCCGATGACCGGGACACTGAACCTCGTCGCCGCCATTGGTATCGCCGCGGTCTGCAGCCTGCTGGTCCTCGGCGTCAGCGAGTCGGCGTCGATCAACAACATCATCGTGATCATCAAGATCGTTGTGCTGCTGACCTTCATCGCGGTCGGGATTCAGTACATCAACCCCGACAACTGGGTGCCCTTCATCCCCGAGAACACCACGGGCAAGTTCGGCGAATACGGCACCAGCGGCATCCTGCGCGGGGCGGCGATCATCTTCTTCGCCTATGTCGGTTTCGAAGCCGTCTCGACCGCGGCGGCCGAAGCCAAAAACCCGTCCAAGGATGTTCCGGTCGGCATCCTCGGCGCGCTGATCGTCTGCACACTGATCTACATGGCCGTCGCCGCCGTCATGACCGGCGTCGTTCCCTACCTCGAGCTGGCCAGCCCGGCGCCTGTGGCCGTCGCCATCGACCGCATGGGTCTAGAATGGGCCAACATCTCCGTGGCTTCGGCTGCGGGCGGTCAACTGAACCTGATCAGCTTCCTGATCAAGATCGGCGCCATCACCGGCCTGTCCTCGGTCATGCTGGTGCTTTGCTACGGCCAGACGCGGATCTTCTACACCATGGCGCGTGACGGTCTTCTGCCGAAGGCCTTCGCCGTGATCCATCCGAAGTTCCGTACCCCCTGGATCGGCACCATCCTGCTCGGGATCCTCATCGCCGTCGCGGCTTCCTTCCTGCCGATCTCGATCCTCGGCGACCTCGTGTCCCTGGGCACGGCCGTGGCCTTCTCGATCGTGTGCCTGAGCGTGATTTTCCTGCGCATCAGGCACCCGGAGATGGAGCGTCCCTTCAAGGTTCCGGGCGGCGTCTGGACCGCAGGCGCCGGGATCGTGGCCTGTCTTTCGCTGGCCGGCTTCAACTTCTGGCCGATGATCCAGCACGCCATGGACGGCAATACGCTGCCCCTGACCATCCTGGCCGCCTATGCCGCGGTCGGAGCCGTGATCTACATCATCTACGGCTTCTGGCACTCCAAGCTCGCCAAGGGCATCGACATCACGGAAGAGACCACGATGTCGTCCCCGGCCGAGGCCATGGGCTCGGGCGTGGATAACCAGAAGGACTGATTTCCGGATCAGTTCGGCAAGAACGAAGGCCCGGGAGCAATCCCGGGCCTTTTTCGTTGCCGCCCGCGCCGGGCTCGCCTAGAGGCTGCATCGAACCTGGCGGATGTGGCGGAACTGGTAGACGCACCAGATTTAGGTTCTGGCGCCGCGAGGCGTGGAGGTTCGAGTCCTCTCATCCGCACCATCCTGCTTCGACCCTGCGGCGCTTCGCAGGACTTGCCCTGCGGGGCGTCACGGCGCGGAGCAGGATGCCCTGCGAAGCCTTGGCGAAACAGGGCTGCCCGGCATGACTGACTATCGTCGCTGCGTTCTTTGGTTGCCCAAACAGTTCTTGCTTTGTTCTCGTTTCTCGCTACGGTGAAACCATGGCGGAAACAGCGAAGGGACGGGGTGCACGGTCGAATGCGACCGGGCGGTTCGAACCGGAAACCGTGGAAGCCTTCGATGACGGCTGGACCGGCGACGATGTCGAGGCCGCGCCCCTGCGCACCACCCTGACGCCCGAGCACGCCCGGACCATCATCGCGAGGAACACCAGTCCGGACATCGGTTTCGACCGGTCCATCAACCCCTACAAGGGCTGCGAACATGGCTGTATCTACTGCTACGCCCGTCCGTCCCATGCCTTCATGGGCCTATCCCCGGGCCTGGATTTCGAGAGCCGCCTCTTCTTCAAGCCCGAGGCCGCGCGTCTGCTGGAGCAGGAACTCTCAAAGCCCCGTTACGTCTGCAAACGCATCCACATAGGCGGCAACACCGATCCCTATCAGCCGGTCGAGCGCGAGCTCAACTCGACGCGCTCGATCCTGGAAGTGATGCAGCGGTTCCAACACCCGTTCAGCATAATCACCAAGTCGGTCCTGATCGCCCGCGACGCCGACATACTCGGTCCGATGGGCCGGGCGGGCCTCGCTTCGGCCTGTGTCTCCATCACCACCCTCGACAGGGGCCTGGCCCGTGCCATGGAACCGCGCGCCTCGACGCCGGCGAAGCGGCTGGAGGCCATTTCGCGACTGGCCGAGGCGGGCTGTCCCGTCACCGTCGGTTTCGCCCCCGTCATACCTGGCCTCAACGATCACGAACTCGAATCGGTGCTGGAGGCCGCGTCGAAGGCCGGCGCGACCTCGGCCATGTACGTCACCCTGCGCCTCCCGCTCGAGATCAAGGATCTGTTCCGCGAATGGCTGGCTGACGCCCGCCCGGACCGCGCCGCCCGCGTCATGTCCCTGATCCGCCAGACCCGCGGCGGCAAGGACTACGACGCCGACTGGTCGCAACGCATGAAAGGCACCGGTCCGGTCGCCGAACTGATCGCCGCCCGCTTCAAGGCCGCGGTGAAACGCTACGGCCTCGACACGCCGCTAAAGCCGGTGGACGAGACACAGTTCCGCGTGCCGGCGGACATGAAGAAGCAGATGGATCTCTTTGACCTCCCTTCCCCCATTTCGTGGGAAGGTGGCTCGCGAAGCGAGACGGATGGGGGCCGGCCGGATGCAGCCTGAACGTACGATCAAGAGGGCTCGCCGTTTGCGCAAGACACCGACCCGCGCGGAGGGTTTCTTCTGGTCATTGGTCCGTGACAGAGGTCTGGAAGGTCTTCGCTTCCGACAACAGGTCCCGATTGGGCAGTATGTCGTCGACTTCGCCTGCCTGTCCGCCCGTCTGATCGTTGAAGCCGATGGCGGCGTGCATGCGCTGAGGACGTTCGACGACGCCAAACGGGACGCCTGGCTGACCTCGCAGGGCTTTCGGGTTCTGCGCTTTTCCAACGGCGACATCCTTGCCCGGCCAAATCACGTGCTGGCAGAGATCCGTGAAATCGTTGGCAAGCCCCCATCCGTCAGGCTTCGCCTGACACCTTCCCCCGAGATGGGGGAAGGAAGACGGGTTTAGTCCTCTTCCGCCGCCGACGGGTCGATCGCATTCGTCACCAGTTCCCGCCAGGTCGGGTCGGTGGCATCGACCAGATCGACGTCCTCCATCAGGGCCACGACCCCGCCGCCGTCGGGCAGGATCAGGCCAAGGACTTCCATCTCCTCCCCGTCCGGTCCCAGATGGGTCTCGGCCTGCACGGCCACCGCCGCCTGCTCTCCGTCCTCGTCCCACCAGATCACCGGCTGCGGCAGGTCCATGGCGATCGGGCGCGGGTCGTCGGTGTCGCCCAGGGCGAAGACCGCCCGTCGCGCCTGGACATCATCCAGCGTCGCCACCGCGCCGACAAACGGCGTCAGCCGGGTCCAGTCCTCGGCGTCAAAGCCTCCGCCATCCTCGTCGGGCAGGTTGTCATTCATCGTCATCGCCGGAACACCCCCACCAGTTCCACATGCGCCGACCACAGGAACTGATCCACCGGACTCACCCGCTCCAGCCGGAAGCCGGCGTCGATCAGGACGCGGGCGTCGCGCGCGAAGGTCACCGGATTGCACGACACCCCGACCACGACCGCCGCCTTCGTCCCCGGCAACTGCCGCGTCTGTTCCAGAGCCCCGGCGCGCGGCGGGTCCAGCACCACGGCGTCGCAGCCGCGCAGGTCATAGGGGGCCAGCGGCCGGCGAAACAGGTCACGCGCCTCGGCCGTGATCCCCTTCATCCCCGGCCCGGTCCCGATCCCCGCCTTCAGCGCCGCGATCCCCGCCGCCGATCCGTCCGCCGCCAACACCGGCGCCACCGTCGCCAGCGGAAAGGTGAAGGTGCCCGCGCCACAGAACAGGTCCGCGATCTTCTTCGCCCCGCGCACCGCCTCGACCGCGCGCGCAACCATGGCCGCCTCCGCCTCGGGCACGGCCTGCAGGAAGCCGCCGGGCGGCAGGGGCACGGTCGCCGGACCGAAGGCCACCTTCGGCTGCCGCTCCATCATCAGCACCTCGCCTGCGAGGCTCAGTCGCGCCAGCCCGGCCTCGGCCGCCGCCGCGATCGCCCGCATCCGCGCGTCGCCGGACAGGCCGCCCGTGCGCCGCTCGACCCCCGTCACATCGACGTCGAGCCCGGTCAGGGTCGCCGTCACATGCAGGGTCGGGGCCGATTTGGGATGCTCCAGAAAAGCCTCCGCCACCCGTGCCAGCGCCGGAAAGGCCGAGACCAGCCGCGGATCGGCGATCGGACAGGCGGTCACCTCGACCAGCCGCCAGCTCTTGCGCGCCTTGAACCCCAGCACGACCCGTCCGTCCTCGGCGCGCCGGGCATGCAGGGCCAGTCGCCGACGCGTCCCGGGCGGCGTCGCCACCGTCGCCTCGATCTCCGTCTCGATCCGCTCGCGCGCCAGGGCCAGCCGCACCTGTTCGCGCTTCCAGTCCAGATAGGGCCCGGCCGCCCAGTGCTGCAGCGAGCATCCCCCGCAATCGCCATAATGGGGTGAAACCGGCGTGATCCGCTCGGCGCTCGGGGTCAGGATCTCCGCCCCCTCCAGCCGCCCGTCGCGCACCTCCCCGCGAACGGTCTCGCCCGGCAGGGTCAGGGGCGCAAACACAGGCCCCGTCGGCGTCTCGGCGATCCCGTCGCCCTGCCCGCCTACGCGGCTGATGGTCAGCGTCTCCGTCATCGGCCGCTTCTAGAGCGAAATCGGTTCGGACGCGATTGCGTGCGGGCTCAGATTTCGCGCCACCTCCAGAGGTAACTGGCTCCCGGCGAAACCTGAACGAAGATGAACGGCCCGATCAAAGGCCGTTCAGTTTCGCTGGCCTATTCCTCGCAGCCACAGAGACAGGCGCCGACACCCGGCGCCCGCTCTCCAGCCAGGATGATGCCGATGTTCGCCCGTCTGCCCCTCAAGACCGCCTTCGGCGCCGCCGCCCTCGCCGCGGCCGGCCTGATGCTGACCCCGGCCGCCGCCTCGGCCCAGGCCTACACCTACCAAGGCGATCCCCAGCCCTATGGTGGCTACAGCAGCCAGTCCTACGGCTATGGCCAACAGGCGCCCTACGGCTACACCCAGCGGCCCGACTATGGCTACGACCGGTCCTACGGCCAGTCGTACGACCGCCCCAACTATAACTGCCGCAGCGAGCGCCGTGGCCGTACGGGCGCCGGCGCCACCGTCGGCGCGACCTTCGGCGCCGTGCTCGGCTCTCAGATGGGCGCCCGCGGACGCCGTACCGAAGGCAGCGTGCTCGGCGCGGTGATCGGCGGCGCGCTCGGCGCAGCGGTGGGCAACGACTCGGCCCGCTACTGCAACGACGGCTACAGCGGCCACGTCCAGTATGACGACCGTGGCTACGACAGCCGCTACCAGGACTCCGGCCGTTACCGCTACGAGGACCGCGGCTACAGCAGCCAGGGCTATGCCTCGTACGACGATCGCTACGACGACCGCGGCTATCAGTACCGGTCGGACGATCGCTACCAGTCCGACTGCCGCCCGCGCGCCGTCCAGAGCCGGGACCAGTACGGCCGCACGGTCACCCGCTACCAGCAGACCTGCTGACAGAATTGCGCCGCCGATTATTTTTCAGCCCCCCTGTCGATCGGCGGCGTGACGGAGACCCCCGGTGGAGCAATCCACCGGGGGTTTTTTCATGTTGGCAGGGGCGCTACCGCTCGCGACGCGGTCGCTCGCTGCTTGAGCGCAGCCCGGCTCCTCCCCATGCAATGGGGAGGGGGACCACACGAAGTGTGGTGGAGGGGCATAGCCTCAGCCTCGGTCCCGCCGCGTAGCCCACAGCAGAAACTCCACATTCCCGTCCCCGCCGGTGATCGGGCTTTCCGTCGTCGCCTGCGCCGCCCAGCCCTCGCCTTCCAGCCAGGCTGTAACGCTGTTCAGCGCGGCCTGCTGCGCGGACGGATCCTTGACGACGCCCTTCTTCGTCCCGCCGGGCCCCGTCGCCTCGAACTGCGGCTTGACCAGGGTGACGAGGTCCGCCCCCGGTGCCGCCAGCGACAGGGCTACAGGCAGCACCTTGGCGAGGCCGATGAAGCTGGCGTCGCAGACGATCAGCCCGGGAGCCTCGGGGATCAGCGCCGGCGCCAGATCACGCGCATCCGTCTGTTCGAGATTGACCACCCGCGCGTCCGCCGCCACCCGGGCGTGCAACTGCCCTGATCCGACATCGACCGCGAACACCCGCGCCGCGCCGCGCGACAGGCAGACCTCGGTGAATCCGCCCGTGGAAGCCCCGACGTCCAGGACAGTCCGCCCCTCGACCACAACGGGCCACAGGGTCAGGGCGTGGTCCAGTTTCAGCGCCCCGCGCCCGACCCAGCGATGAGCATCGGCATAGGCGATGACTGCATCCTCAGCCACAGCCTGCGACGCCGCCCTGGCGGGGACCCCATCGACCGTGACACCACCCGCCTCAATCGCCGCCTTCGCCCGCGCCCGGCTCTCGGCCAGTCCGCGCGCGACCAGCAGCTGGTCGAGCCGCGTCTTCACCCCACCGCGTCCAGCCGCGCCAGCGCCGCCTGCAGCTTCGCCTTGCCGGCCTCGGCCTCGGCCAGCTTCTGGCGTTGTTCCTCGACGACTTCGGGGGCCGCGCGATCAACGAAATTCGGATTGCCCAGCTTCTTGTTGAAGTGACCGATGTCGCTGTCAAAGGCGGCGATCTCCTTGGTCAGGCGCGCCCGTTCGGCGGTCAGATCGATGATCCCCGCAAGCGACAGGGCGGCCGTCGCCCCGCCGGAAACGAAGGTCACGGCTCCCTCGGCCGCAGCCTCGACGGTCGACAGGTCAGACACCCGGCCCAGAGTCAGGATCAGATCGCGATGGCGCGCGACCCGGGCCGCCGTGACCGCGTCCGGCGCGATGAAGGACAGGCCGGGCTTGGCCCCCTGCGGCACATTCATCTCGGCCTTCAGCTGGCGGATCTCAGTGACCAGATCGACCAGCCAGCCGATTTCGGCCTCCGACGCCGCGTCGATGAAGGCATCCGGCAGGTTCGGCCAGGCCGACCCGATCAGGGTCGCCTCGCTGCGTGCCGCACCCTCGCCGGCCAGCTGGTCCCACAGCTCCTCGGTGATGAAGGGCATGATCGGGTGCATCAGCTTAAGCGTCTGGTCGAGGGTCCAGGCCGTCATGGCCCGGGTTTCGGCCTTCGCCGTCTCGTCCGACCCCATGAACACCGGCTTGGCCAGCTCCAGATACCAGTCGCAGAAGACGTTCCAGACGAAGCGGTACATGGCCGAGGCCGCGTCGTCGAAACGGCCGCCCTCGATGGCCTCGCTGACTGCGCGCTCCGCCTTGGTCAGTTCGCCACGGATCCACCGGTTGATGGTCTGATCCACGGTCGCCGGGTCGAAGCCCTCGACCCGCCTGGCCTCATTCATCTGCGAGAAGCGCGCGGCGTTCCACAGCTTGGTGCCGAAGTTGCGATAGCCTTCAATGCGTTGGCGAGACAATTTGATGTCGCGCGTGCCCGACAGAATGGCCATGGTGAAACGCAGCGGGTCGGCGCCCAGCTCGTCGATGATGCCGAGGGGGTCGATGACGTTCCCCTTCGACTTGCTCATCTTCTGGCCCTTCTCGTCGCGGACCAGGCCATTGATGATGACCCGTTTGAACGGAACCTCATCCATGAAGTGAAGACCCATCATCATCATCCGGGCAACCCAGAAGAAGATGATGTCGGCCGCCGTCACCAGATCGCTGGTCGGATAGAAGCGTTCGAGGTCCTCGGTCTTCTCCGGCCACCCCATGGTCGAGAAGGGCCACAGGGCCGAGCTGAACCAGGTGTCCAGCACATCCTCGTCCTGTGTCAGCGCCTTGCCGCCGGCCTGGGCGATGGCCTCAGCCTCGCTCTCGGCGACATAGATGTTCCCGTCCGCGTCATACCAGGCGGGGATGCGGTGACCCCACCAGAGCTGGCGCGAGATGCACCAGGGCTCGATGTTGCGCAGCCATTCGAAATAGATCTTCTCGTAGCTCTTCGGCTCGAAGACCGTATCGCCCTGCTCCACCGCCCTGATCGCCGGCTGGGCCATCGTATGGGCGTCGACGTACCACTGGTCCGTAAGCCAGGGCTCGATCACCACGCCCGAGCGGTCGCCGTGCGGGATGACGTGCCGGGTCTTCTCGATCTCCTTCAGCCAGCCCTCGGCCTCCGCGCGGGCGACGATGGCCTTGCGGGCGGCGAAGCGGTCCATGCCCTCGTATTCGGCGGGCACGTCGGCCGTATCGGCGGCGGTGATGCGGCCGAAGGCGTCCATGACGTTCAGCGCGGCCAGCCCGGCCCGCTTGCCGACCTGGAAGTCGTTGAAGTCATGCGCCGGCGTTATCTTCACCGCGCCCGAGCCCTTGGTCGGATCGGCATAGTCATCGGCAACGATGGGAATTCGGCGCCCGACGATCGGCAGGGTCACGAACTGGCCGACCAGCCCCTGATAGCGCGGATCTTCCGGATGCACGGCCACGCCGGTGTCCCCCAGCATGGTCTCCGGGCGGGTCGTGGCGACCACGATGTAATCGCGCGTCTCGTATTCCGTCGGCTGCCCGTCGCCGTCCCAGGCGACCGGGTGCTCATAGGTCACCCCGTCCGCCAGCGGATAGGCGAAATGCCAGTAGGCTCCGTCCATCTCGCGCTGCTCGACCTCGAGGTCCGAGATCGCCGTCTGGAAATGCGGGTCCCAGTTGACCAGTCGCTTGTCGCGATAGATCAGACCTTCCTTGTGCAGTTGCACGAAGACCTTGCGCACAGCGTCCTGAAGCGTCGGATCGAGGGTGAACCGTTCGCGCGACCAGTCGCACGACGAGCCCAGACGACGCAGCTGGTTCTGGATCGCGCCCGCGCTGGTCGCCTTCCATTCCCAGATCTTGTCGACGAAGGCGTCGCGGCCCATGTCGCGCCGGCTGACATTGCCCGCAGCGGCCAGCTGGCGCTCGACCACCATCTGGGTGGCGATGCCGGCGTGGTCCGTGCCCGGCAGCCACAGCACGGCCTTGCCCTTCATCCTGTGATAGCGGGCCAGGATGTCCTGCAGGGTGTTGTTCAGCGCGTGGCCGATGTGCAGCGAACCCGTCACGTTCGGCGGCGGAATGACGATCGAATAGGCGTCCGCCGCGCCGTCGGTGGTGGTGGCGTCGCGCGGCGCGAACACGCCGCTGTCCTCCCACATCGCATACAGACGGGGTTCAGCGGCGGCGGGGTCGAAGGTCTTGTCGAGCATTGGGAACGGTCTTCAGACAAAAGATAAGGGCGGCCCCGACTGGAGCCGCCCCGGAATGATCTAGCCTTGATCGGGTCGCGGGTGAAGTCAGCCGGCGTTGCGGGCGATGCGTTCGACTTCCTTGCGTACCTGGGCCTCGACGATGGCCGGCAGGTTGGCGTCCAGCCATTCCTTCAGCATCGGGCGCAGCAGGGCGCGGGCCAGTTCATCAACGGTCGGGCCGGTGCCGCCGACCGCATCGATGGGGTCAGGCTTGCGGATCGTGGAGGCGAAACCGGCGAAGGCGGACGCCGCGCTGGCCGCAGCGCTGTCGCCGACCAGGCTGTCATGGGCCGGGATCGAGGCGGGCTCGGGGGCATAGGCCTCGACCGGCTCCTCGACGAAGACCGACTCGGCCGGCGCGCTGGGGAACGGCTCCGTGGTCGAGATGTCGAGATCGCCGAGGCTCTCGGCGGCCGGGGCTTCATAGGCGTCGGTGAGCTCCAGCACGTCCTCTTCGGAAGCGTGCGGCTCCACCATCGACGGGGTCTCGTCCATCAGGGCGGACGAGACGACCGGTTCCGGCTCAGGCGCGGGTTCCGGTTCGGGCGCCGCGGCGGCCGGCGCGGTTTCGGCCGGGGCGTCGTCTTCGGAAATGATCCGGCGGATCGACGCCAGGATTTCCTCCATCGTCGGTTCCTGGGCGGTCTGGTCGGTCATATCGAAACCCCGGGGCGCGTGGCGAACGCACGATCAAGTCCAATTGCGGCACGGAAGAGGAGCCCCCTCCCATGCCCTGTCGTCGCATCTCAGCCCGCTGGAATCAACGGGCGTTTTCGCGTCACAGGTTAACGGCCGCGCCAACAGTCGCGCGACAGGCGACCTGCGGATCGTCAGTCGCGCGGCGCCGTCTGGACGACTTCGGATTTCAGCTGCGCGTCGATCGGCGCGTCCTCGGCGTCATTGGCGGGGACGACAGCCGGCGAAGCGATACGGTCGATGGCTTCAACAATACCGTCCCAGGGCAGGCCGCCGCGATTGCGAACCCGGTCATAGTTGGCGGCCGGGTCGTAAACCGTCAGGGCGGCGTCCAGGTCCGCGCCCTCCAGTCGGCCCATGGCGGCCAGAAGGCTGGCCTGGGCGACGTATTCGTTGCGACGGGCGCTGGCCAGGGTGATCTGGGCGTTACGCAGCTCCAGTTCCTGGTTCAGCACATCCAGCGTGGTGCGCAGACCGACCTGGGCCTCCTGACGCACGCCCTCGGCGGCGACAGTGGCCGCCCGAACGGCTTCCTCGCCCGCCTGAAGCGTGGCGCGCGATGAGATCGACTGGGCGTAGGCCGAACTGACCGACTGCAGCGTGTTGCGGCGCTCACCCTCGACATTGATCTGGGCGACATTGGCGCGTTCCAGCGCCTGGGCGACGCGCGAACTGTTCAGTCCACCGGTGAACAGGGGCACCGAAATCGTGGCGCCGGCCTGGAAACGGGTGTTGTCACCGATGTCGTCGATGGCGCCCAGATCGCTGGTCGATCCGCCGTAGGACGCCGTCAGACGTGCGGATGGCATATACTCGGCCTTGGCCGCCGCGACATTGGCTTCAGCCGCGCGCTGGGTCCAGGCGGCCGCGCGGATGGACGGGTTGTCGACAAGGGCGACGTCGAGGGCGTCGTCAAAATCGGTCGGGATGCCCGGCAGCACCGGCATCGGCGCCAGGTCGCCCGGCGCCTGGCCGACGACAGCGGCATAGGCCGCGCGTGAAACCGACAGCTGGGCGCGGGCATTGGCCAGGTCGGCCTCCGACTGGGCCAGGCGGGATTCGGACTGCGCCACATCGGTGCGGGTGATTTCGCCGACCTCGAACCGGGCCGAGGCTTCTTCGAGCTGACGCTGCAGCACGCCGAGATTGGATTGGCGGATCGCGAGGATTTCGCCGTCTCGAATCACATCGGCATAGGCCTGGATCACCGAAGCCAGGACGGTCTGTTCAATGTCGCGAAGGTTCTCGCGGCCGGCCAGGATATTGGCTTCCGCCGCCGAGATGCCGTGACCGATCCGGCCGCCCGACCACAGGGTCTGGGACAGGCCGATGCTGGCGCCGCCGCTATCGCTGTCCGGATTGCCGCCCACGTTGCCGCTGTAGTCGCGGGCGTAGTTGGCGGTGACGCTGACATCGAGCTGGGGACGAAGCCCGGCCCGCGCCTGGACGATGGATTCATCCAGCGCCCGCTGGTTGGCGCGCTGGGCCAGCAGCGAAGGGTTGGTCTGATAGGCCAGGGCCAATGCGTCCCTCAGCGTCTCGGCCCACGCAGGGGCGCCCATGCCGGTGATCACGGCGATGACGGCGACCGAGGCGAGCGCGCGCGTACGTTTCAGCATGTCTGTTCCTGCCTGGCGCGGGGAAGCGCGCCCTTCGTGTCTCATAGGTCTGATGCGGGACGGTTTGCGCCCACGCCAGTTAAGTTTTTTTCACGCGCCCGCCGGGAATGTCCGTCGAGGTCCGTGATCCTACAGCGCGAAGGTAGGAATCGGCGAGAGTTCCGCCAGAATCGGTGGCGCGGCGTTGAACAATTCGCGACGGGACACGCCCTGCTCTCCCCGCACATAGAGCACCGCCTTGCCCACCGGACCGGTGCGTTCGACGACGGCCATCCGCCCCCCGACGTTGAGGACGTTCAGCCAGGCCTCGGGCCGTCCGGGGACCGCGCACTCGCAGACGATGACGTCATAGCCGCCCTCCGCCGGGACGTTGAGCGGAGCCGTAACCGTCCGGACGCCCTCTTCCGCTAACACCTCGCCGACGACCTCGAACACCGAGCCGTCCGATTCCTGGGCGGTCACTGACAGGCCCAGCCGGGCCAGCACCGCGGCGGCATAGGGGGCGGCAGCGGCCAGCGCCGTCTCGCCGGACCGCGCATCCAGCGCCATCAGAAGCTTCGACAGATCGCGCGCCAGCATCAGCCTGCGCCCGCCCGCAATCTCGGGTTCCATCTCGGCATAGGCCGACCAGGCCCGCTCAGCCGGCAAGAACCGTTCGCGCGGTACGGCCAGAAGGGCGGCCTGCAGGGCGCGGTCAGTCACATCGTTCACACGGACCTGGCTGTCGACCATGACCTTGCGGGCGGCGGCGAAATCCATGGAACGACGATCCTGCTGCTAGGGGCGCCCGGTGATAGCCGGGAAATCTGGCGCGCTTATAGGTCTGTGCGTTGCGGGGGACAATCCGATCTGATAGCGAACGCCCCTCGCGATGGCGCGGTCGTTTCTGACGGCCCAGGGCCTGATGGCGGAGTGGTTACGCAGAGGACTGCAAATCCTTGCACCCGGGTTCGATTCCCGGTCAGGCCTCCATCGCGAATTCGTCCCCTCCATACCGGCCCGCGCTGACAAGCGTCGATTGCACGCTGCCGTCGTAATCCCCGTTTCGGTGAACCCCCACTCGTGGTTAAGGTGTGGAAGGAGCCGGGGGGGCGATGGATGCCGAGCCGTACAGATCGATTGACCGGGCGCGAGCGCGAATGCCTTCGCCTTGTCCATGCGCACATGAATTCCAAACAGATCGCCCGACGCCTGGGCATCAAGCCCTCGACGGTCGATCGGCACTGTGAAAACGCCGCCCGCAAGCTGAACGCATCGGGACGGATCGACGCCGCCCTGCTCCTGCTGGCCGAACAGACCGTTCCGAATGACTCGGTATCCGAACCGGTCCCAATCGCCGCCGCCCTCGCCCCGGGTTCTTCTGTGCCGGCGAAAGGGAACTTCAATGACCAACACCGAAGGACAGGTGCCGAGCATCAGCTGGGCGGAGCTTCAGACCGTGCTTCTCTCGCTGGCCGATACGCCAGTGAAACAAATGATGGTGAATCACCTGGTCGGCGGGACCCGCAAACAGTCGGCCTTCCTCTCTCCGGAAAGCACCTTCAGGGAGATCCTGCACATCGGGGCGGCCTTGCTGGATTCCGGCTTCCAGCCCTCGGAATCGGACATGAGGTCCTCGGACGCGTCCTGTTCGTCTTCTCCATTGCCGCAGTAGCCGCACTGGTTTTGACGAGCGTCATTGGCGCGGAGCGGTTCGCCTTCGTTCTTCAAGGCATCCGCTACGGCGACTGATCCGCGTCGCTTCTTGAAAATAGGTGAGCGAATGAAACGCAGCGAACATGCGGCGACCGTTGTCGCGCGCCTGGCGACGGACCTGTTTCAGGCCGAAGCCAGCCAGGATGAAGCCGTCAACCAGCTCGGTCGACTGGCCCAGTCCCTGACCCGAAGCCGGCGCGACGCAGGCCTTTCGGCCACGGTCGGACAGGCGGCCTTTGACGCCCTGGCCGACGCAGTTGCCGCCCAGGTCGGTGCGCAGCGCGCGGTGGTCGCGCTTCACGTGGCCCTGGCCGATGTGAAGCGGAACACCTCCTACCGGGGCGTCCAGATGGGCGGCATGGAGAAGTCGGATCAACCCATCCCCCGTCCCACGGGGCTTGCGCTCGTCTCCTGAGTTGGCGATGCCAGGGAATGTCGCCGATCTATGCGGTTTCCCTGGTCCTGCTCATCGTGTCCGCCGCGCTCGCCATGTGGCGCGGCGGCAGGTGGGAACGCGCCACGGCGGCCGTCCTGATCCTGGTCTGGATCGGCTCGACCCTCTTTCCCTTCGATTCCCTGAACCCGCCCTGGGTCATCATCGGGATCGACGGCGCGACCCTGCTGTTCCTGCTGTATCTGGCCCTCTATTCGAAGCGCCAGTGGACGATCTGGGCGACCGCGTTCCAGTTCCTGCTGATGGCGAACCACCTGGCCTTCGTGCGCTTCCACGAACTCGAGCAGTGGGCCTATGTCACGGCCTACTATGTCTGGGGCGACGCGGTCCTGCTGTCGCTGGTCGCGGGCGTGATCTGGGCTGCGCGTGACGCCTCTCCGGCGCCTCCGCAGGACGCCGGCAGCGCGGACTGAGCAGAACGGTCCTGGACTGCGGTCAGGCGACCGGCGCGGTGATCCAGCCGATGACGCTGGCGGCGCTCACGCCCGCTGCGACTATGCCGACCGCCAGCGCGATGCGCGCATTGCGGTGAATGAAGACGAAAATGCCACCAAACATGATTGAACTCCCCCCGGACGCCGCCACAGCGACACAGCTTTGCCGGTTCATCAAGGTGTACAAAGCGTTAATCGCGATTTGGTGATCGATTCACGCGTGTCGGGTGAAATGATGCAGCGCAATTCCACTGGCGACTGAGACGTTCAGCGAATCGAAGCCGCCGGACATCGGGATTCCGACCGGCCGGCAGCGCTCGATCACCGCGCCGGAAAGCCCCGGCCCTTCAGGCCCCAACAGGATGGCGATCCGTCCGCCCCTTGGCACCGCCTCCAGCGGCTCGCTTGCGCCGGGGGTCAGCGCCAGCACGTCAAACCCCGCCGCCTTGAGCCCGTCGACCATGGCCATCGCGTCCAGACCCGTCGCCATCGGCGTTCGAAGCACCGCGCCCACCGAAACCCGGATGGCCTTGCGATA
Source organism: Brevundimonas sp. UBA2416 (assembly GCF_002343105.1). Classification (NCBI taxonomy): domain Bacteria; kingdom Pseudomonadati; phylum Pseudomonadota; class Alphaproteobacteria; order Caulobacterales; family Caulobacteraceae; genus Brevundimonas; species Brevundimonas sp. UBA2416. Next base: position 159,607 of record NZ_DDRM01000019.1, read on the forward strand.
GAAGGGGTCGCAGCAGTGCGCATCGAGCAGCACTGCCCCGGCCCCGAAGGCTGCAGCGTTGCGGAAAAGGCCGCCCATATTGTCGTGATTGCCGATGCCGCAGGCCGCAACCACAATGGCCTCGGGCCCCAGCGGGTCCAGTTGCGCCTCCAGGGCCGCGGGCTCGGGCTTGCGGCCCAGAGCCAGGATGCCGCGATGCAGGTGAAACCCCGCGATGGCGTCGAGAATCGGCTGGTCGGCGACATAGACCGGCGCCTCCTCCGGCACGCGGGCGACCATTTCGGCCAGCCCTTCGGCCCGTTTCCGGTCCAGTAACAGCGCCACCGGCCGGCACAGCGATTGCGGTGACGTCAGCACATTCAGGACCACCTCGCCCTCGGCCACGAACAGGCCCTGCCTGCCCGTGAGGTCGCGTTCCTTGATGTCCCGGAAGCCGGCGATGCGCGGATCTTCGGGGTCGTCGATAAGGATCAGGGCCAAGATCGGATATTTCCCGTTGCGTCAGTCTGACTCGCGCTGCTATAGCGCCCGCCTTCCCGAGAGGAAGTGTTCCGCGGTAGCTCAGTGGTAGAGCAGCCGACTGTTAATCGGCTGGTCGTAGGTTCGAATCCTACCCGCGGAGCCACTCTTTCCCACCACAGCGTCAGACCGAAAAAAAGCCCGACGCGAGCGCCGGGCTGAAGAAGTTCGGTGATGGTGGGTGTCCTCGAAGATGGAAGACACCCTTCCGATGCCGTGAATTGGTTAACCTGCCGTAAACGACTTCACTCGGGATCCGGCAGCCAGGTCGTCTGCCGCCCGCCCGCCGGACCACTCCACACCACGCGCCAGCCGGCGCCCGCGCGTTCGACCCGGGTTCCCGCATCCGCGACCCCAGCCCCCTCGCCGGGCCAGACGAAGGCGCGTCCACCGACACGGATTTCGTCGGGGCCCGTGGACGGCGTCAGCACCAGGCTCCACAGGCCCGCGGCGTCCGGGGTCACACGGCCGCTTTCACCGCCGGCCTGAAGATCGATGGGCTCCCCCGCCGGCGCGCTGCGGCCCGAGACCAGCCGCATCCGGCCATCGCTGTCGACAGCGCCCAGCGCCGGGGCGCGGTCCAGCCGCCGTGTCGCCCCGCCGGCGCGCAGGATGGCGACCGGCCCCTGCCCACCGGCCACGATCAGCAACCGTTCCGGAGCCGGGGCGGCGTCCTGCCCCACCTGGATTTCGGGTCGCAGCAGCAGATCCCCGGTCGGAGCGACCATCCGGATCTCGAACCGGCCCTGGTCATCCGCCGCCGCCGCGTGGGCGGGACCGGAATCACTGCGCAGCACGACACGGGCGCCCGGCTCCGCCTCCCCCGAGAAGGCCAGACCGCCCGGAACGCGCCGCACCGAACGAATCATCGGCGGGCGGGTCCAGCCTCCGACCGCGGCCGGCGCCCGGTCCTTCTCCGCCGCCACCGGCGCCGGCGGAGAACAGGCGGCGTTCGCCACGCACAACAGCACCGCTATCGCCGCCTTGCCGAACATGGCCCGTTTCATCGCGTGCATCCGACCGCTAGGAGTATCGGTCCAGATAGCGCGCCGAGGCGGCCGCTGTCTCCCTTCGTTCCCGAGGCCCCATGTCTTCGCCTGTCGTTATCCAGCCCTTCGACGGTCAGTCCGTCTGCCTGTTCTGCGGTTCGTCCGATCTGTCCGACCCCGCCTACACCGCCGCCGCCCGCGCGTTCGGCGAACAGACCGCGAAGGCCGGCTGGCGGCTGGTCTATGGCGGCGGCGGCGTCGGCCTGATGGGCGCCTCGGCGCGCGCGGCGCACGAGGCCGGCGGTCGGGTCCTGGGCGTCATGCCGGGCTTCCTGCGCAGCCGCGAGCGGCTGTTCGACGAGGTCGAGACCCTGATCGTGCCCTCGATGCACGAGCGCAAGACTATCATGTATGACCAGTCGGACGCCTTCGTGGTCGCCCCGGGTGGCGTCGGCACGCTGGAAGAGGTCATCGAGGTCCTGTCCTGGAAGCGGCTGGACCTCCACTCCAAGCCGGTGATCTTCCTGAATCTGAACGGCTTCTGGGAGCCGCTTCTGGCCGTGATGGAACACAGCATCGCCGAGAGGATGACCCCCGCCAGCTTCCGTCAGGCCTGGGTCGTTTGCGACACGGTGGAAGCGGCCATCGCCGCCATGCAGGCCGCCGACGCGGTCCCGGGCTTGCAACATGATCGCCGATAAGTAATCACTGGTTAGTCAGCCGGTGTCCGTCCGTCTCTTTTGACGACCCACCTTGACAGTTGCGTATCAAAACGGACATCAGCGCGTCGGGACGGATGGCCGTCCCACCTAATCGGAGACCTCCCCATGCGTGCTCTGCTCATCGCCGCGGCCCTGCTCGCCGCCGCCCCCGCCTTCGCCCAAACGCCCGCCACCAGCGCCGTCCTCGCCGACGCCGCCCGCGCCCCGGCCGCCCGCACCATCATCGACGGCGCGACCTGGACCTGCGCCGGTGCGACCTGCACTGCCAGCGGCGGCGCCAACCAGCCCGCGACCCGCGCCTGCCGCCGCGTCGTCGCCCGCTTCGGCGCCGTGTCGTCGTTCAGCTACAAGGGCGTCGCCCTTTCGGCCGAACAGATCGCTGCCTGCAACGCCTGATCCCGCTGCCTCGCTGAAACGGAAAAGGCCGCCCCAAACGGGGCGGCCTTTTTTGCGCCAGCGAGAGACAGAGCGACGCCCTCCCCCCGTCAGGCCGTCTCGCCGCCCAGCCGCTTCACGATGCGCTCGCGACCGATCATCGGCGCCAATGTCGCCATGTCCGGGCCATGCTGCTGACCTGTGATCATCATTCGCAGCGGCATGAACAGGGCCTTGCCCTTGGCGCCGGTGGCCTCCTTGACCGCGTTCGTCCACACTGGCCACAGGGTCTCGTCGATGACCTCGGGCAGGGCCGCCAGGGCCGCTGCAGCAAAGGCCGCATCCTCGATCACAGGCGTGACAGGGCCGCGCACGATCGTCGCCATTTCAATGACATCGGCGAACTTCTGAAGGTTCCCCCGCACGCCATTCCAGAAGGCCTCGCCCAGATCGGCGTCCAGCTCAACCAACCGCGGCCGGGCGACGGCATAGTCCATCGCGTGCAGCGACTGGGCGTTCAGCCGGTCCAGATCGGCCGTGTCGTAGCGCGCCGGCGAGCGGCCCATCTTCGAGAAGGCGAAGCTGGCGCCCAGGGCTTCGACCGACGCCCCGACTTCCAGCGGATCCGAGGTGCCGATCCGACCCAGATGGCTGGTGATGGCGATCGGCTCATAGCCCTGCTCGCGCATCTCGGCGATCGACAGCGACCCCAGCCGCTTCGACAGGGCCTGACCGTCGGCCCCGACCAGCAGCGGCATGTGCGCGAACCCCGGCACGGTTGCGCCGAGCGCCTCGAAGATCTCGATCTGCGCCCCTGTGTTGGTGACGTGATCCTCGCCGCGGATGACGTGGGTGATGGCCATGTCGATGTCGTCGACGACCGACGGCAGGGTGTAGAGGAACAGGCCGTCCTCGCGGATCAGCACGGGGTCCGACATCGAGGTCGTGTCGACCTCGGCGTGGCCGCGCGCCAGATCTTCCCAGGCCACGCGACGCCCCTCCAGCTTGAAGCGCCAGTGCGGCTTGCGCCCCTCGGCCTCGAAGGCGGCCTTCTCGGCGTCGGTCAGGTCCAGCGCTGCGCGGTCGTAGACCGGCGGCAGGCCGCGTGACAGCTGCACCTTGCGGCGGCGGTCCAGTTCCTCGGAGGTGTCGTAGCAGGGATAAAGCCGGCCAGCGGCCTTCAGCCGCGCGGCGGCCTCCTCATAGCGGTCAAACCGCTTCGACTGGTTGTAGCGCTCGTCCCAGACCAGCCCCAGCCAGGTCAGGTCGTCCTCGATCCCCTGTTCGAACTCGGGCGTCGAGCGCGCCAGATCGGTATCGTCGATGCGCAGCACGAATTTGCCGCCCTGCCCCTTGGCGAACATCCAGTTGACCAGGGCGGTGCGGACATTGCCGACGTGCAGCTTACCCGTCGGCGACGGGGCGAAACGGACCTTGACGGACATTCTGTGACCTTGAAACGCGAGGCGCGTAGGTCGCGCTCCAACCCGGCGAAGTCAAGGCGGCGGTCAGCTTCCGATGCCACACGCGATCTTCAGTTCGGCCACCCGCTGCGAGAAGGCGAGCGCCCTGTCCATGGTCTCGAACGGGACGATATGGTCGCTTGCCTCGCCCGTGATGTTGGTGAGATGCCCGCGCCGGATGCAGGGGGACCCGTCCACACAGCGAAATCGGAGCCTGACGCCGCCATGCTCGCCCGCGTCGGGGCTGTCCGCGACAATCTGCGAAAGGGGCATCATCGCCCGCCCCCAGGCAGCGTTGCGCCCGTGCCCATGGTCGACTGTCTCGCAGTCGCCGGACAGGCGATGGTAGGAATAGGCCCCGCTTCCGGTGCCCCAGAAGTCGAAACCCGGCGCGGATGCAGGCCCGACAGGGTCCTGAGGCGCGGCCTGAACCGTCGCCCCCGAAAGCGCCATCACGCCGAACGCCGCGCCGATCATCCAGGGCTTCATCGTCACCTTCCGCATCCCCTCACGCGAGAAGATCAAAGGCCGATGAACCGCCGGTGAACGCCGTTGCGTCAGTCGTCCCGGTGCACCCGTTCGCGACGCTCGTGCCGCTCCTGGGCCTCTACCGACAGCGTCGCCGTGGGCCGGGCCTCCAGCCGTCCGAGGCTGATCGGCTCGCCGGTCTCCTCGCAATAGCCGTAGGAGCCGTCCTCAATGCGGCGCAGCGCTTCGTCGATCTTGGAGATCAGCTTGCGCTGGCGGTCGCGGGTGCGCAGTTCCAGCGCCCGATCGGATTCCGACGACGCGCGGTCGACCAGATCCGGATGATTTTCCGTCTCGGCCTTCAGGTTGACGACAGTTCCCTTGGACTCGCGAAGGATGTCATCCTTCCAGTCCATCAGCTTGCCCTTGAAATAGGCCAGCTGCCGCTCGTTCATGAACGGCTCGTCGTCGGACGGCCTGTAAGCGGCCGGCTCGACAATCGCAGACGCCAATGCGGTCATAGTTCGCACTCACGGTCTTTAACAGCGCCCCCCTGTGGCGCAGCCCTGCCTATAGGGAGGACGAAGAGTCGCGGCAACAACACTCGCGCGAGCGTGACCGGTGAAGCTGACAGTCGGCGCGGGAGCGTGACATTTCTTCATCACCCACCGCCGACCGACCCCGCTTTTTCAAGGGATTTCGAAGACTTATGCTGCACTGCGGCGTAAATCGGCCTTGGCCAGCTCCACCGCGGCACGCAGATCGATCTGATCCAGCAGGTTGTTGAGCTCCGCATCGGCGTCAACCGGACGTTCTTCGCGAAGGGTTCGTGTCAGTCGTTCCAGCGCCCCGTCGCCCGCCTCGCCCGCCAGCAGGGCCAGTTTCAGCTCGTCCAGCCGGTCCAGCAGTCCACCGCCACGCCGGATCGCCCGCCGCCGTCGCTCGGTCACGTCCTCGACGCCCTGCAGGGCCATCAGGGCGGAGACATCGGTCACGGCGGACGGCGCGGAGGCGGAGGTTGTGGCGCTGGCCGGGGCGGCTGACCCGGCAGACGGCATGGAAAAGCCCCCGCCAGCGCGGGCGGCGCGGGCCCCTTGCGTCAGGGATGGTCCAGACGGGCCTGTAACCTTCATGGCATGCGACTCCAGCACATGCCGAACCATCGTCGGCGGCCCGTCACTGTTTGGTTAACGGCCCGGCAGTTTCTGCCGTGACCACAGGGCGTCGAGACAACCGGTCTGCTGTTTTTGCTGCACTTTCCACATGGCACGCCGCTGGCATGACGCTAGGCGCAACAGTTCGTGGACGCCCCGCCTATGCAGAAACTGCTCGCTACCCTCCTGGCCGCCGCCGCCCTGGCCGGATTGGCTTCGCCGTCGCTGGCGCAGTCTCGGATCAAGGACATCGCGGCGGTCGAGGGCGTCCGCTCCAACCAGCTGGTCGGCTACGGCCTCGTCGTCGGCCTGAACGGCACCGGCGACAGCCTGCGCAACTGCCCCTTCACCCGCCAGTCGCTGGAAGGCATGACCGAGCGGCTGGGCGTCAACATCCGCGGGGCCAACGCCAACTCCAAGAACATGGCCGCCATCATGGTGACGGCCGAACTGCCGCCCTTCGCGACCCCCGGGGCCCGCATCGATGTCAACGTCTCCTCGATGTGCGACGCCAAGAGCCTGCTGGGCGGCACCCTGCTGGTCACCAGTCTCCAGGGCGCCGACGGTCAGGTCTATGCGGTGGCCCAGGGCTCGGTTCAGACCGGCGCCGTCTCGGGCGGAGGATCCTCGGGTTCCTCGGTGACGCGCGGCGTCCCTACAGCCGGCCGCATCGCCTCGGGCGCCACGGTCGAGCGCGAGACCGGCTTCCACCTCGCCAACATGACCGAGGTCCGCCTGACCCTGCGCAACCCCGACTTCACCACGGCCCAGCGCATGGCCGCCGCCATCAACCAGGTTTATCCGAACACCGCCCTCGCCGAGAACGGCACTGTCGTCGCCCTGCGCGCGCCGGGGCAGATGGGGATGGCCGGCTTCATCAGCCGGGTCGAGAACCTCGAGGTCATGGTCGACTCCCCGGCCCGCGTCATCATCGACGAGGTCAATGGCGTCATCGTCATGGGCGACGCTGTCCGCGTATCCACCGTCGCCATCGCCCAGGGCAACCTCACCATCTCCGTGCAGGAAAGTCCGGTCGCCAGCCAGCCCACGCCCTTCAGCCGCGGCGGCGAGACCGTCGTCCTTCCCCAGACCGACGTTGCGGTCGAGGAGGAACTGGGCCGCCAGATGCGCATCGTCGGTGGCGGAGCCTCGCTCTCCACCCTGGTCAACGGCCTCAACGCCCTCGGCGTCAGCCCGCGCGACATGATCAGCATCCTGCAGGCCATCAAGGCCGCCGGCGCCCTCCAGGCCGAAATCGAGGTGATGTAATGAGCGACCCGATCATCGCCCCGACCACCCTGCCCCCGGCCGCGGCGGCCCCCGCGCCGGCCGTCGTCACCGCCCGCATGCGCGAGACCGCCGAGGCGTTCGAAGCCTCCTTCCTCTCGCAGATGCTGAAGCCGATGTTCGAGGGCCTTTCGACCGAAGCCCCCTTCGGCGGCGGCGAGGCCGAGGGCACCTGGCGCGGCTTCCTCGTCGACGCCATGGCCAAACAGGCGGTTCGCGGCGGCGGCATCGGCCTGGCCGATCAGGTCGTCGCCCAGATGTTGAAGATGCAGGAGCAGGAACAATGACCGACGCCGCCACGCTGAACGCCACGGCCCGCGTCCGCCAGCTGATCGACCTGACCAATCGCCTGACCGCCCGGCTCAGCGAGGAATCGAAAGTCTTTGAATCGCACCGCCCGCAGGATGCCGCCGCAGCCCTGGCCGGGACCCAGGACCTCGCCAATGCCTACCGTCGCGAGTCGGCCCAGCTGAAGGCCAATCCGGCCTCGGTCGCCGCCGCGCCCGCCGCTGACCGCGTCGCCCTGATCCGCGCCACCGAGGCCTTCGAGGCGGTGCTGTCGCGTCACTCGCGCGCGGTCGAGGCCGCCCGCGTCGTGTCCGAGGGCCTCGTCCAGACCATCGCCGCCGAAGTCGCCGGCCAACGCGGCAGCCCCTCGGCCTACGGCGCCTCGGGCAAGGCCAACGCCGGCGACAGCCGCGCCGTGGCCTTCAACCGCCAAGCCTGAACGTCCGTTAAGCCTCTTCGTCGAACCCATATTCATCTCCACCGGGTAGCCGGTAGACATGACGATGAAATCGCGCCTCCTCGGCATGGCCTTCGCGGCAGCCGATACACTGCTGGAACTCGACGCCGATGGGCGGATCGACATGGCGCTGGGCGCCGGTCCGTGTCCGCGGGGCGCCACCGCTGAGACCTGGCGCGGCGTTCTGCTGACAGACCTCGTGGGCAAGGCCGGCCAGAAGCCGTTGATGGACGCCCTCGCGGCGATCCGCCCCAATGAGCGGCCGGCGCCGATCGACGCGCTGATCGCCTGCGATACCGACCGCGTCCGCCGGGCTCGTCTTCGCCTGTTCCAACTCCCCGACCTCGCGCCCGCCGTGTCCTGCGCCATCACCTATGACGGCGCGCCCTTCACCCTTGCTGTGCCGGAGGCGCCGCCCCTGCTCAGCGCGGACGGCCTGCTTTCGCGGGTCCGCGGGTCGCTCCTCGCGCCGGATGAGGACGTGGCCGTCGCCTTCGTCGACGTGCCCGGTCTGGCCGCTGCGGGTGAAGCCCACGAGCGGGCCGCCGCCCGTGTCGCCGCCGTGCTGCAGGCCTCATCCATCGATGGCGCCTCAGCGGCCCGGCTGGCGCCCGAACGGTTCGCCCTTGTTCGCGCCTCGGACAGCCAGACTGACCTCGCGAGCGAGGTCCGCGACGCCGCCGCCGCCGAAGGCCTGGACCTGGCGGTCCGCGCCACGGAGGCCGCCCTGTCGGGCTCCGCCCCCGCGGAGTCCACCGTCCGGGCCCTGCGTTTCGCCCTGGAGGCCTGCATCAGGGAAGGCGGGATCGACGGCGCCGGCGCCGCCTTCTCGGAGAGCCTGAAACGGACCCTCAAGGAAGCCGACCGCTTCCGCACCATGGTCCAGTCGCGCGACTTCGCCCTGCAGTACCAGCCGATCATCGACCTCACGACCGGCGTTACCCACCATTTCGAAGCCCTTGCGCGCTTCGGTTCCCGGGGCCCTGCGGACTCCATCCGCCTTGCGGAGGAGCTCGGCCTGATCGAGGGCTTCGACCTGGCGGTAGCCGAAAAGGCCCTGCAGCAACTGCGACGTCCCGGCTTCGGTCTGACGCGGATCGCGGTCAATGTCTCGGGCGCCTCCCTTGGCTCAAACGCCTATGTGGACGGCCTTCTGCGCCTCACCGCCGCCGCCCCGGACATCCGCAACCGGATCCTCATCGAGGTCACCGAAACCGCCGCTGTTGCCGACATCGAGGCCGCGGGCCGCCGGCTCTCCGCCCTGCGCCGGGCTGGCGTGAAGGTCTGTCTCGACGATTTCGGCGTGGGCGCCGCCTCGCTCGACTATCTGCACCGCCTCCCCGCCGACACGGTCAAGATCGACGGTCGCTTCGTGCGCGAGATAGTCAGCGACGCCCGCGCCCGCGACCTCGTCGCCCATCTGGTCGAGCTGTGCGCCGACCTGAAAATGACCACCATCGCCGAGATGATCGAGACAGAAGAGCAGGCGACGGCCGTCCGCGATCTGGGGGTCGGCTATGGACAGGGGTGGCTGTTCGGACGCCCCGCTGCGGAGCCCGTCGTCGCCGCGCCTCAGCCAGTCTCGGTGCGACGACGCGGGGCTGTGGCCGGCTGGGGCTGACCCAGAGATATCGTCCGGTCGACGCCGATCGCTGACAGGAAGTCGGCGTCGTGGCTGACGACCACCAGCGCCCCGTCCCATGCAGCCAGCGCCGCCTCCACCGCCGCGATCGAGTCCAGATCGAGGTGATTGGTCGGCTCGTCGAGGATCAGCAGTTGCGGCGGCCGGGCGCCGGTCATGACGCAGGCCAGACCCGCCCTCAGCCTCTCCCCGCCTGAAAGGGTCCCGACCACCCGCCGGGCCGCTGTATTGCGGAAAAGGAAGCGCGCCAGCGCGGCCTGCGCCGCGTTCGGCGTCGCTTCCGGATTGAGACGCCGATAGGCGTCGATCAGCGTCTCTTCGGGTTTCAGCAGCGCCGTCTCCTGATCCAGCAGCGCCGCCCGCGCCGGCCGCTCGATCCGTCCGGCCGTAGGCTCGACATCGCCAGCCATGAGCCGCAACAGGGTCGTCTTTCCGGCGCCGTTGGGTCCGGTGACCGCCACCCGCTCCGGTCCGGTCAGCTTGAGGGATACCGGGCCCACGATCCGCCGCCCGTCCGGCGCGTCCCACGCCGCCCCGTCCAGCGCCAGAACCGCCCGGCCCGCCGCCAGTCCCGTGGTGGGAAGGGGGACCTCCAGGGATCGAAGCCGCTCGACGCGCTCCCGCGCCTCCGCCAGCGCCGCCCCGGCCGACGCCGCGCGCCGTTCGGCCAGTTTGTTCTCCCGGGCTCCACTGTTCTCGGCGCGCTCAGCCATCGCTCCGAGCAGAATTTTCGGTTCCGATTTCCGCGCCGCGAAGGCCCGTCCAGCCTTGTCCCGCCGCGCCTTCTTTTCAACCGCCCGCTGACCCTCACGCGCAACGCGCCCGACCTCACGCTCGGCCGCCTGCAGTCCATGCTCCGCCGCCGCCCGTTCAGACGCCTTGCGCCCGGCGTAGAGGTCATAGCCGCCCCCGTAGGTCGCCGCGCCGAGGGTCGACAGCTCGACGATCCGGTCCATCGGGCGCAACAGGCCTCTGTCATGGCTGACCACCACGACCCCGCCCTTCCAGCGTTCCAGCACCCCGGCCACGACCGCGCGGCCTTCCTGATCCAGATGATTGGTCGGTTCGTCGAGCACGAGCAGGTCCGGCTGGTCCATCAGCAGGGCGGCCAACCGCAGCCGCGTCTGCTCGCCGCCGCTCAGAAATCCGGCGGGCCGGCCTGGATCCAGTCCGGCCAGACCGACCTCGGCAAGCGCCGCCGCAATGCGCTCTTCCAGCGTCCAGTCGGCCTCCGCCAGATCGTCGGCCGAGCCATCTCCGGCCAGCACCCGCCCGATGACCGTCAGGCCGGCGGACACGCCCAGCGAATCGGCGACGCTGTCGTCCCCCGCCGGGCCGACGGCCTGCTCCAGAAAGCCGACCCGGCCCATGCGCACGACGGTCCCCTCGCCCGGCTCGGTCAGGCCGGCGATCAGGCGCAGCAGCGTGGTCTTGCCCGCGCCGTTGCGGCCGACGACGCCCGTGCGCTCACGCCCGAAAGCGAGGCTCAGGTCAGAAAATAGGGTGTGGCCGTCAGGCGTGCGGGCCGCGACGCGATCGAGCGTCACGAGTGCGGATGCGGACGGGCTTGGGACGAGGCTGGAAGAGGACATAGGCGAGCACGAGCAGCGGAGCGGAAAGGGCGAAACCGATTTCCAGGGCGCTGATCATGATCGTCGAACTCCAGTGATACTCACTCGAAGGCCTGAAGATGCGGTGGAAGCGCTCGATGCGCAAGCCTTTTCCAGCGCCGCCGGCGATGCGGTGGGCTGCTCCCGGGATTTCCCGTAATGGCGGCCGCCGCCCGGAGTCCCTAGATTCCCGTCATGCCAATCGCGTCCGAACCCGAAACGCCCGCCCGCCGTCGAGAGGCGATCGTCGAACAGATCCGCGCGGAAACCGGCATCGACGAAGCCATGATCGCGCGCCTGGTCGACGCCTTCTACGACCGCGTCCGCGCCGATCCGCTGATCGGTCCGGTCTTCGCCGCGCGGATTTCAGACTGGGGCCCGCATCTGGAGCAGATGCGCCTGTTCTGGTCTTCCGTGGCCCTGATGAGCGGCGTCTATCACGGCCGCCCGATGCCCAAACACCTGCCCCTGCCCGTCGACGCCCGCCATTTCGACCGCTGGCTGGAGTTGTTCGAGGCCACGGCCGCGGAGGTTTGCCCGCCCCCCGCCGCCGCACACTTCATCGAGCGAGCGCGCCGCATCGCTGAAAGCCTCGAGCTGGGCATCGCCGGCGCCAACGGGGTCATGCTGCAGAAGGGCGAACGTTATCTGCGAGCGAGCGAGGCGTGGACGCCGCCGGCCTGACCGATGCCCTGCTGACACCTGCTGTCAGCAGGATTGGCGAGTTTGGCCATGTTCCTGCAATGTTCTTGCTGAATCCCGCGAATTGGTCCCCATATAGCGGCGTCGCGCCGGACCCTCTCCGGCCCTGTCGCGTTCCCGGACTCCCCAGCCTTCAGGCCCCATGACCGAAAAGCACAACTTCATCCGCGTGCGCGGCGCCCGCGAGCACAATCTCAAGGGCGTCGATCTCGACATTCCGCGCGAGAAGCTCGTGGTCATGACCGGCCTTTCGGGCTCGGGCAAAAGCTCGCTCGCCTTCGACACCATCTATGCCGAGGGCCAGCGCCGCTATGTCGAGAGCCTGAGCGCCTATGCCCGCCAGTTCCTCGAGCTGATGAGCAAGCCCGACGTCGACCTGATCGAGGGCCTGTCGCCGGCCATCTCGATCGAACAGAAGACCACCTCGAAGAACCCGCGCTCGACCGTCGGCACGGTGACCGAGATTCACGACTATATGCGTCTGCTGTGGGCGCGGGTCGGCGTGCCCTATTCGCCCGCCACCGGCCTGCCGATCGAGAGCCAGACCATCTCCATGATGGTCGACAAGCTGACCGCCCTGCCCGAGGGCGAGCGGCTGATGCTGTTGGCGCCCGTCGTCCGCGGCCGCAAGGGCGAATACCGCAAGGAGATGGGCGAGTGGCAGCGCGCCGGCTTCCAGCGGCTGAAGATCGACGGTGAATTCTACGCCATCGAGGACGCCCCGACGCTCGACAAGAAGTTCAAGCACGACATCGACATCGTCGTGGACCGGATCGTCACCAAGGCCGGGCTGGAAAGCCGCTACGCCGACAGCCTGCAGACGGCCCTCGGCCTCGCCGACGGCATCGCCGTGGCCGAATGGGCCAACATCGCCGAAGGCGAGACCGCGCCTCGCCGCCTGACGTTCTCGGAGAAATTCGCCTGCCCGGTCTCCGGCTTCACCATCAGCGAGATCGAGCCGCGACTGTTCTCGTTCAACAATCCCTTCGGCGCATGCCCGACCTGCGACGGACTTGGCGTCAAGCTGGCCTTCGACGCCGACCTTGTCATCCCGGACCGCGACAAGACCCTGCACAAGGGCGCCGTCGCGCCATGGTCGCGCGGCCCCTCGCCGCTCTACACCCAGACCCTGCAGTCGCTCAGCCGCCACTACGGCTTCTCGATGGACGTCGCCTGGCGCGACCTGCCGGAACAGGCCCAGGCCGTCATCCTGCGCGGCACCGGGTCCGAGAAGATCAAATTCACCTACGATGACAACGCCCGCAAATACGAGGTCTCCAAGGCCTTCGAAGGCGTGCTTCCCAACCTCGAACGCCGCTGGCGCGAGACGGACTCGGCCTGGGTGCGCGAGGAGCTGGGCCGGTTCCAGTCCGAGACCCCGTGCGAAGCCTGTGGTGGCAAACGCCTCAAACCCGAGGCCCTGGCGGTCAAGGTGGCGGCCACCGACATCGCCGAGGTCTCCTGGCTGTCGATCAAACACGCCCACGAGTGGTTCACCGCCCTCGACGGCAAGCTGACCGCCAAACAGATGGAAATCGGCCGCCGCATCCTGAAGGAGATCACCGACCGGCTGCGCTTCCTCAACAACGTCGGCCTCGACTATCTCAGCCTGTCGCGCGCTTCGGGCACCCTGTCCGGCGGCGAGAGCCAGCGCATCCGTCTGGCCTCCCAGATCGGCTCGGGCCTGACGGGCGTCCTCTACGTCCTCGACGAGCCGTCCATCGGCCTGCACCAGCGGGACAACTCCCGCCTGCTGGAAAGCCTGCGCGGCCTGCGCGACCTCGGCAACTCCGTCCTCGTCGTCGAGCACGATGAGGAGGCCATCCTGACCGCCGACTATGTCATCGACATGGGCCCGGCCGCCGGCATCCACGGCGGCGAGGTCTGCGCCCAGGGCACGCCGGCCGAAGTCATGGCCAACGGCGCCTCACTGACCGCCAAATACCTGACCGGCGAGCGCGAAATCGAACTGCCCGCCGACGGCCGTCGGCCGGTCGACCGCAAGAAAATGCTCCGGGTCTCCGGCGCGACCGGCAACAACCTCAAGAACGTCACCGGCGAAATTCCGGGCGGCCTGTTCACCTGCGTCACCGGCGTGTCGGGCGGTGGCAAGTCGACCTTCACCATCGAGACCCTCTACAAGGCCGCCGCCCGGCGGCTGCACAACGCCTCGGACGCCCCGGCTCCTTTCGACCGCATCGAGGGGCTGGAGATGTTCGACAAGGTGATCGACATCGA
>NZ_DDRM01000019.1:173770-201499 GCF_002343105.1 Brevundimonas sp. UBA2416
GGCGGCCGCTGCGAAGCCTGCCAGGGCGACGGCCTGATCAAGATCGAGATGCATTTCCTGCCCGACGTCTACGTCACCTGCGACGTCTGCAAGGGCAAACGCTACAACCGCGAAACGCTGGAAATCGTCTTCAAGGGCAAGTCGATCAGCGACGTCCTCGACATGACCGTTGAGGAGGCCGGCTCCTTCTTCAAGGCCGTGCCCTCGATCCGCGACAAGATGCTGACCCTGAACCGCGTCGGCCTCGGCTACGTCAAGGTCGGCCAGTCCGCGACCACCCTGTCGGGTGGCGAGGCCCAGCGGGTCAAACTGTCCAAGGAGCTGTCCAAGCGGGCCACCGGCAAGACCCTCTACATCCTCGACGAGCCCACCACGGGCCTGCATTTCGAGGACACCCGCAAGCTTCTTGAGGTGCTCCAGGAGCTGGTCGAGAACGGCAACACCATCGTGGTGATCGAGCACAATCTCGACGTCATCAAGGTCGCCGACTGGCTGCTCGACTTCGGCCCCGAGGGCGGCGACGGCGGCGGCGAGATCGTCGCGGTCGGCACCCCCGAACAGGTGGCCGCCAATCCGAAGAGCTGGACCGGCAAATACCTCAAGGAAATTCTCGACCGCCACGAAACCCGCCGCAAGGCGCGGGTCTCGGCGCTGAAGAGAAGCGCCTGACGGCTCAGGCGGCGTCCGTGGCCGGCGCCGCCTCCACGCCGTGGTCCCGCGTCCGGCCCCGCAGCATCAGCACGACCGTGCCGGTCAGCAGCACCGCCGTGGTGACCACGCTCGCCTCCGGCCCGAACGCCCCGCCGGTCAGCCACCAGGCCGCGCCCGGCGCCGCCGTCAGGTCGGAGATCAGCGGCAGACTGTCGATCTTCATCCCGGACACCTCCAGCCCGAAGCCGAGGCCCAGCAGCCAGTTCCACGCCGCATGCCAGCCGCACACGCCCCACAGCGACCCCTCGCGCACGGCGTAGAGGCTGATGAACAGACCGAACAGAACGATATTGGCGAGGCCGACATACAGTTCGTTCGAGGGCTCGATATTCCCCGCATGGGCCAGGGCGAACAGGGCCGAGTTGGCGACAACGGCGATCCAGATCCCGTGGCGCGAGGCGATCAGCTGCATCAGCCAGCCGCGGAACAGCAGCTCCTCCGACGAGCCCTGGATGATGAAGCCCAGCAACAGCGCGCCGATCGGCAGCAGGGCCGCGCCGACGGCGGCCGAGCCGAACGCCCCCGCCCCCTCGACCACATAGCCCCCGGCCGCCCAGATCACCCCGATCACCGTCAGCAGGAAGGCCAGGCCCAGCAGATAGCCGCGCAGGAAGCGCATCGGCCCCTTGGCATTGAGGCCCAGCGTCGTCGGTCCGCGCCGCTCGAACAGCCAGGCCCAGAGCAGCACAAGTACCGAGCCGAGCCCGAAGGCGGCGACCAGCTCATAGGTCAGTTGCGGCCAACCGTCCGTGCCGCCGCCCGGCGTGATGAAGCCTGCCGCTATGGCCGGAAGGTAGGCGCCCAGCTGGCCGCCGATCATGAAGATCAGACCGAGGACGATCGCCGCGACCGTCCAGGTCCGCCGATGCCGCCTCTTGCGCTCGGCGAACAGTTCAATGCCGGTCATGCGGCGCTCCTCCTGATGGTCCTGCGTCAGGCAGTCCGTCCGGGCATGAGGCCTCGACACCGGCGAATGGATGCGCCCGATCAGGATTTGACTGGAGGGGGCTCACCGCCGAAGGCCGGCTTCGCCCCCCCGTTCGCCGAACCAGCTAGTCCGACGCGCCGCCCTTCATGTCGCGGTAGGCCGCCGAGAACGGCGCATAGACGACCGCCACCTGCAGTGCCGACATGACCGCATTGATCAGGATCCAGGCCGCGATTGCCGGCCAGGCCGACTGAAGAATGACCTGAAGGCTTTCGTCCTCCAGACCTTCCAGCGCCATCATGCCGCCGCCGGTCGCGAACTGCAGGGGCATGGCCACCAGTGAGCCCAGCAGGCCGACGACGACGCTCATGACCCAGGCCAGCAACGCCATCCCCAGCAAGGGCCAGAACCGACCCCTGGTGAAGCCGAAGGAGTCGAAGATGGCGATCCGGCGCTCGGCCATGGTGATCGGAATCGCAAGGCTCAGCCGCACGGCCAGCCAGATACAGGCCCCTATGGCGGCCAGGATGAGCAACACCACCAACAGCCAGAGGGCGGGCATTTCAGCCGCAACCGTCATCCCGATCACAGCGCCGATGATCCCGCTTGCAACGACCATCAACGCCATGAAGACGAAGAACAGGACAATGGACACGACCAGCACCCGGACCTCGTCCATGCCGAGCCGCAGATAGCCGAAGGCGCTCTCGCCGGGCCGCAGAACCGCGCGGGACACGGCCGCATAGATCATGGCGCTGGCGATCAGGCTGAGCGGCAACAGGACCGCGAACAACAGGCCCATCATCTGGAACAGCGGCGCGAAATCCTCCATCGACGGGGTCGCGCCCGACTGCTCAAGCTGTTCGGTCGCCGTGACGAAGCTGATCAGGTTCGGCCCCATCATGGCGAAGATCGCGACCATGAAGACGGCATAGAAGAGGGCCCAGAAAATCAGGGCCATCGGGTTTCGACGCACCACCCGAAACCCTTCGAACGCCGCCTCTGTCGCTGAAAACGCCATCGTTCCCTCCCCTTGAATCTGTCGTGAGCCTAGTCGGCGCCGCGACTCGTGTCAGTGCAATTCCTCGCTGGCGGCCGGCGATTCCTCGTGCGCCGTCAGCGCCTGCACCACATGGGCATAGGGCGCCGTAAACAGCGTCTGGGACAGACCCTGCAGCCAGGCCATCGGAATCAACAGCACAACGCCGATGCCCACCAGCATCGCCGGCTGCTGCGCCAGACCCTCGAACCATGCCTCAAGAGCGTCGGGATCGGTCGCGCTGACGCCGCCGCCCACGGCGAACAGCACGATCATGAACAGGATCAGGAAGGCGATGCCGACCATGATCGCGAACAAAACCATGATCAGCCAGAGCCCAAGCAGGCTCCAGGTCTTGCCCCGACCCAGCTTCCAGCCCTCCTCGAAGGCGAAGGTCTTGTAGTGGATGCTGGCGGGCGCCAGCAGCGACAGCCGCCCCCAGAGCAGCATCAGGCCCAGAAACACCGCGAGACCCAGGGCGATACAGATCAGCCAGCGCCAGGGATCGCCCAGCTGCCAGACGGCGAACCCTATGCCGACCGCCAGCAGGATCGCGATCAGGGCGATGAAGCAGACGCCGATGAAAATCGCCACCCCGACCACAGCCACCTGCAGCTCGGCCATGCCGATCCGCAGAAAGAAGGCGCCGTCGCTCCTGCGGCCCGCATAGACGGCCCGGATGACCGCCGTCGTCACGAACAGGACGCTCAGCAGCCCGAGCAACTGGGCCAGGTTGGACCAGATCTGGAACTGCATCATCGCAGCCATGTCTTCGCCGAACGGCGCCTCGTCGGCTTCAGCCGCCGCCATGGCCTCAGGGCTGAAGGCGCCGGAGGCGGCCAGCTCGCTGAAGAAGGGTATCATCGCCCCGATCACCATCAGGCTGGGCGCCAGCATCACCAGTCCCCAGACAATGGTGGCGACAGGCCGTCGAACCACAAGCCTGAACGGCTCCACGGCCGCATCCATGATCGAAAATCGCTTCATCCCGCCCTCCCAAGCTGGGGCGATCATACCCGGACCGGCAAGCGGCGCCATACCGTCGTTGCTTTCGGTAGCTGACGGAACCGCCGGACGTGGCTAGAAGGCCGCAATGAACACCCC
Source organism: Brevundimonas sp. UBA2416 (assembly GCF_002343105.1). Lineage (NCBI taxonomy): Bacteria > Pseudomonadati > Pseudomonadota > Alphaproteobacteria > Caulobacterales > Caulobacteraceae > Brevundimonas > Brevundimonas sp. UBA2416. The sequence goes on from NZ_DDRM01000019.1 coordinate 177,553, forward strand.
TGAAATCAAGCCCATCCACGTCATCGGCGGCGGTCTCGCCGGCTCCGAGGCCGCCTGGCAGATCGCCAGCGCCGGCGTGCCCGTCGTCCTGCACGAGATGCGCGGCGTGCCGGGCGTGAAGACCGACGCCCACCACACCGATGACCTCGCCGAGCTGGTCTGCTCCAACTCCTTCCGCTCCGACGACTGGGAGCACAACGCCGTCGGCCTGCTGCACGCCGAGATGCGGGCCCTGGACTCCATCATCATGGCCTGCGGCGACGCCCATCAGGTGCCAGCCGGCGGCGCCCTGGCCGTCGACCGCGACGGCTTCTCCCAGGCCGTGACCGCGAAACTCGAGGCCCACCCCCTCGTCACCATCGTCCGCGAGGAGATCGCCGGCCTGCCCCCCGAGGCCAATGAAACCAACGGATGGGACAATGTCATCGTCGCCACCGGCCCCCTGACCTCCCCGGCCCTCGCCGCCGCCATCCTCGACCTGACCGGCGAGGAGAGCCTCAGCTTCTTCGACGCCATCGCCCCCATCGTCCACGCCGACAGCATCGATTTCGACATCGCCTGGCGTCAGTCGCGCTATGACAAGGAGGGCCCAGGCGGAGACGCCGCCGCCTACGTCAACTGTCCCATGAACAAGGAGCAGTACGAGGCCTTCATCGACGCCCTGCTGGGCGGCCCCAAGGCCGAGTTCAAGGAGTGGGAGAACGTCCCCTATTTCGACGGCTGCCTGCCCATCGAGGTCATGGCCGAGCGCGGTCGCGAAACCCTGCGCCACGGCCCGATGAAGCCCGTCGGCCTGACCAACCCCCGCGACCCCCAGGTCAAGTCATACGCCATCGTCCAGCTGCGTCAGGACAATGCGCTCGGCACCCTGTTCAACATGGTTGGTTTCCAGACCAAGCTGAAGCACGGCGCCCAGGCCGAGGTCTTCCGCATGATCCCGGGCCTGCACGAGGCCCAGTTCGCCCGCCTCGGCGGCCTGCACCGCAACACCTTCCTGAACTCGCCCAAGCTGCTGGACCGCCAGCTGCGCCTCAAGGCCATGCCGCGCCTGCGCTTCGCCGGTCAGGTCACGGGCGTCGAGGGCTATGTCGAGAGCGCCGCCATGGGCCTGCTGACCGGCCGCCTCGCCGCCGCCGAACGGCTGGGCAAGCCGCTGGATGCTCCGCCCGTCCACACCGCCATGGGCGCCCTGGTCGAACACATCACCGGCGGCCACCTCGACGGCCCCGGCGGCATCTCCAAATTCCAGCCGATGAACATCAACTACGGCCTGCTCCCCCCGCTGGAAGCGCCCAAGGTCGACGAGGCCGGGGTCAAGATCCCGATGAAGGAACGCGGTCGCGCCAAGAAGCGGTTGATGAGCCTTCGGGCGCTGGAGGCACTGAAGGCGTGGCGGGACGCGGCGTGATCCTCGAGCCGGCCAAGGTCGCTATCCGTCAGCGGATCACCGACATCTTCAACGACGCCGAACGCGGCGAGCGCCCGGCCCTGCGCCGCGCCGACGCCCTGTTCCCGCCGGACTCAGTCGCCTGGAGGGTCAATGGCGACATCGTCACCATGATGATCGGCGGCGTCTCGGGTCTGCTGCTGCAGATGCTGCATCCGGCGGTGCTGGCCGGGGTCTGGGACCATTCCGACTTCCGCGCCGACATGCACGGCCGTCTGCGCCGCACGGCCAAATTCATCGCCGTCACCACCTATGATCACGCCGAGGCCGGCCGGGCCGCCATCGACCGGGTCAATCGCATCCACCGCAAGCTGGGCGGAACCCTGCCCGACGGGACGGCCTATCGCGTCTCCGATCCCGAGCTGCTGGCCTGGGTTCATGTCACCGAGACGATCAGCTTCCTCGACGCCTGGATTCGCTACGCCGAGCCGGACATGAGCCGCGCCGATCAGGACGCCTATTTCGCCGAAACGGCCCGAATCGCCGAGGGACTGGGCGCCGATCCCGTGCCCCGCGATCGGGCCACGGCCGAGGCCCTGATCCAGGGCTTCCGCCCCCGGCTACGCGCCGACGCCCGAACCCATGAGGTCGCCGCCATGGTCATGCGTCAGACCATCGGCTCGCTCACTGTCGACCTGGCCGCCGGCGTGATCATGCAGGCCGGGATGGACCTGCTGCCCGACTGGGCCCGCGCCATGCACGACCAGCGTCGCGGCCTGCCCCGGCCGCTGACGCGCGGCCTCGCCGGTACGGTCGCCCGCACCCTGCAATGGGCCTATGAGGGTTCGCCCAACCGAGAAGTGTGGCCGGACGAGGTCACCGCCTGGCCGCGCGGCTGACCATCAGTCCGGCGTCACGACATCCATCCACTGGGCGGTGTCGGTATATTGCTGGAACCGGGTGACCTTGCCGCCCGAGACCGTGAAGACATGGGCGAACTGGGCGTCCAGCGCCTCGCCCGTGGCCCGGTTTGTCCCGGTATAGCGCCCCAGGGCCACGACCCGGTCGCCACTGGCCACATAGGTCACCGGCGTCACCACGAACCCCTCGTATTCGGCCCCGATCCGCGCGAACAGGCCCTCGAACACTGCGCCGGGCCCGTTGTAGGGGTTGCGATCGGCATAGGGGCCGTTCTCGGCCTCGATCCAGACCAGGCCGGGGTCCAGCAGGCCGGCGATCGTGGCCCCGTCCCCCGCTCCGAACGCCCGGTAGAGGCCCTCGACCACGGCCTGATTTGCTGCCTCGCCGGCGGCGTCCGTACTCACCTGCGGCCGCGCGGGTTCCGCCACAGAGGTCATCGGGACGCCCGCGGCGCCGGCGGCCGCCAGGGCCGCGATCAGTATGGTGCGAACAGTCATGACATTCCCCGGATTGGCCAAACAGCGATCTTCGGAACCTGCACGGTTTCCCGGTGTCGGTCGATCTCTTTCCGGCGTCAGAGCCTTCCTGTCAGCGAGGCCCGGATCAGCCTCAGCCGTTTGACGAACTCCGGTGCATCCGGGTGGATCAGGGCGGCGGCGGCCACAGCCGGAAAGGCCTGAACCGGCAGGGCGGCGAGCGACCGGTTGGCCTCCGGCTTCAGCGCCCGCGCCGCATCCGCCTGCCCGGTCTGGGCCAGCCCGCGTACCCGCCCCGCCTCGACGACCGCCCCGTCAAACCCCGGGCCGGCAAGCACCCTCGCCGCCGCCTGCATCGGCCCGACGTAAAAGGCGTCCAGATCGTGCGGCTCGCCATGCACCCTGCCGATATGGGCCTCGATCAGGGCGTCAAACGGAGCCCGGTCCAGCCCGTGCCGCGCCACCAGATCGGTCAGGGCTTCCAGCACCGGATGGCCCTTGCGCGGCGCGGCCGCGAAGACGCCGTCCATCTGCTCGCGCCACCAGACATAGCGCATCTCGGCCAGCAATGGCTGGGTCACCCGCGTCGGGATGGCCATCAGCTCCGCCTCGAAGGCATAGAGCGCGATCAGGTCCGCGCGCAACCGCTCGTCGGCCACGAACCGGCTGGACAGCCACCGGTCGATATCGGCGGCGCGGACCTGGGCGTCGAGGGCGTGGGTCAGATCAGCTGAACAGCGTCTGGTACATCGCCATCGAGGTCAGCATCGGCAGCGACAGCAACAGATTGGTGCGGCTCCCCAGCATGGCGACGCGCGCGGCCTTGGCCTTGGCGTCGTCATCCACGGCCACGATGCCCAGCGCCCGCTTCTGGTTCGGCCAGATGATGCCCCAAACATTGAGGAACATGATGATGGCCAGCCAGGTGCCGATCCCCATCAGGGTGAACGGCTGGTCGCCGTCGACCAGACCGCCGGCGAAGCCGAGGCTCAGGACCTCGGCTGCATAGGCGTGACCCCGCGCCAGCATGATGCCGAGACCCGCCAGCACCGTCACCAGCGCGGACCAGCGGAACCAGAACAGGGCCTCGGGCGCGATATGTTTGCTGACGGCGGGCTTCAGCTCGGCCGGGATCGACGGCATGACCCGGATCTGGACGAAGTTGAAATAGTACAGCAGGCCGATCCACAGGATGCCGGCCACAACGTGGACCCAGCGCAGGACCGCCTGCCAGAAACTCGTATCAAAGCCGCCCGGCGCGATACGCCCGAACGACAGGATCATCACCCCGGCGAGCACGATGCTCAGCAGGAAGGTGGTGCGAAAGTTCGACAGCAGCTTGCCCATGGTCCGCCCCTCCCCGGGCGATTCGTTGAAGCGCGATGATAGCTCTCCCTCCCCTTCATGGGGAGGGATGTCGGCGCGTAGCGACGACAGGGTGGGGAATTGCCAAGCCGGGCGCCGCCGGTGCGGAACTGGCGTTCCCCACCCGGTCGCTACGCGACCACCCTCCCCACTTCGGGAGAGGGAGAACGAACCCCTACGGCCGCGACGCCATGCCCAGCTTGATCGGTCTGGCGTCCTCGTCCTTGGCCCCGCGCTTGACGCCCCACAGCAGCAGGACCGGTGCGGCGACGTAGACCGACGAATAGGTGCCGACCACGATGCCGAAGATCAGGGCGATGGCGAACGGCTGCAGCGGTCCGCCGCCCAGCACCGCCAGCACGCCAAGGGCAAACAGGGCCGTGACCCCGGTCATGATCGTGCGGGACAGGGTCTCGTTGATCGACAGGTCGATCAGCTCGCCCAGGGGCATCTTCTTGTATTTCCGTAGATTCTCCCGAATGCGGTCATAGACGACGACGGTGTCGTTCATCGAATAGCCGATGACCGTCAGGATCGAGGCGACGGCGGTCAGGCTGAACTCCATCCCCGTGATGGCGAAGAGGCCAAAGGTCAGGATCACGTCGTGGAACAGGCCGATCACCGCCCCGAGGCCGAACTGCCACTCGAAGCGGAACCAGATGTAGACCATCATCAGGACGATCGCGACGACCAGGGCCATGACGCCATTGGTCAGAAGCTCTCCTGAAACGGCCGCCCCGACAGCCTCGGTGCGGGTGAACTCCACCCCCGGCCCGAGGTCCCGGGTGAGCGCCGCCTTGGCCTGGTTGATCGTGTCGGCGGCGCTGACGCCTTCGATGTTTCCGAACTTGGCCATGGCGTGGAAGCGCCCCGTCGGGTCCGTTCCCGGCACGGAATAGCTCTGCACCTGGGCGTCGGGCACGCCGAGATTGTTCAGGCTGGCCCGGATTTCCGCGAGATCGACGGGCTCGGGCCGGGTCGACATCTCGATCAGATTGCCGCCCAGGAAGTCCACGCCACAGGTCAGCCCGCCGCATTTGTTGTCCGCGGGCCAGACGGTGAAGAAGATCGAACCGATCACCAGCAGGATCGACAGACCGCCGAACAGCCGGGCGTATTTGACGAATTTGAAATTCGTCTTGATCGGCAGAAGTTTGATGAGGGGCCAGAATTTCGACATGGGCGACCTCACGACGCGATCGGCAGGGTTTTGGGCCGCCGTACGCGGAGCCAGACGACAAGCAGGACCTGGGTCACCAGAACCGCGGTGAAGACCGAGGTGACCACGCCGATCGACAGGGTCCAGGCGAAGCCGCGCACCGGCCCGGCCCCGAACCAGAACATGATCAGGGCCGCCAGGATGGTGGTCAGGTTGGCGTCCATGATCGTTACAATGGCCCGGTTGAAGCCCGCGTCCATGGCCGCGATCGGCGAACGCCCGGCGTTGGCTTCGTCACGCATCCGTTCATAGATCAGGACGTTGGCGTCCACCGCCATGGCCAGGGTCAGGATCAGCCCGGCGATGCCCGGCAGGGTCAGGGTCGCTCCGGTGATCGACATGGCGGCGATGATCAGCAGGCCGTTCAGCAGCAGGGCGATCACCGAAATGCCGCCGAACAGGCTGCCATACGAAAGGAACATGAAGACCAGCACGCCGATGAAGGCGATCAGGGTGGCCAGCTGGCCGGCACGCACCGCATCGGCGCCGAGCGATGCCGTCACGCTGCGGCGCTCCTCGACCGTCAGCGGGGCCGGCAGCGAACCGCCGTTCAGCAGATTCACCAGCTCGGAGGCCGAGGCGATGGTGAAACTGCCCTCGATGATGCCGCTGCCGCCCGTGATGGCGCTGTTGATCCGCGGAGCCGAAATCACCTTGCCGTCGAGGATGATGGCGAAGGGCCGGCCGATGTTGTTCGCCGTCGTCTCGCCGAAGCGCCGTGCGCCCTGGCCGTCGAAGCGGAAGCCGATGGCCGGCTGGTTGCTCTGGTCCGTGGTGACACTGGCGGAGACGAGGTTCTCGCCCGAAACGATGACCCGGCGCTTGACCAGGTAAGGCGTGACGCCGTCCTCGCCCATCAGAAGTTCGGCATCGGGCGGCACCGCGCCCGCCATGGCTTCCTGGACCGAATTCTCGACATCGACCATCTGGAAGGTCAGCTGCGCCGTCTGGCCGATGACCCGCTCCAGCTGGGTCGGATCGCTCTCGCCGGGCGCCTGGACGACGATGCGCTCCGCGCCCTGACGGGTGATGGACGGCTCGCGGGTGCCGAGGCTGTCGATACGGCGGCGCACCACCTCGATCGACTGATCGACGGCCGTCGGCCCCATGGCGGTCATGGCGGCGTCGGTGAAGGCGTAGCGGATGCGGTTGTCGCCCTGGCGGGTCACGGTCCGGTCCGAGGCCAGGGCCATGCCGCCGCCCAGCAGGTTGCGCATGGCGGTCGTAGCCGGCTCGATCTGCACCGGGTTGCTCAGGGTGATCACCACCCCGTTGCCGTCACGGACGATACCGGCGACGGCGACCTGCGCCTCTGACAGGGTCTGGCGGGCGTCCTCGCTGAGGTTGGCGAGCCGCTTTTCGCGCATGGCGTCCACATCGACCTGCAGCAGCAGGTACGATCCGCCCTGCAGGTCCAGGCCCAGGTTCAGGGTCGGCTTGGGCAGCCATCCCGGCAGGGCTTCACGCTGCGCCGGCGTCAGGGCGTTCGCATAGGAGAACAGCAGCCCGAACACGAGCGCAATGGCGAGAAGGTAAACCTTCCAGCGTGAAAACTGAACCATGGGAGCGTTCCCTGACCTTTCAGAGCGGCGTCAGGACTTGGCGATGGTCTTGGTGTCGTTGGCCGCGACGGCCGTGCGATCGCGCACCTGGGTGATCATCTGCTTGACCACGGCGACGTTCACGCCCTGGGCGATCTCGACCATGGCCTGATCGGCCTCGACGCGGGTGATCTTGCCGATCATGCCGTTGGAGAGGACGACCGTGTCGCCGCGCTTCAGGCCGGCGACCAGCGCCTGATGGGCCTTCATCGCCTTCTGCTGGGGCCGGATCAGCATGAAGTAGAACAGGATGATCACGGGGACGAAGAAGATCAGGGTGCCGAACGGCCCCGCCATAAGTTCCGCCACGATAGTCTCCGCAAACGTCTGGGACCGCGTCAGGCGGCCCTTGAAAATGAGGCGCGGAAACTAGGGCGCGCCGTCACACTTTGCAACGAGACGTGTGTTCGCCGCGTCGCTTTGCGTTATCGCGGCAACACGGTCAGCGGATCGATGGCCACCGGCTGGTCCCCGCGCATCCGCCAGGTCTCGAAATGGATCGAGGGCCGACCGTCGCCGGCGGTGTTTCCGACAGTGCCGATCTGCTGGCCCGCGCGGATGTCGTCGCCGTCCCGCACCACGGCCGTGCCCAGATGGCCATAGACCGAGCGCCAGCCGTCGCGGTGCACGATCAGGACGGTCAGCCCCTGCCCTGCCAGATCGTCACCGACATAGCCGACCCGTCCCGCCGCCGCGGCCCGGACCTCCGCGCCCTGCGGCGCACCGATGTTGATGCCGTTGTTCCGCTCACCCAGCCCGACCGGGCCGAACCGACGCAGAATGTCGCCGCGCACCGGCCAGTCCAGCCCGGCCGCTGACACCGGCGGCGCTGCATCGACGGGCGGCGGCGGCGGGCTGGCGACATTACCCGAGGGCGGAGGCGGCGGCGGCGGCGGCGGCGTCCCCTCTTCCGGCACATAGACCCCGCTCGGCGACGGGCCGGTGGCATAGGGATCGCCGCCGATATCGACAGCCGTGGACGGCAGGATGATCCTCTGCCCCGGGCTGATCGCCGCGCGCGGCCCCAGGCTGTTCAGGTCGATCAGCGTCTGCACCGGCGTCTGGAAGCGCCGGCCGACGCCGGAGATCGTATCCCCCGGCTGAATCTCATAGGCGGCTCCGGCGGCGACAGCTCCGCCTGACCGCGCGGGCGGCGGCGGCGCCTCAAAGCCGTCAGAGGCCGGTCCGGCCGCCGGCATTTCGGCGGGCGTATAGCGGGGGCCGGTGTTGATCGGCGAACCCAGGGCTCCGCCCTCGATCTCGGCGACAGGCGCGGTGATGGGCGGCGGCGCCTCGCGGGCCGGATCGGTGGGCCCGCGCACCCCTTCGCCGCTGGGGATCGGCGCGGACGGATAGGCCGGCGCCCGCGACGGCGGCGGCGCGTCGCCGGCATAGATCGGATAGCGCGGCTCGGTCGGATAGCTGGCGCAGGCCGTCAGGGTCGCCGCTCCGGCGAGGACCATCAAAGCCCTGATCGCGAATCGAATCGTCATGCCGTCTCCCGCCCTTGGGTCGCACCGGTGTGCCCCCACCGTCGCTCCAAGCCAACCCGTCAAAGGGCGCCAAAGTTGGGCGCGAAGGTTAACGGAGGCGAGGTGATTGGTGGTTAGTGGCTAGTGGCTAGTGGCTAGTGGATAGTGGATAGTGATTGCAGCACGACTGCCCGCGGAAGGGCGGCGCCGACCGAGCCCTCGCACCGGCGCCGGCCAACCACTAGCCACTAGCCACTAGCCACTCCCTCACCCCTCCTTCGCCGTCCCCTCGACCAGCGGCACGAACCTTACCTCGGCCAAGCTCTCGCGCTGGAAGCTGCCGTCCGGCTGGCCGACGTAGCGATGCAGCCGCTGCACCGACGACCGCCCCACCGGACACACCAGAATCCCGCCCGGCTTCAGCTGATGCAGCAGCTCCGTCGGCTCGCCGGGCGAAGCCGCCGTGACCATGATCCGGTCGAACGGCGCCTGCTGCGGCCAGCCCAGGCCGCCGTCGCCGTGTTGGGTGATCACATTGTCGATCTTCAGTTCCTTCAGCCGCCGCTCGGCCTCGGTCAGCAGGCTGCGGTACCGCTCGATCGAATAGACATAGCGCGCCAGCCGGCTCAGCACCGCGGCCTGGTAGCCGCTGCCCGTGCCGATCTCCAGCACCCGATGGCGCGGCTGCACGTCCAGCGCCTGGGTCATCAGGCCGACGATATAGGGCTGGGAAATGGTCTGGGCGCAGTCGATCGGCAGGGCCTGATCCTCCCACGCCTGATCGAGGAATTTCTCGTGCACGAACACCGCGCGGTCGATCGACTCCATCGCCGCCAGCACCCGCGCGTCCATCACGCCCTGCTGACGCAGCCCCAGGATCAGACGTCCGGCGCGATCATCGTTCAGCTTCATACGGCCACCACCGATTTCGGCGGCGCCCCGCCCAGCACACCCTTCAGGTCGTGAATGCTGGGCGCATGGGTCAGGTCGATATGCAGCGGCGTCACCGAGATCCTGCCCTCGTCCATGGCCCTCAGGTCGGTGCCCGGCGGGTGGTCGTGTTTGGTCCCGCGGAAGCTCATCCAGTAATAGTCGCGGCCGCGCAGGTCGGTGCGTTTGACCGCATGCATCTCGCCGATGTCGCGGAAGCCCTGGCGCGTCACCTCGACCTCCTTGACCAGGGTCGGCGGCAGGGACGGGAAATTCAGGTTCATCACCACCCCGGCCTGCCAGGTCTGGGCCAGCAGGCGGCTGATGATCGCCGGGGCGAAGGCCTCGGCCGTCTCCCAGTGCGCGGTCACCTCATCGTGGAACCGCTCCAGCGACTGGCTCAGGGCGATCGAGCGGATGCCGAAGGCCATGCCCTGCAGCGCCCCCGCCACCGTCCCCGAATAGGAACAGTCCTCGCCGACATTGTGCCCGCGATTGACCCCCGACAGCACCAGATCGGGCCGTTCCGGCATCAGGTCATTGACCGCCAGCACGACACAGTCGGTCGGCGTCCCCGTCACCGCGAACCGCTTGTCGCCCAGCCTGTTGACCCGCAGCGGCTCGGTCAGCGTGATCCCCCGCCCCTTGCCCGACTGCTCCGTCTGCGGCGCGCAGATCCAGACGTCATCCGACAGGGTCCGCGCGATCCGCTCCAGGCATTCGAGCCCCTCGGCCTCGATGCCGTCGTCGTTGGTCAGCAGGATGCGCATCAGGCGGGGTTCAACCTCAGTTCGCCGGCCGGATGTCGTCGGCCAGCAGCACGGTCTCGCCGCCGCAGTCGTTGCGGATGATCGAGCCCCGATGCCGGATGCTGCGGCCGTCGCGATCCGACCACGCCATTACCCGGGCCGAGATCGTCACCTTGGCGTTGTTCAGGTCCTGGACGGCCTGTCGCATCGCGTTGCGAGAGGCGGCGCCGGACAGGCACGGGCGCGAGAACGGCTGCAGGATCTGATCCTCGTCGCCATAGAGCTGGAACTCCTCGTTCTCGAACCGCACCCAGCCGGTAAAGGAGGCGCGCATCTCCTCGCCGGTTGCAGGCGCCTGGGGCGCCGGGGCGAAGCCGGCCAGCAGGCCGGCGGCGGTCAGGATCAAGATCGTCTTCATTCCGATACTCCCGGTTTCACTCATCCGACGTGGGTCATGCCCTTGGGCATATAGGGAACCAGCGCCTCCGGAACCCGGATACGCCCGTCCGCCTCCTGATAGTTCTCCATCACCGCGACCAGAGTACGGCCAACCGCCAGACCCGAGCCGTTCAGCGTGTGCACGAACTCGGTCTTCTTCTCCCCGGCCCGCTTGAACCGCGCGTCCATCCGCCGCGCCTGGAAATCCCCGCAGTTGGAGCAGGAGCTGATCTCCCGATACGTCCCCTGCGACGGCAGCCAGACCTCCAGATCGAAGGTCTTCTTCGCCGAAAAGCCCATGTCGCCCTTGCACAGCAGCATGCGGCGATACGGCAGCCCCAGCTTCTCGAGCACCACCTCGGCGCAGCGCACCATCCGCTCGTGCTCGGCCTCGGAGTCCTCGGGTTTGGCGATCGAGACCATCTCCACCTTGTGGAACTGGTGCTGCCGGATCAGCCCCCGCGTATCCCGCCCCGCCGACCCCGCCTCGGCCCGGAAACACGGCGTCAGGGCGGTGTAGCGGATCGGCGTCGCCAGCTCGTCCTCGGACAGGATCTGCTCGCGGACAAGATTGGTCAGGGAGACTTCGGCGGTGGGGATGAGCCAGAACTGTTCGGCGGTATCTGCATCTTCCAGCGCAGCATCCAACGCCTCCTTCGGAGAGCGATTTGAACCGACGGCTCGCCGCATCAGGTCATCGAAGTTCGGCACCGCCTTCGCGAACAGCTCAGCCCTGCCACCGACATCGCCAGAGAGAAACTGGTCCTCTTTGAACTTCGGCAGTTGCCCCGTACCGAACATTGCATTGTCTTTTACGAGGTAAGGCGGGTTGACCTCCTGATAGCCATGCAGATCCACCTCGTCCGGGCTGGAAGTCTGTACATCCAGCATGAACTGGCCGATGGCGCGTTCCAACCGCGCCAGTCCGCCCTTCAGCACCGCGAACCGCGACCCCGACATCTTCGCTGCCGCCTCAAAGTCGAGCAGGCCCAAGGCCTCGCCCAGATCGGCGTGATCCTTGGCAGGCCCGTCCTCACGCGGCGTCCCCCACGGCTGGCCCCACAACACATTGCCCGCCTCGTCCTCGCCGTCTGGCACATCGTGGGCGGCCAGATTTGGGAGTGCCGACAGGAGCTTGTCCCGTTCAATCTCGGCGAACGCCTTTTCGATATCGCCGCGGACATCTGCCAAATGATCGGCGTCCTTAAGCTCAAGCACTTGAGCTCTCAGTTTTTCAGCGCGGTCCCGCTCGCCGGTTCGCATCGCGCGACCGACCTCCTCAGACAGCTGCTTGATTTGAGCTCGACGGGTCTCAACCTCAGTTCGCGCCTGTCGAGCGTCGCGATCTAGGCTCAGTAAGTGGTCCACACGCGCCGGTGCGCCCTCGACCCCGCGCGACGACCAGCCAGCCTCATAGGCTTCGCGGTTCTCACGGATGGCTTTGATGTCGTGCATGGTCGTTCAGTCTGTGTCGGGAGGAAGGGATGCTCTAGCCCCGGCAAGGGATTCCGCCAACCTCTCCCCACCCGCTATCGTCATTCCGGGCCGAGAGGCGCGCAGCGGCTCGCAGACCCGGAACCCAGCGGCGCCGCGACGGCGGCGAAACACCGGCGACGGCGGCGGACCACCATTCCGAACACCGTGCTCCCGACAGGTTCGTGCTATCGCGCGCCGCTGGGTTCCGGGTCTCCGCTGCGCTTCGCCCGGAATGACGATAGCGGAAGGTGGCTACTTACCAGCAGGGCTCCCTTCCCTTGCCGTGTCTTCTCGCCCTTCTCGACCCCCAACAGTGTCTTCTCGCCCCTGTCGGCAGAGCCATTTCCACGCTGCGTCCGAATCTGGCGCACCCGTGTGCCCTACTGCCCAAACCCCCACGGGGCCGGTCTTTGACAGCACAGTTTCACCCGCGCGCCCGCCCAGGGACGCGAGGTCCCGACCGCCCGAACTCAAAATTCAAACGATCCCGACCGCAATTTTTGGGGTCGATTGAAGACTCTCAGATCAGGCCGCTCAACGGCGAGCTCGCGCTGGCGTACATCCGGCGCGGCATCCGCCCCGCCAGATAGCCCTGCCGCCCCGCGATCACCGCATGCTTCATCGCCGAGGCCATCAGGATCGGATTGGTCGCCCCCGCGATGGCCGTGTTCATCAGCACCGCGTCGCAGCCGAGCTCCATCGCCAGGGTCGCGTCCGACGGCGTGCCCACCCCGGCGTCGACCAGCACCGGCACCTTGGCCTGTTCAATGATCAGCCGGATGTTGACCCGGTTCTGGATGCCCAGTCCCGAGCCGATCGGCGCGGCGGCGGGCATGATGGCCGCCGCCCCCGCCTCCTCCAGCCGCCGGCACATCACCACGTCGTCGGTGCAATAGACCATGACCTGGAAGCCGTCCTTGATCAGCAGCTCCAGCGCCCGCAGAGTCTCGATCATGTCCGGATACAGGTGCGCCGTGTCCGACAGCACCTCCAGCTTGACCAGGTCCCAGCCCCCGGCCTCGCGCGCCAGCCGCAGCGTCCGCACCGCGTCCTCGCCGGTGAAGCAGCCGGCGGTGTTGGGCAGGAAGGTGAACCGGTCCGGCTTCACATAGTCGACCAGCATGGGCTGGCTGGGGTCCGACAGATTCACCCGCCGCACCGCCACGGTGACGATCTCGGCCCCCGCCGCCTCGGCCGCCTCGGCATTCTCCTGATAGGTCTTGTACTTGCCGGTGCCGACGATCAGCCGGCTGGAGAAGGTCCGGCCGGCGACGGTCCAGGTGTCTTGGGGAAGGGTCATGGCCCTGACCTAGTCCGACCGTCGCGCGGACGAAAGACCCTAGAAGGAATCGATCAGCTCGCCTGTGGCGTAGCTCTTGCGGATCCTCCTGAGGCGCCGGGTCAGTTCCTCGAAGTCATCGACATCGCTGGCGATGCGCCGGTTAAGTGGGGCCGCGATCTGATAGAAGACGTTCAGGCCGTAGCAATCGGCCAGCAGACGAGCCGACTCGGAATCGATCGCATCGATCTTCCTCAGCTTGGCGATGTTGAGGAAATGGCGCGCCACGATCCGCCTGGCGGTGTTGACCTTGATCGCCTCGGCTTCGCGGTTCGCCATCTGTGCCGACCAGATTTCAGCGAAAGCCTCGCCGTGCTGCCGCTTCCAGGCCAGCAGGTCATTGCAGGAATCCCGCATTTCCGGCGAGTCGTACCGCGCGGCCATGCCGAGATAGACTGAACTCTGCTGAGCTCGTTTGGCGTGGCGAATGCTGAAATAGCTGAAGATTGCGGCCGCCATCGCGCCCAGCGCCGCGACCGCCTGAATGACCCCGGATAACAGGTCCTGATCCACGACGCCCCCCGACGTTCAGATCCATGATGTCTGCATAGCGTGGTTAGCCCCACAAGGCCGATCAACCCGAAGGTGAAGCTCAGCCGCCACCGACGAACTGCACCAGTTCCACCCGGTCGCCGTCGGCCAGCGCCGTCGATCCGTGCAGCGACCGCGGCACGATCTCCAGATTGCGCTCCACCGCCACCTTGCGAACGTCCAGCCCCAGCTCCTCGACCAGCGCCAGGATGGTGTCCGCCGAAACGGCGCGATCTTCTCCGTTGACCTGAATGCGGGGCAAGCGACCGTCCTTGAGTATCGGAGCCGCCTTCTACAACGCCCCCATCGGCCGTCGCTACCCCCGGGCCGGCAGTCGGGCCGCCAGATCGCCGATGGCCTGTTTCAGGGCGGCGATCTCCCCGCGCAGGGCCGCCATGTCGGCGACCTCCTCGGCATGGACCTGCTGCCGCTCCTCGCTGGCCAGCCGCAGGTCTTCCTCCAGCTTGTGCCGCTCGGCCTTGGCCTCCTCCTCGTGCTCGCTCTGCATGGCGTTGACGACGATGCCGATGAACAGGTTCAGCATGGTGAAGGTCGTGCACAGGATGAAGGGCACGAAGAACATCCAGGCGTACGGGTGCACCTCCATCACCGGCCGCACGATCCCCATCGACCAGCTCTCCAGCGTCATGATCTGGAACAGCGAATAGGCCGAAGACGGAATCGAGCCGAACCACTGCGGGAAGTCGCCGCCGAACAGCTTGGTCGCCATGACCGAGGCCACATAGAAGATCAGCCCCATCAGCAGGACGATCGACCCCATGCCCGGCAGGGCGCTGATCAGGGCCCCGACCACCCGCCGCAGCGATGGCACCAGGGTGATCATCCGCAGCACCCGCAGGATGCGCAGCGCGCGCAGCACCGAGAACGGCCCCGCCGCCGGCACCAGGGCGATGGCCACCACGGAGAAGTCGAACAGGCTCCACGGATCCCTGAAGAAGGCCGCCCGATGCACCGCGATCCTCGCCACGACCTCCACCACGAAGACGGCCAGCACGACCTTGTCCAGCACCAGCAGCGCCGGCCCGATCCGCGCCATGACCCACGGACTGGTCTCCAGCCCCAGGGTGACCGCATTCAGAATGATCAGGGCGAGAATGAACTGTTCGGTGCGCGGCGACGTCACCAGTTGTCTGAGCCGTTCCAAGTCAGTCTCCATGGGGCATTGCGCCGCAGCCCTTGCCGCAATCCCGGGCGGGGCGCCAGATGGCCCGATGCCGCGACTGGACATTCCGCGCCATGCCCTTAGGTCAATCTTTCAAGCGGGCGGTTTGATAACCGTGACGCCTCAGCTAAAAGGCCGGTCCGATTCCGGTCGGACCGTCGTATCCGCGAGCGCAATGCCCGACACTCCCGTCCTCTACGTCCTGAACGGCCCGAACCTCAACCTGTTGGGGGTCCGCGAGCCTGACATCTATGGCCGGGAGACCCTCGCCGACGTCCAGGCCCTGTGCGAACGGGCCGCCGTCGGCGCCGCCGTGGTCTTCCGCCAGACCAATCACGAGGGCGAACTGATCGATTGGGTCCAGGAGGCCCGCGAAAAGGCCTCCGCCCTGGTCATCAATCCCGCCGGCTACGGCCACACCTCCGTGGCCCTGCTCGACGCGTTGAAGACCCTGGCGATCCCGATCGTCGAATGCCATCTGTCCAACCCGGCGGCGCGCGAACGCTTCCGGCATCGCTCCTATGTTTCGCCGGTCGCCGCCGGCGTGGTTTCGGGTTTCGGCCCATTCAGCTACGAACTGGCCGTCAGGGCCGCTCTGCGGCTGGCGCAGGAACACCGCGCCGCCGCCGACCGTTCGGTTTAGAAGGTAACAAGAGGCTCCCATGGCCGAATCCAAGACACCCGCGCCGAAGCTCAAGAACGAAGCCGAGATCGACACCACCCTGGTGCGTCAGCTGGCTGACATCCTGAACGACACCTCCCTGACCGAGATCGAGGTCGAGCGCGGCGAGCTGCGCATTCGCGTCGCCCGCGAGATCGTGGCCGCTCCGGTCATGCAATACGCCGCAGCTCCGGCCCCGGCCGCGCATGCGCCCGCAGCGGCCCCGGCCGCCTCCGCGCCGGCCGCCATGCCGTCGGACCCCGCCACGATCGTCGCCAAACAGGGCGAAGAGGTGAAATCGCCGATGGTCGGCACCGCCTATCTGCAGGCCTCGCCCGAAGCCCCGCCCTTCATCGCCGTCGGCGACAAGGTCAAAAAGGGCCAGACCCTGCTGATCGTCGAGGCCATGAAGACGATGAACCCGATTCAGTCCCCCCGCGATGGCGTGGTGGTCGAGGTTCTGGTCGGCGACGCCCAGCCGGTCGAGTTCGGCGAGCCCCTCGTCCTGCTCGAGGCGTAGGCCCAAGGATCCGAACATGTTCACCAAGGTCCTCATCGCCAACCGCGGCGAAATCGCCCTGCGGATTCACCGCGCCTGCAAGGAGATGGGCATCTCCACCGTCGCCGTGCACTCCGAGGCTGACCGCGGCGCCATGTGGGTCCGCCTGGCCGACGAAAGCGTCTGTATCGGCCCCGCCCCGGCGGCCAAGAGCTATCTCAACATCCCGTCGATCATCGCCGCCGCCGAAATTACCGGCGCCCAGGCCATTCACCCTGGCTATGGCTTCCTGTCCGAGAACGCCCGCTTCGCCGAGATCGTTGAAGCCCACGGCATGACCTTCATCGGTCCCAGGCCCGAGCACATCCGGGTCATGGGCGACAAGATCACCGCCAAACAGACGGTGCTCGACGCCGGCATTCCCTGCGTCCCCGGCTCGGCCGGCGAGGTCGAGACCATCGAGGACGCCATCGCGGCCTCGAAATCCATCGGCTTCCCCCTGATCGTCAAGGCGGCCGCCGGCGGCGGCGGTCGCGGCATGAAGGTCGCCCTGACCGCTGACGATCTGGTCGAGGCCGTCCAGACCGCCCAGTCCGAGGCCACCGCCGCCTTCGGCAACGGCGCCGTCTATATGGAGCGCTATCTCCAGAAGCCGCGCCACATCGAGCTTCAGGTCATCGCCGACAGCCACGGCAATGTGGTCCACCTCGGCGAGCGCGACTGCTCGCTGCAACGCCGTCACCAGAAGATCCTCGAGGAGGCCCCCTCGCCCGCCCTGTCGGCCGCCGAACGGGTCGCCATCGGCGAGACCGTCAACAAGGCCATCGCCGCCATCGGCTACCTCGGCGTCGGCACCATCGAATTCCTCTGGGAAGACGGCGAGTTCTTCTTCATCGAGATGAACACCCGCCTGCAAGTCGAGCATCCGGTTACGGAAATGATCACGGGCGTCGATCTGGTGCGCGAACAGATCCGCATCGCCGCCGGCCTGCCGCTCTCGTTCAAACAGTCGGACGTGACCTTCACCGGCCACGCCATCGAATGCCGGATCAACGCCGAGAACGCCGAGACCTTCACCCCCTCGCCGGGCACCATCACCGACTTCCACGCCCCCGGGGGCCTGGGCGTGCGGCTGGATAGCGCCATCTTCGCCGGCTATTCGATCCCGCCCTATTACGACAGCCTGATCGGCAAGCTCATCGTCCACGGCCGCGACCGCGAGGAGTGCATCGCCCGCCTCAGGCGCAGCCTGAACGAGATGGTCGTCGGCGGCATCGACACCACCATCCCCCTGTTCCAGAAGCTGCTGCAGGAGCCCGACATCCTGTCCGGCGACTACGACATCCACTGGCTGGAAAACTGGGCCAAACGCCAGAAGGGCGAAGGCTGAGCGACCCGGGCTTCAGCGCCGACGGCCCCTTCGGCGGCTTCGGCCCCGACGAGCTGCTGAACTGCTACGCCACCGGCGTCTTCCCGATGGGCGAGGCCCGTGACGATCCGCGGATATTCCTCGTCGAGCCGGAACAGCGCGGCATCATCCCGCTGGACCGGTTCCACGTCCCGACCCGCCTCAAGCGCACGGTCCGCGCCGACGGCGTCTCGGTCCGGGTCGACACGGCCTTCGACGCCGTGCTGGACGCCTGCGCCGCCTCCGGTCCGGGCCGCGACGACAGCTGGATCAACGCCCCGATCCGCCGCCTCTACATCGAGCTCTCCGCCCGTGGCCACGCCCACAGCATCGAATGCTGGCGCGACGAGACCCTGGTCGGCGGCCTCTACGGGGTCACCCTCGGCGGGGCCTTCTTCGGCGAGAGCATGTTCAGTCGCGAACGCGACGCCTCAAAGATCGCCTTGGTGCATCTGGTCGCCCGGCTGAAGCGCGGCGGCTGGCGGCTGCTGGATACCCAGTTCCTGACCAGCCACCTCAGCCAGTTTGGTGCGATCGAAACCCCGCAGCCGGCGTACCTCAAACTGCTGCGTGCCGCCCGCCCGCTGCGTCCCAACACCCGCTCGCTGTTCGCCCCGATGAGCGGTTCAGAAGCGCTGTTCTACGCCTTGCAGCCAACAATCCAGGCGTCATAGATCGGATGCTGCAGCCCACTGACGGCGGGCGATGAAGCGAACATCCAGCCGCGGAAAATCTGCCGCGGTTCGCTGACCTGGATAACGCCCCGCGGCTGCAGGCTGACTTCCAGATAGGCGACGGCGTCGGACACCTGTTCGTCCGGCGCGGAGACTTCGCAGGCCCGGGCGGTAAAGATCAGCGTGCGCTGGAACCGGACCGGGCGGCCTCCGACCTCGACCTCGAACCGCATCGATTCGGCCGTGATCTTGTCGATAGCCTCCACGATCGCCACGCGACGGCGCTGGCGACGGGAGGGGGCGGCCGGCGCCTCTACGCGCTTGACCGGAGCCTCCTCGGCTTCCGCTTCCTCGTCTTCCTGTCCTTCGACATCGGTAACCGCGATGGGCGGAGTGACCGGGGTCACGGCGATCGGCGAGGCCGGCGCCGGCGCGGCTTCCGGCGCAGGCTCGATCGGCGGGGCTTGAGCCGGCGTCTGACGATTGAGGGCGGCCGTAGGGTCCTGGATCGGGACCGCGTCCTGGGGCAGATCATTGATGGCCGACGCCAGAACGCCGCCGGAAGCCAGAAGCGCCGCCACGGTCACACCGGTCAGGATCGCCCCGCGCAGAGTCATTCCGGACGCCAGGCTTCGTAATCACCGGTCGCCGGCGGGCGCACGCCATCGGCGGCGAGCGAACCCTTGGGCCGCCACGCCATCGGGGTGCCGGTCAGATTGGGCAGGTGGTCCTCTTCCCACGCACGGCGCGGGAGCGGCTGATCCGTCGGCAGTTCGTCGAAGGTGTAATGCAGCCAGCCATGCCAGTCCGGCGGCACCTTCGAGGCGTCAGCATAGCCGTTATAGGTCACCCAGCGGCGACGGCGGCCATCATAGCTCGAGCTGTCGCGGGAAAGGTAGTAGCGGTTGCCGAACTCGTCCGTCCCCACATGCTCGCCACGCTTGGCGATCGTGAAGAAGGTGCCGATGGTGGCGCCACTGGTCCAGCCGAAAATCCTGCCTAGCACGTCGGGAAATCCACTCACGCAAGGTCGGCCGGCGGGGGCCGGCGACGCAGGCTGCATTATAGAAAGCGGCGAGGCCGGCGTCCAGCACCGCGCGCAGCCCTTTAGCCTCAACATCTTGGGGGTAACCAGGGCCGGACACGCCAGATTTATTGCCGCAAAGCCCGCCGCACCGCTAATCTGGCCGAAAGGCCACGACGAGTCCGCCGCATGCGCTTTCCATTCGCCTCCCTCGCCGCCGCAATGCATCGGCCAGTCCGGGAGGTCGAGCGCCCGGACCGCTTGGTCGCCTTGCGCGCGCCAGAGAGCTGGACGGACGTTCAGGTCGAGGCGTGGCTGGACTGGGCCGAGGCCGAGGGCCTGGTGGCGGATGGCGAAGACTTGCTGGCGGAAATCGCGGTCGCATGGGCGCGACGTACAGCGCCGGACAATGCAGGAGAGCTGGCGGCGACCATACTGCTGGGACTCGCCTCTCCCGCCCGCACGTCGGGTTTCGGCGTCGGCCTGATCAACCTGTCCGAACCCGACGCAGCGCGCCGTTTGCGGGCGGAGTCCGCTCTGCGACGGGGAGAGCGCCTGGCCGCTGGCGCCGTCGATGCGGTCGCCGCGGCGCTGGAGCGCGTCGCTGACGCCGTGACTCGCTGCGAAGGACCAAGCGCGGACTGCGCCGATCCGCAGAGAAATCCAGCCCTGACGCGGGCGGCGCTCGCCGCCCGCCGGACGGGAGCCGCCGACGCCGACATTATCCGGGCCATCCAGGGCGAGCGGTTCGACGTCGCTCCGGTGCCCCGCGCGCCCTCGCCGCCCCGTCTGGCGCTGGCCGACCGGGCCATGATCGCCTCCGGCGCGCCCGAGGCCCACGCAGCGGCCGAGGCCGCGCTGGATGGCGACCTGATCCTGACATTCGATCCGGCAGCGGCGGAGGCCGTGTCGGAAGCCAGGCGAACGCCGGCGGTCCTCCTGTCCCTGCCAGCGCTGGAACGGGTTGCCGGGACAGAGTTTGAGCCCGCTCTCCGTGACCTTGTGCGCCTCTGGACCGCTGCGCTTGCTGGCGGTGGGGGATCGACCGTGGCCATCGGACTGGGTGGTCTGGTGGATCACGTGCTCTACAGCGCGTCCCCTGCGGACGTGTCCCGCGCAGATCAGCTTGCGGAGCTGGTCCGTACGGGGGCAAGCGACGCCTCAGTCGCGCTCTTCGTCGACGATATCGAGGCCGGTCTCAGGCTGGGCCTTTCCCCGCTCTCGACCTTCGATTGCTGGCAGACAGCAGATGGTGGCGTGGCGCGGCGCCTGCGGCCCTCGCTGGCCGCTGCGATCGAGCAGTGCGGCGGCGACGTCGAAGCTGCTGAACGCCGCCTCTTCGGTCGACGCACGCTGGTCGACGCACCGGGCGTCGACCATACGGCCCTGCGGGCAAGAGGGTTTACAGATCTGGAACTTGAGGGGCTGGAAGACGCCCTGGTGCATGTCGACAACCTCGGGGACGCCTTCCGGTCCCCTGTGCTGGACGCCGGCTTCCTGCGCGACGTGCTGGGCTTCGAGGACGCCGCGGGCGATCTGCTGCCCCAACTCGGCTTCTCGGCCGATGACGTCGCCCGCGCCGAGGCCTGGGCATTTGGGCACGGCGACCTGACGGACTGGGAGGACTCCCCTGCGGACCTTCGGGACATTCTCTCGGACCCGGCAGCTTACGAGGCTGCGCTTCGTGCCGAGCTGGATGCTGTCAGCGCCATTCCCGACTCAGCTCCTTTGCTGATCGACTGGCGCACCACGCCGGCCCAGGCCGCCCGACTGTTGGCCGACGCCGCCCGGGACGGGCGGCGTGCTGTCCGGTTGAAGCGGGATGCGCCCCCCGCCGGCCCGCTGCTGGACCTGGTCGAGCCGGAGCCGGCTGCGCGCCCACGCCGCTGGGAGCCAGAGACGAAGGCGGTCGAGCGCGTGGTGGAGAGGGTTGTCGAGCGAGACCGCACCCGCCGCAAACTGCCGGACCGCCGCAAGGGCTATATCCAGAAGGCCGCGGTCGGCGGACACAAGGTCTACATCCACACGGGCGAATACGAGGACGGCGAACTCGGCGAGATCTTCATTGATATGCACAAGGAAGGCGCCGCCTTCCGCTCGCTGATGAACAATTTCGCCATCGCGATCTCCATCGGCCTCCAATACGGCGTGCCGCTGGAGGAGTTTGTCGACGCCTTCGTCTTCACGCGGTTCGAGCCGGCCGGGACGGTCACGGGGAATGACTCGATCAAGTCCGCGACCTCGATACTTGACTACATCTTCCGCGAACTGGGCGTGTCCTACCTTGACCGTCATGAACTGGCCAACGCCGAGCCCGATCCGCTGAGTGGCAACGGCCTCGGGGCCCTGGAAGGCGATGGCGACGCGCCGGAGGCCGTCCCGGCGGCCCGGTTCATCTCCAAGGGCTTCGCGCGCGGCGCGGCGCCGGACAACCTGGTCGTTCTGCCCTTTGGCCAGAAGCGTGAGACGCCGGTCACATCTCATGTCGCCACCGAAGCGGTTGCCTGTCCGGCCTGCGGTGACTTCTCGCTTCAGCAGCGCGGCGTGGGCTGGACTTGCGACACCTGCGGCGCGGCGCCATCGATGCAGGGTTGATCAACGAATTGGCGTCATGATGCTTCGTGTCGGGCCTCGCCCGACGCCGAGACCGGAGCCCGCCATGAAGCCGATCCTGACCGCAGCCGTCGTCGCCGCCCTTGTCGCCGTCGCCGTCCCTGCTGTCGCCCAGAACGCCGGCCAGATCGCGCGGGTGCGCGGCGGGGCGAGCTGCGCCGGCTGCAACCTGTTCCAGGCCGAACTTTCGGGGCTTGAGGCGCGTGGGCTGAACCTGTCCGGTGCACGGTTGCGGCAGGCGGACCTGAGTCTGACCGTGATGAACCGGACCCGGTTCTCCAACGCCGACCTGCGAGACGTCGAAGCCTACGGCGGCGTGTTCTCGAGCTCGAACTTCTCGGGCGCCAATATGACCAATGCCAGCTTCGTCGGAGCGAATCTGGACGGGAGCGGCTTCTCTGGCGCAACCCTGACCGGAGTCAATTTCTCGGGGGCGTCGCTGCGGCGCGCGACCGGTCTCAGCCAGGCCCGCCTGAACCAGGCTTGCGGCGATGAGGCGACCCAACTGCCGGCCGGCCTGTCCATTCGCCACTGCTAGAATGACCCGCACCTTACAGCGAATTAAGTAGGGTTTGCCGATGTTTGAAGTCATGAAAGTGGCGTGAAACAGATCGCTGCACCCCTGTTCCGTCGCCTCCCAACCGCTGGCCTTGCGCTCGGCGTTGCGATGGCGGCCCTCGCCGCAGCCGGTTCGGCCAGCGCTGAAATCCAGTTCCAGTACCAGTACCAGGACCGCGATGTCGCCCGGATGGTGTCGCTTGGGGGAACCTGCAACCGCTGCGAACTGTCCGGCCGGGATCTGACCGGCGCCGCCTTCACCAATGCGGTCTTCACCAACGCGACCCTCGTCGGCGCCAATCTGCGTGGGGCGGAGCTGGTCGGCTCGAACTTCTCCGGCAGCGACTTCAGCCGCGCCGACCTGTCGGGCGCCGAGATGGTGGGCGCAGATTTCACCGGCGCAAACTTCTCGGGCGCGGACCTGACCGGGGCCGAGGCCATGGGCGCGACGATGGTTCGGGTGCGTCTCGCGGGAGCGGACCTTACGGGGGCCGCGTTGAACGGGGCCAATATGAATGGCGCGGTCATGACCGGTGCAGACCTGAGCACCGCAGAGCTGAACGCGGCGACCCTGGCCAACGTCAACGCCCGTTCGGCGGACTTCTCCGATGCGGAGATCGCCATGTCGAACCTGTCGAACGGCGACTTCCGCTCCGCCGATTTCAGCGACGCGACCCTGAACGGCGCGCTCCTCACTGGCGGCCGGTTCGCCGGCGCTGACTTTGACGGCGTATCGATGAACCGCACCGACATCCGGGGGACAGACCTGTCGGGCGTCCGCGGCCTCAGCCAGGCCCAGGTCAGCCGGGCCTGCGGCGACGCCCATACCCGTCTGCCTGCCCGACTGAACGTCCGCGTCTGCCGCGGCGTCAGCCTGAGGCGCATCGCGCCACCGGCTCCCCCGGCTCCGCCCGCGCCGCCGGTCCCGCCGCGCTCGCGGAACCTCGTCGTGGCCAGTTCCGACCGCTGATCCCCGTCAGCCCTTAAGGGGCAGCGCTGCACGGATGTGCAGCTCCTTGTACTGACGCTCGGCCGCATCCGAGGGTGCGCTCATCAGCAGATCCTGCCCCTGCTGGTTCAGCGGGAAGGCGATGACCTCCCGGATGGCGGTCTGGTTGGCCAGCAGCATGACGATGCGGTCGATGCCGGGGGCCAGACCGCCGTGCGGCGGCGCGCCGTAGCGGAAGGCGTTGAGCATGCCGCCGAACTGGTCCTCGACGACCGAGGCGTCATAGCCGGCGATCTCGAAGGCCTTGAGCATGATGTCGGCCTTGTGGTTCCGGATCGCGCCGGAGCACAGCTCATAGCCGTTGCAGACAATGTCGTACTGGTAGGCGAGGATGTCGAGCGGGTCCTTGGTCGTCAGGGCCTCCATCTCGCCCTGCGGCATGGAGAAGGGGTTGTGCGAGAAGTCGACCTTCTT
>NZ_DDRM01000019.1:201656-247293 GCF_002343105.1 Brevundimonas sp. UBA2416
TCCACTCGAACATCGGGAAGTCGACGATCCAGCAGAATTTGAACTCGTCGTCGGAGATCAGGTTGAGGTCCTGGCCCAGTTTGGTGCGGGCGTTGCCGGCGAATTTGTAGAAGACGGCCGGGTCGCCGGCGGCGAAGAAGGCGGCGTCGCCCTTGCCCATGGCCAGGGACTTCATCAGGGCGTCGGTCGCCTCGGCGCCGAGGTTCTTGGCGATCGGACCGCCCCAGGCGCCCTGGTCCTCGGACCAGAAGATGTAGCCGAGGCCCGGCTGGCCCTCGCCCTGGGCCCAGGAGTTCATGCGGTCGCAGAAGGCGCGCGATCCACCCGTGGGGGCCGGAATGGCCCAGACGGCGTTCTTCGCGTCAGCTCCGAGGATCTTGTTGAAAAGACCGAAGCCGCCATCGCGGAAATGGTCCGAGACGTCCTTCATCTCGATCGGGTTGCGCAAGTCCGGCTTGTCGGTGCCGAACAGGCTGATGCTCTCCCGGTAGGGGATGCGGACGAAGGGATAGGGGTCGACCTTCTTGCCGTCGGCGAACTCCTCGAACACGCCGTGCATGACGGGCTCGATGGCGGCGAAGACGTCTTCCTGGGTGACGAAGCTCATCTCGACGTCGAGCTGGTAGAATTCCAGCGAGCGGTCGGCGCGCAGGTCCTCGTCGCGGAAACAGGGGGCGATCTGGAAATACCGGTCAAAGCCCGAGACCATCAGCAGCTGTTTGAACTGCTGAGGCGCCTGGGGAAGAGCGTAGAATTTGCCGGGATGCAGGCGCGACGGCACAAGGAAGTCGCGCGCGCCTTCGGGGCTTGAGGCCGTCAGGATCGGGGTCTGGTACTCGAGGAAGCCCTGCTGAACCATCCGCTGGCGGATCGAGGAGATCACACGCGAGCGCAGGACGATGTTCTTGTGCAGGGTCTCGCGGCGCAGGTCGAGGTAGCGGTGCTTGAGGCGGATGTCCTCAGGGTATTCGGGCTCGCCGAAGACCGGCAGCGGCAGTTCGGCGGCTTCCGACAGGACCTCGACGCCGGTGACGCGCAGCTCGATCTCGCCGGTCGGCAGGTTGGGGTTCACGACCGAGGCCTCACGGGCCACGACCTCGCCGTCGACGCGGATGACGCTCTCGGCGCGCAGGCGTTCGACGGCCTCGAAGCCCGGCGTCTCCGGGTGCAGCACCAGCTGGGTCAGGCCGTAGTGGTCGCGCAGGTCGATGAACAGCAGGCCGCCGTGGTCGCGCTTGCGGTGGACCCAGCCCGACAGGCGGACATTCGAGCCCGCATCGGTCAAACGGAGGGCGCCGCAGGTGTGTGAGCGGTAGGCGTGCATGGTCGGTTCGTCTTGGATTACAGGCCGCAAGGGGCGCAATTCGGGAGGCCGGAAGGGCGCATCATCGCCCCGGAAAGTCAAGGTTTGCGGGCCTGACAGGGGTCAAAAGACACGCCCCGTCCGAAAATCCCGAAAAGCTGTCTTGTCGATACATTCGCCCCTGCCCCGCGCTGCTGATTGACCGAGGCTAGCGGAACCGTGCGTCAGGAACGGACGCAGGCCCTGTTCGGGCCGGGGCTGGACCGGCTTGAGGGGCGAGACGGCAGGATCGGGGGTCGGGAAGACGCGGAAGATCGGGGTCCGGAAGACAGTCCGCGCGTCCACAGGCGCGCAAGCTTGTCCACGGGCATACGAGCCGTGCCGGTCCGCGTCTGCTATGAGGGGCTCAATGACCGCCCGCCCCTCACCCGCCGACCAGATGCGACTGCCGCTGCAACGCGACCTGCCCGACGGGGCCGAGGGCTTCGTCGTATCCGACTGTAACCGTGCGGCGGTCGAGGCGCTGGCGGACTGGCCCAATCTGATCGGCGGGGTCATGGCGATCTGCGGGCCGGCGGGCTGCGGCAAGAGCCGGCTGGGGCAGATCTGGGCCGAGCGGGTCGGGGCGGTGGCGATTCACGGCGCGGAGGCCGCGCTGATCGATCCGCTGGAGCTGGACGGACGTCCGGTGCTGCTGGACCCGGCGCGGGAGGTCGATGACGAGACCCTGTTCCACCTGATCAACCTGGTCCACGCCCCGGGCGGGGCGCTGCTGCTGGTCGCGCGTTCGGCACCGTCGAGCTGGGACGCCGCCCTGCCCGACCTGCGTTCGCGGCTGGACGCGGTCCTCAGCGTGCCGATGGAGGTTCCGGACGACGCCGTCCTGTCGGCCATGCTGGAGGCGCGGTTCGCCGAACGTGGCATCCGTCCGCAGAAGGACGTCATTCCGTATCTGCTGCGCCGGATCGACCGGTCGGCCGCGGCGGCGGCGGAGGTCGTCGAGCGGCTGGACGCCCTGCACAGGCCGGTGACGCGGTCGCTGGCGCGGGAAGCTGTGGAGGGGGCGGAGGAGAGCGGGGAGTTGTTTGAATAAGCAACCCTGCACTGACGGCCGCTTCTGTATCCGGTCGAGGTTAGTGCGAAGAGCAACTCTGCATCGCGGCCATCTCCGCATAGACTTAGCGCTAGAGGTTAGTGAATGGATTCGCCAAGTCCCGATATCGTCTTTGCCTATGAGGGCAGCCCCTATAGCGACGAGGTATGCGCGGAATTCCGAGAAGCCGTAGCAGCGGAAGGACTTGACCTAGCCTTCCAGCGATTGCCCTCAACCCGTGTATGGGCAGGACTGGACTGGCTGCTGCCCACGGCTTTTATGGTCTGGGTCGCCAAGCCCTATTTTGACGGCTTCCTAGAGGAAGCTGGCCGCGACCACTACGTCGCCTTGAAGAAGGGCATCAAGCTGGTCGCTGAGCGCTTGAGCCGCGTGACGGTCACCAAGATCGGAACGCCGGGCAAAGTCGCGCCCATCCAGCCTTATTCACTGGTCTTTTCTGTTTGGTTCAAACGGGATGAGGAGTCGCAGTTCAAGTTCCTAATCCCGAACAGCTTGTCACCCGAGGAAACCGAGACGGCGCTGGAAAGCTTCTTCGCCTTCCTTGATGGATGGCATGCGGGCACGCTAGCCCAAGCCGAACGTGCTGCTTTTGAGACGGCGCGTGGAATGGGCCGCGTCGTCCTTTTGGCCTACTCCGCCGAGACGAAACAAATTGAAGTCGTGGATCCGATGGCTGCTCATAGCGATCAGCCGATATGAGGTCCGTCATCCCCTGATTTGGCCGACGGCTACATGGTAGGTTGGCATCTCTAGTACGCCAAGTATTCGAACCCTAACCGCCAGGATGGACGGATCAACCGACGCTGCTGGATCAAAGGCGAGTTCATGAACATCGATGCTCGCCGGTTGATTTCCCCTTCCGCCTCCAATGAAGTCTGCCCGGTTAGAAAGATCGCGGTCCCGGATCACGGGATTTAGAAAGGGCTCGAACCCACCAAGGCCAAGTTCAGCAACAGCGAAAGCATGCGCTACCTTGGCCACGGTCAGGCAAACCGCTTTCGTGGTCATATGTGCTGTTGGCATAATCTCAACCGCTCCAAGCGCTTGACAGAGCCATTCCATGTGAGCGTCACGGTCACGCCAGAAGCCACCGCCCCTGATCCACATTTGGCTGCATCCGTCGCCACGCTCGGCGGACGCTGTTTGTCCGGTAAGCCTGTCAGGCAAAGGGTAGAGCGGCATCCCAATCAGAAACGGACAGATTGCCCTGTCGACATACGCAATCTCCCAATCTGTGCTGTGTGGGTATTTCACCTTTAGTTCTAGATGTTTCGGGCGGTCCTTCTGCCGGCGCGTCGGCATATCGTAGAGCATTCGAAGAGGGCCAAGGACCGTCCTCGAAAGCTCGCCTTCGAAGGCACTCGTCACCGCACTGCATCGCCCACAACTGGCTTTTGGGAGAATCCAGTTTCCTCCAAGGGAACGGGGAATGATGTGCTCATCGCCGAGACCATCTTTCGCCCCGCAATAGATGCACTGTCCGACGGGGTCATAACGTCGGGCTGTATGCGCTGGCAGCTTCAAGGAGGTGTTTCTGGTCAAGGCTGTAAGC
Organism: Brevundimonas sp. UBA2416; assembly: GCF_002343105.1. NCBI lineage: Bacteria > Pseudomonadati > Pseudomonadota > Alphaproteobacteria > Caulobacterales > Caulobacteraceae > Brevundimonas > Brevundimonas sp. UBA2416. The sequence goes on from NZ_DDRM01000019.1 coordinate 205,626, forward strand.
CAAGTCTGTTGAGCGGAAGCGGTAAGATGAGCCGCCCCAATTACTCACCCAAGGTCGCAGTTACACCCCCAGCTTCGCCTTCAGGATGTCGTTGACCGCGGCCGGATTGGCCTTGCCGCCCGTGGCCTTCATGACCTGGCCGACGAACCAGCCGAGGGACTGGGGCTTTTCGGCGACGCCGGCGGCCTTGTCGGGGTTGGCGGCGATGATCTCGTCGATGGCCTGTTCGATCGCGCCGGTGTCGGTGACCTGTTTGAGGCCGTGCTTCTCGACCACCTCGGCGGGCGAACCCTCGCCGTTCCAGACGTGGTCGAAGACCTCCTTGGCGATCTTGGACGAGATGACATTGGTCTCGATCAGCTCGACCAGCTGGGCCACGTGGGCGGCCGGGACCGGGCTCTGATCGAAGTCGAGGTGGTCGGCGGCGAGACGGGCCGACAGCTCATTGGTCACCCAGTTGGACACCAGCTTCGCATCCCTGCCCTTGGCAGCGGCTTCGAAATAGTCGGCCTTGGCCTGTTCCGAGATCAGGACCACGGCATCGTATTGCGACAGGCCGTAGTCGGCCATCAGCCGGCGGCGCTTGGCGTCGGGCAGTTCCGGCAGATTCGCCTTGATGTCGTCGATCCAGGCCTGCTCCAGCTCGAGCGGAAGCAGGTCGGGGTCGGGGAAATAGCGATAGTCCATCGCCTCTTCCTTGGACCGCATCGAGCGGGTCTCGCCGGCCGTCGGGTCGTAGAGGCGGGTCTCCTGGTCGATCTTGCCGCCATCCTCGAGGATCTCGATCTGGCGCCGGGCCTCGTAGTTGATGGCCTGGGAGATGAAGCGGAACGAGTTGACGTTCTTGATCTCGCAGCGCGTGCCCAGATGGCTGAAGTCGCCTGTGGCCTTGTATTTGGCGTACTGGCCCTCGCGGCAGACGGAGACGTTGACGTCGGCGCGCAGATTGCCCTTCTCCATGTCGCCGTCGCAGGTGCCGAGATAGATCAGGATGGTGCGGATCTTCTTGACGTAGGCGACCGCCTCTTCCGGCGAGCGGATGTCGGGCCGCGAGACGATCTCCATCAGGGCCGTGCCGGCGCGGTTCAGGTCGACGTAGGATTCGGTCGGCGACAGGTCGTGGATCAGCTTGCCCGCGTCCTGTTCCAGGTGCAGGCGTTCGATGCCGACGTTGAAGAAGGAACCGTCCTCGGCCTCGACCTCGACGACGCCCTCGCCGACGATGGGGAAATAGAGCTGGCTGATCTGATAGCCGGTCGGCAGGTCGGGGTAGAAATAGTTCTTGCGGTCGAACTGGCTGCGCCTGTTGATCTGCGCATTGAGGCCGAGGCCGGTGCGGACGGCCTGTTCGACGCAGTATTTGTTGAGCGTCGGCAGCATGCCGGGGAAGCCGGCGTCGACGAGGCTGACCTGTTCATTGGGGCCCGCGCCGAAGCCGACAGCGGCCCCCGAGAACAGCTTGGCCTTCGACGCCACCTGGGCGTGGATCTCCAGCCCCATGACGATTTCCCAGGCGCCGGTGCGGCCCTGGATGAGTTTGGAGGTCGTGGTCGTGTCGGTCATGGACTTCACATAGCGGCTGTCGAGCCAGGGTGGGAGGGCAAAGCGGCGCGCGCGGCGCGGAATTGTTGCGGATCGTTCATGTGCAGCGCGACGCACTTGGTCGCATTGTCCCGGCCGGACGCCGCATCGCAAAGTCGGCGAACACCGCGCATTCATCCACCCATCAGAGAGTGTTCCCGACATGACCCGCCCCCGCTCACTCGTCGTATCCGCCGCCGTCCTGGCGGGCGTTCTCATGATGACCGCCCCCCAGGCGGCCTCCGCCCAGACCAACGCCCGCGCCGCCCAAGCGGCCGCGACCCCGTCACGCGCGGTGACCTTCGCGGAAAGCGCGCCCGAGGCCGGTGGAACCCTGGTGCTGCCGCTGGGCGCGGCGGGGGATCTGGCGACGCGGGGCGCCGGACTGGACGAGGCGACGCGGCAGGGCGTTGAGCGAGCCGCCGCTTCCGCCGAGTTCGGCTATCGCGCGCGTCAGACCATGACGCTTCGGGGCATCGGCGCCTGGGATCGCATTCTGCTGGTGGGTCTGGGCGCGGCCCCGGACGCAGGCGAGGCCCAGTGGAGCGGCGCCGTGGCGGGGCGGGCGTTGATGAGCGACGACGGGCCGATCACGGTGCTGGCCGGCGGTCTGCCGGCGGAGACCGTCGCCGGCTTCGCCACAGGGATGGGCATCGGCCACTATCGTTCGGACCTGTACCGCTCGACGCGGGAGGCGACGGCGACGGGCGGGACCGTGACCTTCGTCTCGGACGCGGCCGGCGCGGCGCGGTCCGCCTTCGAAGGGCGTGGCGCGGCGCTGGTCGAGGCCATGACCTGGACGCGCGACATCGCCAATGAGCCGGCCAATGTCGTTTATCCCGAGACCTTCGTTGATCGCGCGCGGGCCGCCTTCGCCGGGGTTCGCGGCGTGACCATCGAGGTTCTGGACGTGCCGGCCATGGAGCGGCTGGGCATGGGCGCCCTGCTGGGCGTCGGCCAGGGGTCGGAGCGTCCGCCCCGGCTGCTGGTGATCCGCTATCGCGGCGCGGGGGCGCCCGAGGGCGGCCCGATCGCCCTGGTCGGCAAGGGCATCACCTTTGACTCCGGCGGGATCTCGATCAAGCCGGGCGCCGGCATGGGCAATATGAAGATGGACATGTCCGGGGCCGCCGCCGTCACCGGCGCGGTGCTGGCCCTCGCCCGGTCCGGGGCCCCGGTGAACGTCGTCGCGGTCTCGGCCCTGGCGGAAAACATGCCCGACGGCGGCGCGACGCGTCCGGGCGATGTGCTGACGGCCATGAACGGCAAGACCATCGAGATCGTCTCGACCGACGCCGAAGGACGGCTGGTCCTGGCCGACGCCCTGGTCTGGACCGAGCGCAACCTGAACCCGGCGGTCGTGGTGGACGTGGCCACCCTGACCGGATCCGTCGGCGGGGCGCTGGGCGACGACTATGCGGGACTGTTCAGCCGGCACGACGCCCTGGCGGAGCAGCTGGACGCAGCGGGACGGAGCACCGGCGAACTGTTGTGGCGACTGCCGCTGCACGCCAGCTATGCGCAGGACACCTCGTCGACCATCGCCGACATCATCAACTCGGGCGCGGGCGGCGCGGGCGCGGGGACGGGCGCGTGGTTCATCGGGGAGTTCATCAGCCGCGACATCCCGTGGGCGCATCTGGACATCGCCAACATGGCCTATGGCGGTCCCAACGACTGGAAGCCCGCGGGCTCGGCCGGGTTCGCCGTGCGGCTGCTGGAGCAGTTTGTGCGCGACTGGCGGCCGGTCGCGCGCGGGGCGGGCGACGGCGGAGGGTGATCCCTCCCTCAGCCAATCACCACCACTTCTCAGGCTTCGCCACAAACCCCGCCGCGTCTTCCAGCGCGCTCGCCACCTGGAAGACGGTCGCCTCGTCCAGCGCCTTGCCGATGACCTGGAGGCCCAGCGGCAGGCCGCCCTTGTCGACGCCGGCGGGCACCGAGATGCCGGGCAGGCCGGCGAGGTTGGCGGTGACGGTGAAGATGTCGTTGAGGTACATCTGCAGCGGATCGATCTGCTTGTCGCCCAGCGCGAAGGCGGCAGAGGGTGTTGAGGGCGTCACAATGGCGTCGACCTTGTCCCAGACGGCGTCGAAATCCATGGCGATGCGGCGGCGGACCTTGAGGGCGCGGACGTAGTAGGCGTCATAGAAGCCGGCCGACAGGACATAGGCGCCGATGGTCAGGCGGCGCTGGACCTCCTTGCCGAAGCCCTCGGCGCGGCTGGTCTCATAGAGGTCGGCGAGCGAGGTCGTGCCCTCGGCGCGGTGGCCGAAGCGCATGCCGTCGTAGCGGGCCAGGTTGGACGAGGCCTCGGCCGGGGCGATGATGTAATAGGCCGGCAGGGCGTATTTGGTGTGCGGCAGGCTGATCGGAACGATCTCGCAGCCGGCGGCCTTGAGCCATGCGATGCCCTGGTCCCACAGGGCCTGGATCTCGGCGGGCATGCCGTCGACGACATATTCCTTCGGCACGCCGATGCGCAGGCCCTTGACCGACTGGCCGAGCGATCGGGTCCAGTCGGGCGTCTCGACGTCGAGGCTGGTGGCGTCCTTCGGGTCGTGCGAGCACATCGAGCGCAGCAGGATGGCGGCGTCCTCGACCGTCTTCGTGATAGGGCCGGCCTGGTCCAGCGAACTGGCGAAGGCCACCATGCCGAAACGGCTGGCGCGGCCGTAGGTGGGCTTGATCCCGACGGTCCCGGTGAAGGCGGCCGGCTGGCGGATCGAGCCGCCGGTGTCGGAGGCGGTGGCGGCCAGGCAGAGATCGCCGGCCACGGCCGACGCCGAGCCGCCCGAGCTGCCGCCAGGAGTCAGGTCAGCGTTTGAGGTCGTTGATTTCCAAGGATTCACGACCGGATCGAAGGCGCTGGTTTCGTTCGACGAGCCCATGGCGAACTCGTCCATGTTGAGCTTGCCCAGCATGACCGCGCCGTCGCGCCACAGGTTGGCGGTGACGGTCGATTCATAGGGCGGGACGAAGCCGCGCAGCATGTTGGAGCCGGCCGTGGTCTGGACGCCGTCGGTGCAGAACAGGTCCTTGATGCCCAGCGGCGCGCCTTCGAGAGCGCCGCCCTCCCCTTTCGCCAGCCGGGCGTCGGAGGCGCGGGCCATGGCGAGGGCCTTGTCCGTGGTCTGGACGACATAGGCATTCAGGCGCGGGTTGGCGGCGTCGATATTGGCGACGAAGGCGCGGGTGATTTCCTCGGACGAGAAGTCGCGGGCCTTGAGGCCGTCGAGGGCGGCCTTGAGGGTGAGTTTGGTCAGGTCGGACATTCTATTCGACCACCTTGGGCACGACGAAGAAGCCATCGGCGGAACGCGGGGCGTTGCCGAGCACGTCGGCGACCCTGTTCCCGTCGGTGACGACGTCGTCGCGAAGGCGCATGGGCTGGGCGACATTGGACGTCATCGGCTCGACGCCCGTGACGTCGACCTCGTTGAGCTGTTCAATCCAGGCGAGGATGCCGTTCAGCTCCGCGGCGAGCGGCTCCAGCCGGTCTTCCGGGGTCTTGATGCGGGCGAGGTGCGCCACCCGGCGCACGGTCGCGGCGTCGATGGCCATGCGGCCCTCCAATGCGAAACCAGAACGGGCGGGATTAGCCGCCCAGCCCCGGTTTCACAAGGATTCTGACGCGCTTCGCCGCTATCGCGCGGGTGTGACCGTCACCGTGGCCGGGACCGAGCCGTCGGTAGCGACGGCCCAGCCGACGATCACCCGACGCGTACGGCTGCCGATATTGCCCGTCGCCTCGTCCATGGTGCTTTCGTCGATCTCCAGATCGACGCGGCCGGGCGCCTCGGACAGGACGCGATAATCGAGGAAGTCGCCGATGCGGAAGATGCGCCACCCCTCGGCCGGCGAATCGAAGAAGGCGACGTGGGTATAGAGGCCGTTCATGGCCGGATCGCCGCCGGCGGTGCCGAACAGTTTGACGGTGCGGTCGCCCTGACGCGTCAACTCGGTCAGCTCGACCACGGCGGCGGCCCACTGATTGCCCTCTTCGGCGTCGGGCTGGACGGTGGCGGCGGGCCCGGCGGCGGTCAGGGGCGCGGCGGCGGGCGCGGCGTGTTCGGCCGGCAGAGCGGCCTTGCGGCTCTCGACCTGGGCGTCGCAGGCGGTCAGTCCGAGCAGGGCGGCGAGGAAGGTGACGGGCTTCATCGGAGATTCTCCCAACAGCAACGGCGCAGCTTGCACTTTGACAGGGCGGCTCGCCAGTCCTACCGCCAAGCCGTGACAGTTCTATCGCTCGAAGACCTCGCCGCCTCCACCCCGCCGGGCACGCCCTGGCTGGGGCTGGATCTGGGCGAGAAGACCATCGGCGTGGCGGTCAGCGACACGACGCGGATGATCGCCAGCCCGCTGTCGCTGGTCCGCAAGACGAAATTCACTGACGACGCCCATGCGGTGCTGAAACTGATGGACGGGCGCAAGGCGTCCGGACTGGTGATCGGCCTGCCGCTGAACATGGACGGCAGCGAGGGGCCGCGGGCGCAGTCGTGCCGGGCCTTCGCGCGCAATCTCCAGCGCATCCGGGCCGTGCCCTGCGCCTTCCAGGACGAGCGGCTGTCGACCAGCGCGGTGGAGCGGTTCCTGATCGAGGAACTGGACCTGAACCGCAAGCGGCGCGCCAATGTGATCGACCGCACCGCCGCCGCCTGGATCCTGCAGGGCGCGCTGGACCGGCTGAGGATATGACCGCCCTGCTCACCGGGGTCGTGCCGGTCTTCGCCATGATCGCCCTCGGCTGGGGGCTGAAGTGGCGGACGTTCCTCGATGACGACGGCTGGCGGGCCATCGAGCGGCTGACCTATTTCGTCTTCTATCCGGCCTTTCTCATCCCGGCGGTGTGGCGGGCGGATTTCGCCGGCGGCGCGGCCGGGCCGGTGGCGCTCGGGACCGTGGGGGCGGCAATGGTCGTGGCCGGGCTGACGGTGCTGGCCAAGCCGGCGCTGAAGATCAGCGACCCGGCCTTCACCAGCGTGTTTCAGGGGGTGATACGCTGGAACGGCTTTGTCTTCCTGCCCGTCGCGGGGGCGGTGTTCGGGCCGACGGGTCTCGGCATCGCGGCGGTGGCGTTCGGGGTCCTCGCCCCGGCGTTGAATGTGGTGTGCGTGCTGGTGCTGGCGCGCTGGGGCGCCGGTCAGGGCGGCGGCTGGCGACTGGCGCTGTCGTCGCTGCTGAGGAACCCGATCATCTGGGCCTGCGGGATCGGGGCGGCGCTCAATCTGGCGGGGGTTCCGAAGCCCGATCTGGTGATGGGTGTGTTCGATCTGATGGGGCCCGGCGCGATCGCGCTGGGGCTGATAACGGCGGGCGCGGGGCTGAGCTTCCGCTATGCGGCGTCGCGGCCGGTGCTGATGCTGAGCGTGACGGTGATCAAGCTGATCCTGCTGCCGATGGGCATGTTCTGGCTGACCGGCGTGCTGGGCGGGGACCGGATGGCGCAGGGGCTGGCGCTGCTGGCAGGCGCCTCGCCGGGGGCGGCGGCGTCGTACGTCATGGCGCGGCAGATGGGCGGCGACGCGCCGCTGATGGCCGGGGTCGTGGCGCTGACCACGGTGGTCAGCGCCTTCACCATTCCGATCCTGCTGGCCGCGTTCGGCTATATCTGAACACAGGATGTGAACATGGGCCGCTTCCGTTCGGGCGCGAGCGGCCCTATAGGCGGGCCTCGATGAGCCAGCCTGCCGCACTCACCGATCTGATTCTCGAGCGGCTGGCGCCGTTTCCGCGCAGCCATTTCCTGTCGGCGGGCGATCTGAACGCCGCGACCACGCCGCCATTACTGGATCTGGCCGACGCCTTCGTCGACTTCAATCGCCAGTCGTCGAAGTCTCTGGACCTGATGCGCGGGCGCACGGTCATGAACCTGTTTTTCGAGAATTCGACGCGGACCAGCGCCTCGTTCGAGATCGCGGCCAAGCGACTGGGGGCAGATGTGACGGCGCTGAGCCCCCGCACGTCGTCCACGGCCAAGGGCGAGACCCTGATCGACACGGCGGCGACGCTGAACGCGATGAAGCCGGATGTGCTGGTGGTGCGCCACGGAGCCTCGGGCGCGGCGGCCCTGCTGTCGCAGAAGGTCGGTTGCGCCGTGGTCAATGCGGGCGACGGGCGGCATGAACATCCGACCCAGGCCCTGCTGGACCTGTTGAGCCTCCGCCGGGCGTTCGGGGATGTGGGCGGGCTAACGGTCGCCATCTGCGGCGACATCGCCCACAGCCGAGTGGCGCGGTCGAATGTGTCGATGCTGCAGATGATGGGCGCGCGGGTGCGGCTGATCGGGCCGCCGACCCTTGTGCCGGGCGACGCCGACCGCTGGGGCTGCGAGGTCTTCCACGACATGCGCGAAGGGCTGAAGGGCTGCGATGTCGTGATGATGCTCCGCCTGCAGCTGGAGCGGATGGAGGGGGCGCTGGTCCCCTCGACCCGCGAGTATTTCCGCTTCTGGGGGCTGGACCGCGAGAAACTGTCATGGGCCAACGCCGGGGCGAAGGTGATGCACCCGGGGCCGATGAATCGCGGGGTCGAGATCGATTCCGACGTAGCCGACGATCTGACCGTGTCGCTGATCCAGGATCAGGTGGAGATGGGCGTGGCGGCGCGGATGGCGGTGCTGGCGGCGCTCTCCGCAAGGCTGGATGGAGACGCGGCATGAGCGCCATCGCCATCCTTAACGCCCGGCTTCTGGACCCGGCCACGGACTATGACGGTCCCGGCGCGGTGCTGGTCGAGGACGGGCGGATCACCGAGGTGATCCACGGCGGTGGCGCGGTCGCGCCGGCCGGAGTCACGGTCATCGACGCCGCTGGCCTGTGCCTGTCGCCCGGCCTGATCGACATCCGGGTCAAGACCGGCGAGCCGGGGGCCGAGCCGAAGGAGACGCTGAAGTCGGCCAGTCTGTCGGCGGCGGCGGGCGGGGTGACCACCATCGTCATCCAGCCCGACACCGACCCGGCCATCGACGATCCGGCGATGATCGAATTCATCCTGCGGCGCGGCGCGGCGCTTGGGCTGGTCAATGTCCGGGCGGCGGGCGCGGCGACCCGGGCCCGCGACGGCGTCCACATGGCCGAGCTCGGCCTGATGGACGAGGCGGGGGCCCTGTATTTCACCGACGTGGACCGGGTCATTGCCAACACCCGCACCCTGCAACGGGTGATGAGCTACGCCGCCGCCTTCAATGCCCTGATTTCCTGCCGTCCGGCCGATCCGTGGCTGAGCGAGGGCGCGGTGGCGACCTCGGGCGAACTGGCCACCCGGCTGGGGCTGGCCTCGGCGCCGGCCATCGCCGAACGCATCCAGCTGGAGCGCGATCTGGCGCTGGTCGAACAGACGGGCGCGCGGTTCCTCGTGGACCAGGTCTCGACCGAGGGCGCGCTGGAGACGCTGGCGCGGGCCCGGGCCAAGGGGCTGGAGGTCGCCGCCTCGGTATCGATCAACCACCTGTGCTTCAATGAGATCGACATCGGCGACTACCGCACCTTCTACCGGCTGGATCCGCCACTGCGCCCCGAGAGCGACCGGCAGGCGCTGATCGAGGCGGTGCGCGACGGACTGATCGACGCCATCACCAGCGCCCACGCCCCGGCCCCGGCCGAGGACAAGCGCCGGCCGTTCGCGGAGGCGACGCCGGGCGCGGTCGGGCTGGAGACCCTGCTGCCGGCCGCCCTGACCCTGCATCATGAGGACGGGCTGGAGTTGCTCGATATCCTGCGGCCCCTGACCCAGGGGCCTGCGACCCTGCTGGGGCTGGAAGCCGGGGTGCTGAAGGCCGGGGCGCCGGCGGACCTGATCCTGTTCGATGCGGGCGCGCCGGTGGTGATCGACGCGGACGCACTGAAGTCCAAGTCGAAGAACTCGCCCTTTGACGGACGGCGGCTGCAAGGCAGGGTCTTGCTCACGGTCGTCGGCGGACGCATCGTCCACGACACACGTTAAGAGGGACGAATCACTTGCAGGATCTGGTCGGCCCGACCTTGGGGACGCTCGCGCTCGCAGCGACGGGCGGATACCTGCTGGGTTCCATCCCGTTCGGGGTGATCCTGACCCGTCTGGCGACGGGCGAGGATGTGCGCAGCATCGGCTCGGGCAATATCGGCGCGACCAACGTCCTGCGGACGGGACGCAAGGACCTGGCCTTCGCGACCCTGATCCTCGACGCCGGCAAGGGCGCGGCGGCCTTCCTGATCGCCCAGGCGCTGTTCCCCGGCGTGCCGGCCATCGCAGCCATCGCCGGCGGCGCGGCCTTCCTCGGCCACCTGTTCCCGGTCTGGCTGGGTTTCAAGGGCGGCAAGGGGGTGGCGACCTTCTTCGGCCTGCTGCTGGCCGCGGCCTGGCCGCTGGGCCTGATGGCCGGGGCGACCTGGCTGATCGTGGCGGCCCTGTTCCGCATGTCCTCGTTCGCCGCCCTGATCGCAGCGGTGATGGCGCCCCTGTTCGCCCTGCTTCCCCTGCCCGTGATGGGCCTGCCCGCCCCGGGACCGATTCTCGCGCTGGCGGCGGCGACGGCGCTGCTGATCTGGATCCGGCATCATGAGAACATCGCCCGCATCCTGAAGGGGACCGAACCCCGGATCGGCGCGAAGAAGGGGTGACCCTTCCGGACGCAGAGCGTTTTGCGCGCCTGCGTCTGGCGCGGACCGACCAGGTCGGTCCGGTGACGTTTCAACAGTTGCTGGAGCGGTTCGGCTCAGCGGAGCGCGCGCTCGAGGGCCTGTCCGACCTGATCCGGCGCGGCGGCGCTCATGGATACGCCGTGCCGCCGGTCGAACGGGTCGACGCCGAGATGGCGGCCGGAGAGCGCGCCGGGGCCCGGCTGATCGTTCTGGGCGACGCGGACTATCCCGACATGCTGGCGGCGGTCGATCCGCCGCCGCCGCTGCTGTGGACCCTCGGCGACGCCAGCCTCATGGCGCGCCCCTGCATCGCCGTGGTCGGCGCGCGAATCGCCTCTGCCGGCGGCCAACGGATCGCGCGCGGCCTGTCGCAACAGTTGGGCGAGGCCGGGCATGTCGTGGTGTCGGGACTGGCGCGCGGCATCGACGCCTCGGCCCATACCGGGGCCTTGCCGACCGGGACCGTGGCGGTGCTGGGCGGCGGGGTGGACGACATCTATCCGCCGGACAACGCCGACCTCTATGCGCAGATCGTGGAGCAGGGCTGCGTCATCTCGGAGAGCCCCATGGGCGCGCGGGCGCAGGCCAAGGATTTCCCGCGCCGCAACCGGATCATCTCGGGCCTGTCGCGCGGGGTGATCGTGGTGGAGGCCGAGCTACGGTCGGGCTCGCTGATCACCGCGCGGCTGGCGGGCGAGCAGGGCCGGGACGTCTTCGCCGTGCCGGGTTCGCCACTGGATCCGCGCTCGCGGGGCCCGAATGAACTACTGCGGCAGGGCGCCATCCTGTGCGAGGGCCCGGAGGATGTGGAGCGGGCCTTCTCGACCCTGCGGACGCTGCGCGAGCCGGCCCCGGACAATCCGTTCGAGGGCGCGCCGGACGAGATCGAGGCGGCCGTGATCGAGCGGGTCGCGGCCCTGCTGTCGCCCACGCCGACGCCGCGCGACGAATTGGCCCGGGCGCTGGGTCTACCGATCGGGACGGTGGCCGCCGCCCTGCTGGAGCTCCATCTGATGGGTCGCGCCGAGCTTCTGCCGGGCGGCCTGGCCGCCGCGCGATCACCCTGAATTCCAGTCCCGATTGACAGCGGCGCTCGCGCCAACCACGTTCCGCCCCCTTTCCGAGCCCGCGCAAGGCCCCCTCCCCGCATGAACCTCGTCGTCGTCGAGAGCCCCGCAAAGGCCAAGACCATCAACAAATATCTGGGCCCGGACTTCACCGTCCTGGCGTCCTACGGCCACGTCCGCGACCTGCCGTCGAAGGACGGGTCGGTGCTGCCGGACGATGATTTCGCCATGAGCTGGGAAGTCGACGCCCGCGCCTCCAAGCGGATGTCGGAGATCGCCGAGGCGGCCAAGAAGGCCGACCGCGTCATCCTGGCGACCGACCCCGACCGTGAGGGCGAGGCGATCAGCTGGCATGTGCTTGAGATCCTGACGAAGAAGAAGGCGCTCAAGGACACCGCCGTCGAGCGCGTCACCTTCAACGCCATCACCAAGTCGGCCGTGCTGGAGGCCATGGCCAATCCGCGCCAGCTGGATATGGAGCTGGTCGAGGCCTATCTGGCCCGCCGCGCGCTCGACTATCTGGTGGGCTTCACCCTGTCGCCTGTGCTGTGGCGCAAGCTGCCGGGCGCGCGCTCGGCCGGTCGGGTGCAGTCCGTCGCCCTGCGCATCGTCGTCGACCGCGAGATGGAGATCGAGGCGTTCCGGGCCCAGGAATACTGGTCGGTCGAGGCCGATCTGGCCGCCGACAGCCCGCCCTTCACCACCCGGCTGGTCAAACACGCCGGCAAGCGGGTGCAGCGGCTGGACATCACCTCCGAGGCCATGGCCAACGCCGCGCGTGACGCCATCAAGGCCGGCAGTTTCACCATCCGGTCGATCGAGAAGAAGCCGGTCAAGCGCAGCCCGTCGCCGCCCTTCACCACCTCGACCCTGCAGCAGGAGGCGGCACGCAAGCTCGGCTTCACCGCCCAGCGGACCATGCAGGCGGCGCAGAAACTGTACGAGGGCGTCGACGATACAGGCGGCCTGATCACCTATATGCGGACCGACGGCCTGTCGGTCAGCCCCGAGGGCATCGCCCAGGCGCGTGAGGTCATTTCTGACCGGTTTGGTCCGGCCTACGTTCCGGAACAACCGCGATATTACAAGACCAAGGCCAAGAATGCTCAGGAAGCGCACGAAGCCATCCGGCCGACCAACCTGACCCGTCATCCCGACAGTCTGCGGCTTGAAGGCGATCTGTCGCGCCTGTATGAGCTGATCTGGAAGCGGATGATCGCCAGCCAGATGGAGTCCGCCCGGCTGGACCGGACCACGGTCGATGTCGAGACGCCGGACGGCCAGACCGGTCTGCGCGCCACCGGCCAGGTCGTCGCCTTCGACGGCTTTATCGCGGTTTACGAAGAGGGCCGCGACGACAAGCCCAAGGACGGCGTCGACGACGAGGACGACACCACCCGCCTGCCCGCGCTGAAGGAAGGCGCCGTGGCCAAGGTCGAGGCGATCCGCACCGACCAGCATTTCACCGAGCCGCCGCCGCGCTTCTCGGAAGCGACCCTGGTCAAGAAGCTGGAAGAACTGGGCATCGGCCGGCCGTCGACCTACGCCTCGATCCTGACCACCCTGCGCGACCGCGAATATGTCCGCATGGACAAGAACCGGTTCATCCCGGAGGACAACGGGCGGCTGGTCACGGCCTTCCTCGAACAGTTCTTCACCCAGTGGGTCCAGTACGACTTCACCGCCGCACTGGAGACCCGGCTGGACGAGGTTTCCGCGGGCGATCTGGACTGGAAGGTCGTGCTGCGCGACTTCTGGAGCCAGCTGAAGCCGGCGACCGACGCCGTCACCGCGCGTCAGGGCGTGATCGATGAGCTGGACACGGCGATCGGGCCCTTCCTGTTCCCCGACACGGGCGACGGCACGGACGCGCGGCTGTGCCCCCTGTGCAAACAGGGCCGACTGCATCTGAAGGCCAGCTTCAAGATGAAGTCGTCCTTCATCGGCTGCTCCAACTATCCGGAATGCCGCTACACCCGCGGCTTCGGCGCCGCGACCGGCGTCGAGGACGGCGGCGACCGCGATCTGGGCGTCGATCCCGTGACCGGCGCGCCGGTGGCGCTGAAGATCGGCCGCTTCGGCCCCTATGTGGAGACCACGGTTCCCGGCGAGGAGAAGCCGAAGCGCTCTTCCCTGCCCAAGGGCTGGTCGCCCGCGACCCTGGCGCTGGAACAGGCGCTGCGCCTGCTGGCCCTGCCGCGCGAGGTCGGAATCCATCCGGAGGACGGCAAGCCGATCACCGCCGGCCTCGGCCGCTACGGGCCGTTCGTGCTGCACGCCGGCACCTACGCCAATGTCGCCGACATCGATGAGGTGTTCGACATCGGGCTGAACCGCGCCGTCGTGCTGCTGGCCGAGAAGCGGGCCGGCAAGTTCGCGGGACGCGGAGCGGCGACGGCGCCGCTGAAGGACCTCGGGGCTCACCCGGAGACGGGCGAGCCGGTGCATGTCATGGCCGGGCGCTTCGGGCCTTATGTGAAGTCGGGCAAGATCAACGCCACCCTGCCCAAGGGCACGGCGCCCGAGGATCTGACGATGGAACAGGCCATCCCGCTGCTGGCCGCTCGCGCGGCCGCTGCGCCGAAGGGCAAGAAGGCTCCAGCTGCGAAGAAGGCGGCTCCGAAGGCAGCGGCGAAGAAGCCGGCCGCGAAGAAGAAGGCTCCGGCGAAGAAGGCGGTCGCGAAGAAGTCCCCTGCCTAAGGCTTCAGCAACCGGTCCCGCGCCGCGTTGAGCCGCGAAGCCAGGCCTTCCGTGCCGCCCTGGTCGGGGTGGGCGCGGCCCATAAGCCGTTTCCAGGCGGTGTTGATCTCCTCCGGCGTCGCATCGACCGGGACGCCGAGGAGCGAGCGGGCCTCGGCCGGGCTCATCGCCTCCGTCCGGGGAGCCGGCGCGCGCTGACGCGAGGACAGGGTCAGCCAGGCCCCGGCCCCGGCGAGGGCGGCGGCGGGCAACCATGTACCCCGGGCCGCCAACAGGACCGCGCCGGCGATCAGCACCGCGCTGAACAGGGTGGCGGCGACGCGCCAGTGGCCCCGGCCCCGGCGCTCGGTCTGACGGCCAAGCCGCACCAGCGCCCAGACGGCGATTGCCGCCAGCGCCAGCCAGACGAGGCTCAAGACGTCACGCCGCCGCGTCCAGCGGGGCGTCCAGGGCGCTGCCGTCCAGACCGAGGGACAGCATCAGGTTGCGCATCTCCTGCCGCGCCGCGACGTGAGCCAGCGAGACGGCGACCGGGCGGACCTCATTGGACAGGTCGGCGACGGTCAGGCCGAACGGGAAGAGCTCGCGATAGATGACCCGGTCGCGCAGGCCGGGGCCGATGCGGAAGCCGACCCGACGGGCCAGCTTCTCCATCCGCTCCTCGAGCCGCTGACGGTTGCGGGCGGCGGCGACAGCCATGCGGTTGACGACCACGATCCAGTCGATGGTCGCCTGCCGGCCCTCGGTGATCGCGCGGTGCTTGCGCGCTTCCCAGACGCTTTCGGAATAGATCGAAGGCTTGAGCAGTTCGAGGGTGACCGGGTCGATCTGACCCAACAGGTCGAAATCGACGAAGCTGTCGTTCATGGGGGTGACGATCTGGTCGGCGAGGCCGTGGGCGGTGCGCGACAGCAGGGTGTCGCCGCCGGGCGTGTCGATCAGGATGACGTCGGCCTCGGCGCGGGCCTGGGCGAACGCAGTCTGGAAGCGGGCCAGCTGGACCTGCTCATCGGCCTTGGCCAGCGCCTTGCCGTCACCCATGTCGGGCTCGATCGGCATCGGCAGGACCTGATCATTGCCGGCCATCCAGGCAGCCCGATTGGCGAAGAATTTGGCCATCGACCGCTGACGCAGGTCCAGATCGATGATGGCCACGCGCCGGCCCGCGTGCAGCAGGCCGCAGACGATGTGGATGGCGAGGGTCGACTTGCCCGCCCCGCCCTTTTCGTTGCCGACGACGATGACCGAAGGGTCAGCCATGGATGTTCACGCCCCGTTGGCGACCGCCGACTCAGACACGCGACCGCAGGCTCGCAGAATCGCGTCCGCGGGGGCGGACGTCAACGACAGGATGGACGGCGGCTGTGGATGCGCGGGTCAGGCGACCCGATTGCACCAGGGATCGTCTATACCGGCGGCGGCGCAGACGGCGGCGGCCCCGGCGGCCGGCGCCGTGACCTTGAGCCGGGTCAGCCGGCGACCACCGACCTCGACGCCCTCATAGACGGGCGACAGGCCGTTCAACGCCCAGGCGGCCTTGCCGGACTTCAGACGGGCCCAGGCGGAACGGGCGGCGGCCTCGCTGGAATAGGCGCCGAGCTGGACCAGACCCCGACTGGCGCGCGGGGCCGTCGGGCGGGAGGGTGCAAGCGCGGGACGCAGGCCGGCGCGGGACGAGGCCGCGTCAATGCGGTCGGACACCTGTTGCACGACAGCGTCGGCGACAGCGGGCGCGGCGGCGGCGACCAGACGGGAAGCGGCGCGTTCGCCGGCGCTGTCCAGCCCGTCGCGAGCGTCCCAGAGCGCGTGCGGGTCCATGACCTCGACCCGCAGCGCCGGACGCAGGCCGGCCTCCGCGGCGGTGCGCGGCGGCGGCGCCCCGGCGCGCTTGCCATCCACGTCGATGGCGGCGACGGAATTGGCCAGGTTCTCGAAACGATGCGGATCGCTGTCGATCATGCCGCAGGCGTTCAGGGCGACGGCCGACACGAGGACCACGACTGGACGAATGATGAGGCTGGGCGTCATAAGCCGATACTGGCACGGCAAGATTTGCCGCCCGGTTCACAAGCAGGCTTAAGCCGAAAGGTTAATCCGTTCATCATGGCCGAGACTGACGCCCTTCCCGTGGTCCGCAGCATTGCGGCGCTGCGCCAGACCGTAAGCGACTGGCGTCGGCAAGGGTTCACCGTCGGCTTCGTGCCGACCATGGGCGCCCTGCACGAAGGCCATCTGACGCTGGTGCGTGAGGCCGGTCGCCGGGCGAACCGGGTCGTGGCCAGCGTCTTCGTCAATCCGACCCAGTTCGCCGCCCACGAGGACCTAGGCACCTATCCCCGGCAGGAGGCACGCGACGCTGAATTGCTGGCGGGGGCCGGCTGCGACCTGCTGTTCGCGCCGTCGGTCGAAGAAATGTATCCGGCGGGCGCGACCACAACTATCAGCGTCGGCGGCCCGGCCGAAGGACTGGAAGGCGAGTTCCGGCCGCAGATGTTCGGTGGCGTGGCTCTGGTTGTGTCGAAGCTGCTGAACCAGGTCCAGGCCGATGTGGCCGTGTTCGGGGAGAAGGACTGGCAGCAGTTGATGGTCGTCCGGCGGCTGGTCCGTGACCTCGACATCCCGACGCTGATCGTCGGATCGCCGACCATGCGGGACGGGCACGGCCTCGCCCTCTCTTCACGCAACGCCTACCTGTCGGAGGCTGAGCTGGACGTCGCACGACAGCTCAACGGCGTGCTCGCCGAGGCCGGGGCGGCGGCCGCATCCGGGACTCGGCTGGACGCCATCGAGCAGGACGCGCGGGAGGCGCTGCTGCGGGCGGGCTTCAGCCATGTCGACTACGTCGCCGTCCGCCGCGCCGATGATCTGGCTGTCTTCGAGGGCGGCGTGGCGGACGCGCCGGGGCGGATTCTGGCGGCCGCCTGGCTGGGGCGCACCCGGTTGATCGACAATATGGCCGTCGCTTCGCCGTCCTGAGGGGCCGCGTCAGGCCAGTTTGAGTTCCATGGCGCCGCCGATCCACTCGATGCGCGAGCGGCGGTGCGCCTCGGCGGCGGCGGCGGAGTCACCGAGGGCCGCTTCGGCCTCGGCGAGGACGAAATAGCTGTAGGGGTCGTTCGGCCAGTCCTCGATCAGCTCAAGCACCTTGGCCCGCGCGCCGGCGGCGTCGCCTTTCAACAGCAGGGCGGCGGCCAGACTGCGCCGCGTCGGATACCAGATGATGGGCGGATCGCCGCCCTCCTCGCCCTGTCCCTGGATTGCCGCGGCGCGGGCGAAGGCGGCGATGGCCGCATCGGCGTCGCCCGCGAGCATCGCCGCGCGCCCTTCGAGCACGCGCTGGGAGACCTCTGTGAACTCGTTGCGCATCTCGCCGTTGTCGCCGGCGGCGAAGCCGGTCTGCGAGCGGATAGCGGCGATGGCTGCAGCCTCGGCCCGCACCGCCGCGGCGTTCCCGGCGCGCGCCGCCGCCTCACCGCGGGCGAACCGCCAGCTGACCCGCAGCATGGGATGGGTTTCGGGCGGTTCGGTTAGGCCCGCGACCTGTTCCGTAGAACCGTAGCGGCCGAAGAGGGCGTAGGCGTTGTTGGCCATGGCTTGCCGCCACATGTTGTCGGCGGGGATGTCCGGATAGGTGGCCAGGAACCAGTCGGCGAGCTTCAGCCCTTCTTCGGCCCCGCCGGCCATCAGGGCGCCCCCCATGCCGAAATGGATGTTGTGGGCATGCAGGGCCATGCCGGGCACCCCGCCGGGCGGCCGCGCAAGGCTGTCATACTTCAGGTCCAGCGCCACGGCGTTGACGTTGGACATCATGGCGTCCCGGTAGCGGCCGACGCGATAGAAGGTGTGCGAGGGCATGTGCACCAGATGGCTGGCCCCCGGCGCCAGCGCCGCCAGCCGTTCGCCGTAGGGAATGGCCTTGTGCGGATCGTCCGACCATTCGGTCAGGTGGATATAGAGGTGGATGGCCCCCGGATCGTCCGGCGCCATGGCCAGAGCCTGTTCCAGGATTCCCATGGCGCGGGTGATGCCCGGATCCTTGGCCTTGCCGTCGTCGTCCCACCATTCGTCTGCCTTGAGCATCCAGGCGTCGGCAGTGATGGCCGCGACGGTGATGTCCGACGGATTACGGCGGGCGATTCGGTCCATGGCCGAAGCAAAGCGGCGGTCCCGCGATCCCTTTAGGCCCGAATAGCGCTGGACCAGGGCGTCGATCATCTGGCGCTGCATGGGGGTCGCGCGGCGCGCCAGCCGGCGGGCTTCGCGCGCGGCCGTCAGAGCGGCGGCCTGGCTGGCGTCGTCATTGCCGCCGCCGTTCAGATTGGGGCCGAGCGCCCAGGCCTCGCCCCAGGCGCACATGCCGCACGTCGGGTCGAGCAGGCGCGCCTTGCGGAAGGCCCGCACCGATTCCTTGTGTTCGAAGGCCCAGCGCAGCCGGACGCCGTGGTTGAACCAGGCCTGGGCCTCGGGGACGGCCGTGTCGATGGCGAAGCCGCCGGTTCCGAAGCCCTCGACCATGACCATATCCGCCACGGGTGTGCCGGCATTGGCCGAGACAGCGGGACCGCAGACCTGGGGCCGTTCGATCCGATCGAGCATCGCGCGCTCGGCTGTGGCGTCCGCGACCGCAGCGGGACCAATCAACGAGACAGTCAGGGCGACGCCGGCCATCAGGATGGTGCGCATGAACGGGGCCTCCCCTGCCCTCGCCGTCACCTTGGCGCGAAAGCGCGGGGTCGCCAAGACCGCTTCAGCCGCAGTCCACGCTCTCGACGATCCCGGTGGCCTCGTTGAATCGCACGTTCAGACGGTCGGGCCGCAGGTCCTTGGTCGCAGGACAGGTTGTGCAGACGACACGGACATTGGCGCCTTGGGGAAAGGTCACCGCGCCGACGTGCGCACCGATCAGCGAGCGGGCGGCCGCTGCGTCGCAGCGCTGCGGGATCGGGGTCATGTCCGGCGTTACTTCCACAGGCGCGCAGGCCGCGAGCGCGAGGCCGGCGGCGGCGATGACCACCCTCATCCGCATTTGACCTCGCGGATCACGCCGGTGGACTCCTCGAACAGGATGTTCAGGCGATTGGGGCTGTAGTCCATGGTCACCGGGCAGGTGGTGCAGGTCACGCGCCACACCTCACCCGACGGGCGCGCCGGCAGTTCCGAGCGGTTGCGGCCGACGTAGCGCTCATACTGGTCCGCCTTGCACTGGGTCGGACCGTCTTCGGGCGGCATCGGCGCCGGGTCGCCGGCGTCCACGGGTGCGCATGATAGGACCAGCAGGGCCGTGGCGGCGAGGGTGAAGGCCTGAAATTTCATCGGCTCGTCTCCTGGGAGGGGCTCAACCGCAGCGGACCTGTTCGACGACTTCGGTCTGCTCGTTGAAGAAGATGTTCAGGCGGGTCGGCGAATAGTCCTCGGTGACCGGGCATGTCGTGCAGGTGACCCGCCGGTTCACCACATCAACGGGAACGGGGATGTCGGTCCTGGGTTTCCCGACCAGCCATTGAAGTTCGCCCGCGCGGCACATGTCGGCCGTGGGGTTCGACGGGCGCGAGCCGGTCGGCTGGTTGATCTGGGCTTCCTCGATGGTGCGGGGCGCCAGGGCCTCGGAAGCCGGCGCCGCGCAGGCGGCCAGCGCCAGCAAGGCGATCAGGCCGCCTTTTCCCAGCGTCCTTCCGGAGACTGTTTCCAGTAGGCCAGCGTCGCGCCCGCGTCCCTGAGCGTCTTCCATCGAACCCGCGCGCCGCTCAGCGCCGCCTCGTCGCGTCCGTCGAAGATGATGAAGCATCGTTCGAAGCCTTTCGTGTCGCCCAACTCTGAGCCGTCCACGATGAACAGCGCCTGAGCGGCGTTCGGGTTCTCGTGCGATTCGGTCAGCAGTATGGGCTGCCGCGCCGCGTCGGGCCCCGACGCCCGGCCATGAGCCAGAAAGCTGTCGTCACGATACGTCCAGAGCCGCTCGTCGATATCGTCGAGCAGGCGGGCGTCGGCGGCGCGGATCAGCGCCCGCCAACCCCGCTCGCGCGTCTTCTCCATCAGGCCGGGCAGCACCTGTTCCAGGGTCGACCGCTCGAGGTGGTAGAACCAGATTTCCGGTTTGGCGTCAGACACCCGGTTCTACCTTTTCAGAGACTTACGACTCGTAGCTGTCAGCCACCATCCGGTCGAGCGTGCGCACGCCCCAGCCGACGGCGCCGTCCGGGACGGTCGGGTTTCGGCTGTCCTTGACCCATGCGGTCGGGGCGATGTCGATGTGGGCCCAGGGGACGCCATTGGTGAAGCGCTGCAGGAACAGGGCGGCGGTGATCGAGCCGCCGGCGCGGCCGTTGCCGGTGTTCTTCACATCGGCGATCGGGGTGTCGATGTGGCGCTCATAGAAGGCCGGGATCGGCATCCGCCAGGCGTTCTCGCCGACCTTGGGACCCGCGGCCAGGAAGTTGTTCGCCAGTTCGTCGGAGTTGGAAAACACCCCGGCGTATTCCAGCCCCAGAGCCACGATCATGGCGCCCGTCAGGGTGGCCAGGTCGAGCATGAATTTCGGCTTGAAACGGTCCTGCGTGTACCAGAGGCAGTCGGCCAGAACTAGGCGGCCTTCGGCGTCGGTGTTCAGGATTTCGACCGACTGGCCGGACAGCGACATGACAACGTCGCCGGGACGCTGGGCGTTTCCATCGGGCATGTTCTCGACGAGGCCGATGACGCCGATCGCATTGACCTTCGCCTTGCGACCGGCCAGCGCGTGCATCAGGCCGACCACGGCGGCCGAGCCGCCCATGTCCCACTTCATCTCTTCCATGCCGTCCGCCGGCTTGATCGAGATGCCGCCGGTGTCGAAGGTCACGCCCTTGCCGACGAAGGCGATGGGCTGTTCGCCCTTCTTGCCGCCGTTCCACTTCATGATGACGACCTGGCTGTCGCGCACGCTGCCCTGACCGACGGCCAGCAGGGTGCGGAAGCCGAGCTTCTCGAGCTCCTTCTCGCCGAGGACCTCAACCTCAAGGCCCAGCTTCTCAAGCGCTTTCACGCGCGTCGCATAGGCTTCCGGGTAGAGGACGTTGGCCGGCTCGGCGACGAGATCGCGGGCGAACTCGACCGCGGTAGCGACCGCGGCATGGGTCGCCCAGGCGGCTTCGGCGGCCTTTGGATCGGCGGCGACGACCCTGATGGTCTCAATCGACGGCGTCTTCTCCGGCTTCAGCGTGGTGCGGTATTTGAGGAAGCGGTAGCTCGCGAGACGGGCCGCGAAGGCCGCACGGGCGGCCTGGTCGGCGGTCAGGTGCGAGGCGTCGAGGGTCAGGGCCGTCGCGCCCGACAGCTTGACCGCGTGATAGGCGGCGCCGGCGGCGGCCTCGAGCGCCAGATCGTCGAATTTGGCGGGATCGCCCGCGCCGCTGAGCAGGATGGTCGCAGCGTCGACTCCGGCCGGGGCGGCGACGATCAAGGTGCTGTTCGAGCCGCCGGTGAAGCGGCCGGCGTTCATCGCCTTCATCAGGGCGCCGGAGGTGGCCGTGTCGAGCTGGGGGCCCATGCCGGAGAGGACCCGACCTTCATGGACCAGAACGGCCAGAACCTCAGCGGCGCCCGCGGACGCGACGAACTCGATCTTCATTTACTGCTCCCGCCGGGCCATACGCCCCGGCTCTGTGTCGATGGGATGAGCGCGCGCGGTTTCACCGGCGCGTTCGGGTGTGTATTAGATGCTCCCGCTCGCCGCCGCCCGCAACGGGTGATTTCCCGCCTCATATGACCCTGATTCAAGGCTATCTTTTCCGGCAGATCGCCCGCCCCGTCGTGGGCGCGTGCGCCGCGCTGGCCGGAATCGGCATCCTGAGCCAGAGCCTCGACCAGCTCGAAGTCATCGTCGAGCGCGGCCAGAGCGTCTGGGTCATGGTCAAGCTGACCCTGCTGGCCGTGCCGCAGTTGCTGGCCGTCATCATTCCCATCGGACTTTTCGTGGGCGCCCTGATCGCCCTGACGCGGCTGCAGCGCGAACAGGAGCTGACGGCGGTCTTCGCCTCGGGCGTCACCCGCTGGTCGGCCATTCGCCCGGCCGTGAGGATCGCGGCCATCGCGGCCGTGCTGACCCTGATCATCACGACCGTGGGCCAGCCATGGGCGCAGCGGCAGTCCCGGGCCGAGGCCTTCGCCGTCCGCACCGACCTGGCCGCCCTGCTGGTCGAGGAGGGTCAGTTCGTCGAGGGACCGAACGGTTTGACGGTCTATGTCCAGCAGATCGAGCAGAACGGCCTGCTCAAGAACCTGTTTGTCTATCTCGAGGAGGGAGACAGGGTCACGACGTGGGACGCCGCCGAGGCGCGGTTCAGCACGGTCGACGGCCAGCCTCGGCTGTCCCTGATCAACGGATCGTGGCAGCGATATTCCTCACGCGGGGTGCTGGAGTATCTGTCCTTCGACCGTCAGGACGTCCTGCTGACCCAGTACACCGAGGTGACGGAGCGGGTTCGCTACAAGCCGTCGGACCTCTACCTGACGCAGTTGTTCAATCCCTCGCCCGGCGACCTGGAGCGGGTCGGTACGGCTGGCGAGTTGATGGCCGAGGGGCATTCGCGACTGTCGGCGCCGCTGTATGCGCTCATGGCCATGGCCATGGCGTTGACGGCGATCCTCGGCGGGCCGTTCAGCCGGACCGGCTACAGCATGCGAATCGCCAAGGTCGCAGGCGCGTTCCTGGTTGTCCGTATCGCCGGCTATGGCGTGGTCTCGGCCAGCGCCTGGAACGGGTGGCTGAACATATTCCAGTATCTGCTGCCGATCGTGGCGACCGTCATCGCCCTGAGGATGCTGTTCCAGGCGCTGAAGCCCCGCCGGCGTCCGGTCTGGCCCGCCTATGAGCGGCTGAAGGCGCGGTTCGCATGATGAGCCGCGCCGCCCTGCCCGTGCCATGGCTGAGACTCGGCCGAATCGAACGCTATGTGCTGGTCCAGCAGGCCCGGTCGCTGGGCATCGCCCTCGGCGTCATCGCCGCCCTGATCATGCTGATCGACTTCGTGGAAATTTCCCGGGGCGTCGGCTCCGACGTCGATCTGTCCGGCGTACGCATTCTCGGCCTGATGCTGCTCAAGTCGCCGCAGGTGATCATCCAGCTGCTGCCCTTCGTCTTCCTGTTCGGGACCCTGGCGGCGTTCGTGGGCCTGAACCGCCGCAGCGAGTTGATCGCCATGCGGGCGGCGGGCGTTTCGGCCTGGCGGTTCGTCCTGCCGGCGGCGGGCGCAGCCCTGATCTTCGGCGTGGTCACGGTCGCCGCACTCGGTCCCCTGGCGGCGTCTGCGGACGGTCTCTTCCAGCGAGAGCGCGCGCGCCTGTCGGGCTCCGCCGCCGGGGCCGAGGCCAGCCCGACGGTGTGGATCCGCGAGGGCGATGATACCCGCCAGATGGTCATCAGGGCCGAGCGTCAGGACCGGTCGAGCGCGCGGCTGCTGGACGTGACCTTCTTCATCTACACCAACGACGCCGAGGGTATGCGGACGTTCTCCGAGCGGATCGACGCCGACACGGCGTCCCTGTCCAACGGTAGCTGGAGGTTGGTGAATGCGGTCGGGGCGGAGATCGGCCAACGCGCCGTGCGCTACGCCACTCTCGACCTGCCTTCCAGCCTGGCCGACGAAGAGGCGTTTGAACGGTTCGCACGTCCCCAGGCGACCTCCTTCTGGTCGCTGCCGGCCCAGATCGACCGGGTCGAGGCCGCGGGCTTCTCATCGACCGCATACCGTCTCCGGCTGCAGCAGTTGTTGGCCACCCCGCTGATGTTCGCCGCCATGTCGATTCTGGCCGCGGCCTTCTCGCTGCGGCTGATGCGGCTGGGCGATCTTGCCCGGATGAGCGTGGCGGCGGTGGTGCTGGGGTTCGGCTTCTTCTTCGTCAATCAGGCGGCGTCCGCCTTCGGCTCGGCGGAGGTGATCCCGCCCTGGCTGGCGGCCTGGCTGCCGCCCTTGCTGACGGCGCTCGCCGCCTTCACCTTGCTGTTCTATACCGAAGACGGCTAAGCGATCCGCCCTTCCCCCGGCTTGCCGGACCGTCCGTCCACCAGAGTGAACTCTTGTATGCAGCGTGACCGCCGCGCGCCCGATTTGGGAGCCTTGCGCTACCGGCTTCTGGCCGGTGCGGCTGCAATCGCGCTGACCTCTCTGGCTGGAGCCGCCCAGGCGCAACAGACGCCCGCGCCGGTCGGACCGGCCGCCGACGGACTACCCCCTGGCGCGGTCTATATCGAGGCTGAGTCCGCGGCGCGGACCGGCGACGTCATATCCGCCGAAGCCGCGGGAGCCGATCGCGTGCTGGCCCGCTTCCGGGGCGCGACGCTCAGAGCCGGCGCCGTCAGCTATGACCTCGGTCTCGGCATCGCGACAGCCGACCGGCGGGTCGAATTCACCGACCCCGAGGGGAACGTCGTCTTCGCGAGCCACCTTGAACTCGACTCGGATCTGAAGGCCGGCGTGGCGGTCGATTTCGCCACCCGCTTCCGCAATGGCGCGAACCTGATGGCCGCGACGGCGGTACGCCGCAGCGAGAACGTCAACGAGCTGAACTACGCCCGTTTCACACCCTGCGCGATCTGCGACGCCGAAGGAAATCCCAGGGAACCCAGCATCGCCATCCAGGCGGAGAAGGTCGTTCAGGACGAGGACCTCCGTGCCGTCCTGTATCGCAATGCCGTGTTCCGGGTCGGCGGTGTGCCGGTCTTCTACCTGCCGTTCTTCGCCCATCCCGATCCGACCGTCGACCGGGCGTCCGGCTTTCTGGTGCCCATTCCCAGCTACGATGAAGGGCGGGGTCTGAGCCTTGAAATTCCCTATCTTCGCGTGGTGTCACCGTCCGAAGACTGGTTGATCAGCCCGCAGTTCAACACCGATGTCGCGCCGCTGCTGAACCTCCAATGGCGTCGCCGGTTCGCCGACGGGACGGTCGTCGCGCGCGGCGGCTATACCTACGAGCGCAGCTTCGGCGACTTTGACCTCGATGGCGACGGCGACGCCGAGAGCAACGTCAAATACGGCGACCGCACCAGCCGCAGCTATTTCCTGGGTCATGGCCGGTTCGATCCCGACGGGCCCTGGCGCTGGGGCTTCACGATCGAACGGGTGTCGGACAAGACCCTGTTCGACCGCTATGACATCCGCGATCCCTATCAGGACAACGGCCTCTACTACGGCGACCAGCGGCGGCTGATCAGCCAGTTGTACGCCGAGCGGCAAACCGCCCGGTCCTATCTCTCGGTTACCGCCTTTGACCTGCAGAGCCTGCGGGTCACCCGGTTCGATCCGGTTACGCCGGCACTGAACGAGTTCGAAGCGGACGGCGCCCTGCCCGTGGTCGCGCCCCTGGTCGAGGCGCGTTGGGAACCGGCCGGGCCGGTTCTCGGAGGCCGCCTGCGGCTGCGAGGATCGGCTGTGTCGCTGTATCGCGACGACTACGTCGGCGGCCCGGTCTTGCGCCCCCAGATCATCCCGACGGGAGCGACCCTCGGCCTGCCGGGCGTCGACAGCCGCCGGGTCTCGGGTCAGGTCGAATGGCGACGGACCCTGATTTCACCCCTCGGCGTGCGTTGGGAGCCGTTCGTTGACGTGCGCGCCGACCTCTATTCCGTCGGCGACCTGCCCCCGATGCTGGGGCTGGAGGATGAGGCCATTTCCCGCGGCCGCGCCACGGCCGGCCTCGACATCAGCTATCCGCTGTTCCGCAGCGTCGGCCCCGGCGCCGATCTGATCCTGGAGCCGATGGCGCAGCTGTCGGCCTCGACCAGTTCGGACCTCGATCCGCGAATTCCGATTGAGGACAGCCAGACGCTGGAACTGGACGAGAGCTCCTTGTTCCGGACCGACCGATTCCCCGGCTATGATCTTTATGAGGGCGGTCCCCGTCTGACGATTGGCGCCCGGGCGACACTGCGCTGGAACGAGGGCCGGCAGGCCAGCCTGTTCATCGGCCGCAGCTACCGCGCCGAGGAGGAGCCTGCCTTCCTGACGCCGGTCCCGGATTTGCCAACCCAGCTCTACGATCCAACCGGCCTGGCCTCGCAGACGTCCGACTGGGTCGTGCAGGGCAGCTTCTCGCCGTCCGACCGGATTCGCGGCTGGGGCCACGCCACCATCGACGCCTCGGGTGAAATTCGCCGGGCGGAAACAGCGGTGGACGGCCGCTGGGGCCGGCGCAATCTCGCGACCGTCAGCTACATCATCGACCGCTCGAACCCGCTCGCCGGGCCGCTGAACCGAAACTACGCGTTCGTCCAGCTGTCGGGACAACAGTTCGTCTACGGCAACTGGGGCATAGCGGCCTCGGGCATCGCGGATCTGGAGCGGGACATCATCACCCGGTCCGAAGTCGGCCTGCTTTTCGACGACGACTGTTTCCGATTCGAGATCGGCTATCGGCGCGACAACACGCGCGTACGCCCGACAGGACCGTCCGAAGGCGTCTATGTGCGCCTAAACCTCGCCACTTTCGGCGGTACAGGGTATTGACGCAGCGACGGGCGCTGACGGCCGCGCGGCCCGGGGGTGCGCGGTTCGCAAATCCGGGACGAAAACCGGACCAGCGCCGCTTGAGGAACCAGGACTGACATGGGTTTGCAGCGTTACATGACGGGCGTGGCGATCGCCGCCCTCCTGGCCGGTTCGGCCATGGCCCAGACCGCGCCTCCGGCGCAGCCGGCCGCCGCCGGCAATCTGAATCCGGCGGCTGAGTCGGCTCCGGTCGCGCCGCCGGCCGCCCCGGCCTTCCAGATGTCGGATGGCATCCTGGCCACGGTCAACGACAGCGTCATCACCGGGTTCGACCTGCGCCAGCGCATGCTGCTGCTGATCGCCATGACCCAGGTCCAGCCGACGCCCGAGAACATTCCGGCCATCCAGCAACAGGCCCTGAACGCCCTGATTGATGAGCGACTTCAGGTGCAGGAACTGGCCAAATACGAGGATCTGGTCGTCAGCGACGAAGAGGTATCGGCCGAAATCGCCGCCATGGCCCAGGAAGTGGGCGCCGCGCCCCAAGCCTACATCGACTTCCTCGCCCAGGGGGGCATCCGGCCGAGCACCCTGCGCGAGCAGCTTCGGACCCAGATCGGCTGGTCGCAGCTGGTCGGCGGCCGGTTCCAGAGCCGCGCCCGCGTCAGCCGCGCCGCCGTGGCCGCGGCGTTGCGTCAGGTCTCTGAGGCCGCCGCCAAGAAGCAGTATCTGATCGGCGAAATCTACATTGAGTCCGCCCGCGTCGGCGGCCAGCAGGCGGCGCTGAACGGCGCCAACCAGCTGGTGCAGCAGATGGTCCAGGGCGCGCCCTTCCAGGCCGTGGCCCAGCAGTTCTCGGCCGCGCCGTCCGCAACGCGCGGCGGCGACGCGGGCTGGGTCGTTGAAGGCACCATGCAACCGGCGTTGCAGCAGGCGCTGGACCAGCTTCAGGTTGGGCAACTGTCACGACCGATCCCCGTCGATGGCGGGGTCTATATCGTCTACATGCGCGACAAGCGGGACGGCGCCTCGGCCAGTCTGGTGCAGATCAAACAGGTGATGATCGAACTGCCGGAAACGGCCACCGACGCGGACGTGGCCGCGGCGACCCAGCGGCTGGAAACCCTGCGTCCGCAGCTGACCTGCGACACCATGCTGGCTCGCGCGACGTCCGAGCAGGGCCTGCTCGGCGCCGATCTGGGCGAGGCCGATGTGCTGAACCTGGCCCCGCAGTTCCAGCAGGTCGCCCGATCCGCGGAAATCGGCTCGGTGAGCACGCCCGTGCGCACCCCGCTGGGCGTTCACTTGCTGGGCGTCTGCGGTCGGCGGGTCGGCGGCACCGAAGCGCCCAATCCGCAGGAAGTCGAGAACACCCTGTTCCGCCAGAACCTCGCCACTCTCGGCCGCCGCTATATGCGCGACCTGCGCGAGGACGCCCTCATCGAGATGAAGTGATGACCGCCGTCCCCGCGCCGCTGGCCCTGTCCATGGGCGAACCGGCGGGCGTGGGGCCGGAGGTCATCTCCAGGGCCTGGGCCGCGCTCAAGGGCGAGGGCCCGGTCTTCGCCGTGATTGGGGACGCCGCCCTGCTGAGATTGCAGGGGCAGCCGGTCGAATCCGTGCTCGCGCTTGCCGACGCCTCCGCCGTCTTCGGTCGAGCCATTCCCGTACTCAACAATCGCTTGCCGGGGCCCGTTACACCCGGCCGTCCCGAAACCGCCAATGCGGGCGCCGTCGCCAACTGGATCGAACAGGCCGTCAACCTGGCGCTCTCCGGCGAAGCCTCGGGCATCGTCACCGCCCCCATCGCCAAGGCGCCGCTCTACGCGGCCGGCTTTCGCTTTCCGGGACACACCGAGTTCATCGCCGAACTGACGGCTGACGTCCCCTTCGCCGGGACTCGCGGGCCGGTGATGATGCTGACGGCCAGAGACCTGCGGGCCTGTCTGGTGACCATCCACGCCCCTCTGGCCGAGGTGCCGGAGCTGGTCACGGCCGACCGTGTCTGCCGCACCGCCCGCGTCGTCCATGAGGCGATGAAGCGCGACTTCGGCATCCCCGCGCCCCGGCTGGCGCTGGCGGCCCTCAATCCGCACGCCGGCGAGAGCGGCTCGATCGGGCTGGAGGAGATCGCGGTGCTGATCCCCGCCGCCGCGGCCCTGCGCGCAGAGGGAATCGCCATCACCGATCCCCGGCCCGCCGACACCCTGTTCCACGACGAGGCCCGCACGACCTATGACGCGGTGTTATGCCTGTACCACGATCAGGCCCTGATCCCGGTCAAGACGCTGGACTTCTGGGGAGGGGTCAACACGACCCTAGGCCTGCCTGTGATCCGCACCTCGCCTGACCACGGCACGGGCTTCGACATCGCCGGAAAGGGCGTCGCCCGGGCCGACAGCCTGATCGCGGCGATCCGTCTGGCAGGGGTGATGGCGGTTGCGAGGGCGAGCAAGTGATTAGTGGTTAGTGGTTAGTGGCTGGCCGACGCCGGGGCGATGGCGCGGTCCGCGCCGCCCTTCCGCTGACGACGAGGCCGCAATCACTAACCACTAACCACTAACCACTTCTCCCGGCTATGACACGCAGGTGAACCCCACCGACCTCCCCTCCCTCCGCGAAACGCTCGACGCCCACGGCCTGCTGGCGAAGAAGAGCTTCGGCCAGCACTTCCTGCTCGACCTGAACGTCACGCGAAAGATCGTGCGCCTGGCCGGACCGTTCGACGGGCGGGCGGTGATCGAGGTCGGCCCCGGCCCCGGCGGACTGACGCGGGCGCTGCTGGAAAGCGACGCGGGCAAGGTCGTTCTGGTCGAGAAGGACCCTCGCTTCCTGCCCCTGCTGGCCGAACTGGACGACGGCTCGGGCAGGCTGACCGTGGTCGAGGCGGATGCGCTGGGTGTGCGCGAGGCTGAACTGGTCGAAGGCCCTGCCCATGTGGTCTCCAACCTGCCCTACAATGTCGGCACGCCGCTGCTGATCAAATGGCTTACCGGGCCGTGGACGCCCCATGCCCTGACCCTGATGTTTCAGAAGGAGGTGGCCGAGCGGATCGTGGCCGCGCCCGGGGACGACGCCTATGGCCGGTTGGCGGTGATCGCCCAGGCGGTGTGCGAGGCGAAACTGGTGATGCATCTGCCCGCCGCCGCCTTTACGCCGCCGCCCAAGGTGGCCAGTGCAGTCGTGCATCTGGTCCCGCGCGAGGACCGGCCGGAACGGGCGCTGCTGGCGGCGCTGGAGCGGGTGACGGCCGCAGCCTTCGGCCAGCGGCGCAAGATGCTGCGATCCAGTCTTAAGCCGCTGGGCGGGGCCGAACTGTGCGAGGCGGCCGGGCTGAGTCCCGAGGATCGGGCCGAAGTCATCGACCTGGCCGGCTTCCTGCGGCTGGCGCGGGCCGTGACGGGTGACGTGCAGCCGACCGCGCCCGACAGTGGCGGGGCGACGATGATGCGGCGCAAACGCGGCTGAAAGCCTTCCAGACCGCCCGGCGCCTGCGCTGAATCGGGCCGGCATTGCTTTCAATCAAGGCCCGGACGGTTCGGGCGGCCCAAGGTGCGAGGCTTCACAGAGGGTTCGGCCCTGTCACGCGCCCGGCAACCGCGCCGAACGCGAGGCGTTAGCCAAGCCCCAGACAATCGGAGACCACCAGATGATACTTTCCGCAGGCACGCTCGTGGCCGTGGTCGATGGCGAGAAACTGGCGCTGTTCCACAACACCGGGCATCAGTCCGTCGAGCTCACCCCCCGGCCTGCGCCGGAGATCGCCGAGCGCGCCTCGGGCGCCGCGGGCCGCATCTCCAGCGGGGCCAATCCCGACAACGACACCCAGGCCGAGGACGGCTTTGCGCTCGGCGTGGCCCACGTGCTGAACAAGCTGGTGCTGGACCACAAGGTCGAACACCTGCTGGTCATTGCCGCGCCCAAGACCATGGGTCAGCTGCGCAAGGGCTGGCACAAGGAGACGGCGGCGCGGCTGGTCGGTGAAATTTCCAAGGACCTGACCGGGCATACCCCGGCGCAGATCGCCGCGGCGATCGACAAGGCCTGATCCAGGCCCCGCCTGCCTCCGGGCAGGCGGGCGGCGTCAGACCGCCTCGTTCAGCAGGGCGTCCTTGTAGGCCTCGATCCAGATATTGCGGAAACGCCTGGAACGCTCGGCGTGATAGATGTGGGCCAGTTCGGCGTAGCTGCGGTCGAAGTCGTCATTGACGAAGACGTAGTCGAACTGGCCGCAGTGCTCGATCTCGCCCTTGGCGTTCTGGATGCGGCGTTCGATGACCTCGTCGGCGTCCTGGGAGCGGGTGACCAGACGGCGGCGCAGTTCCTCGAGACTGGGCGGCAGGATGAAGACGCGGACGGCGTCCTCAGGGCATTTTGCGGCGATGTCGCGGGCGCCTTGCCAGTCGATGTCGAAAAGGACGTCGCGGCCCTCTGACAGGGCGCGGTCGATGGGCGCGCGCGGGCTGCCGTAGCGGGCGCCGTGGACGTCGGCCCATTCGAGGAAGGCGTCGGCGTCGATCAGGCGCTGGAACTCGGCGTCATCGACGAAATGATAGTCGCGGTCGGCGACCTCGCCGGGGCGGATGCCGCGGGTGGTCATGGAGATCGACAGTTCCAGCCCGCCATGGTCGGCCATCAGGCGGCGGCACAGGCTGGTCTTGCCGGCCCCCGAGGGGCTGGCGACGATCAGCAGGACGCCGCGGCGGGGATGGCGTTCATTCAACATTCTGGACCTGTTCGCGCAGCTGTTCGATCACGGCCTTGAGCTCCAGGCCGATTCCGGTGAGCGCGGTCGTAGCCGATTTCGAGCAGAGGGTGTTCGCCTCCCTCATGAATTCCTGCATCAGGAAGTCGAGTTTCCGGCCGGCGGGGGGTTGCCGCAACAGTTCGCGGGCCGAGGCGACGTGGGCGGCGAGCCGGTCCAGCTCCTCGCGGACGTCGGCCTTTGTGGCCAGCGAGGCGGCCTCGAGGAAGATGCGGTCCTCAAGACCCGGCGCATCGGGGGCCAGTTCGGTCATCCGGCGGGTGAAACGCTCGCGGATGGCGTCGGTCTGGGCGGCGGCTTCGGTCTCCGCCTGGGCGACGAGGGCGGCGATGCGGACGATGAAGTCGGTGACGACGGGCAGGAGCTGCGAGCCCTCCCGGTCGCGCGAGACCTTGAGGGCGTCGAACGCCTGATCGATCGATGCGGCCATGGCGGCTTCGACGGCAGCGCGTGCCTCGGGGTCGTCGATTTCTTCCGGGGCTTCGAGGACGCCGCGCAGGGACAGCAGGCCGTCGGCCGAGGGCGGCGTGGCACCCTCCTCCGCCAGCTGGTTGGCAAGCGCCAGGTAGCGGGCGAGGATGTCCTGATTGACCTTCAGCGAGGCGGCGCCGGGGTCAGCACGCTTGGCCTGGACTCCCAGCGTCACCTGACCGCGATTGAGGCGGGCCTGGGCGGCGGTCTTGGCATGGCGCTCGAGGCCGTCGAAACCGGGCGGGCCGCGGAAGCGGACTTCCAGATTGCGGCCGTTGACCGAACGGGCCTCGACCGACCAGGTCCAGTCGCCATGGGCGCCGTCGGCCCGGCCGAAGCCCGTCATGCCCGAGATGGCGCTCATCCGGCGGGAGCCGGAGCAGGAATGGCGATCACCCGGGCGCCAGGGGACACAGTCACGCCGGGCGGCACGCCGTCGGAGGCAGGCGCGGCCGCATCGGGTGCGGCGGGAGCCGGCTCCGGCGCGGCGGGCGGCGGGCCGGCGCGGCGGCGCTCGATCTCGCGCCAGCGAGCGACATTGGCGAGATGCTCTTCATAGGTCCGGGCGAAGGCGTGGCCGCCCGAGCCGTCGGCGACGAAGAAGATGTCCGCAGTGGAAGGCGGATTGAGCACGGCGGCGACGGCGTCCCGGCCCGGATTGGAGATGGCCGTCGGTGGCAGGCCGTCGATCTGATAGGTGTTCCACGGATTGGGCCGGTCGAGTTCGGACCGACGCAGCCCCCGGCGAAGGGGTACGCCGCGGGTAAGGCCGTACTCGATGGTCGGGTCGCTCTCCAGCCGCATGCCGGCGCGCAGGCGGTTGGTGAAGACGGCGGCGACACGGGGGCGTTCGTGGGCCACGCCCGTCTCCTTCTCCACGATGGAGGCGAGGATCATGGCTTCCTCGGGCGTTCGGACCACGGTGGCGGAGCCGCGCGCGGCCCACAGGCGGGCGAGGTTCTCGTCGCGGGCGCGACGCATGCGGGCGATGACCGAGGCGCGGGTCTCGCCGCGGCTGATCTCATAGGTGTCGGGCCACAGGCTGGCCTCTTCCGGAACAGCGTCGATCGTCCCGGTCAGAATGGTCTGGTTGTTGAGGATTTCCACCGCCTGGGCCGAGGACCAGCCTTCGGGCAGGGTGACGTAGTGGCGGACCACCCGGCCCTCGACCAGCAGGACGAGGACGGAGCGGAGCGAGGCCTTGCTGGGCACCTCATATTCGCCGGCGCGCAGCTTGCGGTCGGCGCCGGTCAGGGTGGCGGCGGCCTTGAACATGTCGGTCGAGCGGATCACCCCGGCGGACTTCAGGGTGGCGGCGATGGCGCTGACGCCCGCGCCGCTGGGCAGGCTGACGACGGTCGATTCGCCCTCGCGGGCCGCGGGGCCCGGGGCGTAGAAGACGCTCCAGGCGGCGATGAGGGCGATGATCAGGAAGGTGCTGAAGGTCGCCGTGGCGGCCAGAAACGCGGTCTTGCGGCCGGAGCGCCGCTCCACCGACATCAGCCGACCTTCCGGAAGATGACCGAGGCGTTGGTGCCGCCGAACCCGAACGAGTTGGACATGGCCACGTCGATCTCTATCGGCTGGCCCTTGCCGCGTACCAGATTCAGGGCGGTGTCACGCTCGGGATTGTCGAGATTGATGGTCGGAGGCGCGATCTGGTCGCGGATGGCCAGGATGCAGAAGATCGCCTCGATGGCCCCGGCCGCGCCCAGCAGGTGGCCGGTCATCGACTTGGTCGAGGACAGCGCGACGTTGGGGGCGTGATCTCCCATGAGTTTCTCGATGGCCCCGGCCTCGATCCAGTCGGCCATGGTCGAGGTGCCGTGGGCGTTGACGTAGTCGATGTCCGCGGGGGTGATGCCGGCGCGCTTTACCGCCATCTGCATGGCGCGATAGCCGCCGTCGCCGTCCTCGGCCGGGGCGGTGATGTGATAGGCGTCGCCGCTCATCCCGTAGCCGGCGACCTCGGCGTAGATGGTCGCGCCGCGGGCTTTCGCGTGCTCGTACTCCTCCAGCACCACAATGCCCGCGCCCTCGCCCATGACGAAGCCGGAATGGTCCTTGTCCCACGGCCGCGAAGCCTTTTCGGGCGCATCATTGTAGGCGGTGCAGAGGGCCTTGCAGGCGAGGAAGCCGGCGATGCCGATGGGGACGATGGAGCTTTCCGCCCCGCCCGCGACCATGACGTCGGCGTCGTCCAGCATGATCATCCGGGCCGCGTCGCCGATGGCGTGGGCGCCCGTGGCGCAGGCGGTGACGACCGAGTGATTCGGCCCCTTGAGACCGTGGCGGATCGAGATCTGGCCGCTGGTCAGGTTGATCAGGGCCGACGGGATGAAGAAGGGGCTGACCCGGCGCGGACCCTGTTCCTTGAGAATGATGGCCGTGTCGGCGATGGGGCCGAGGCCGCCGATGCCGGAGCCGACCATGACGCCGGTGCGCTCGCGCTGCTCCTCGGTCTCGGGCTTCCAGCCGGCGTCGGCCAGGGCTTCATCGGCGGCGGCGATGGCGTAGACGATGAAGTCGTCGACCCGCTTGCGGTCCTTGGGCGACATGACCTTTTCGTGGTCGAAGACGCCCGGCTGGCCGGGTGCGCCGCCGCCGCGACCGTCGACCGACGGAATCTCGCCCGCAATGGTGCAGCCATAGCCTTCGGTGTCGAAATTGGTGATCGGGCCGATGCCCGAGCGGCCCTCGAGGATGCCCTTCCAGTTATGCTCCACGCCCCAGCCGAGCGGGGTGAGCAGACCGAGGCCGGTGACGACGACACGGCGCATGTGCGCTCCTCGTTACAGAATCCTGACCACAAACAGTAATGGCCGCCGGGCGGCCCCGCTAGGGGCGCGCCACGGCGGCCATCAAAGCCGTTCGAAAAGGGCGGCGATCAGCCGGCCAGCTTCTCGTCGATGAACTTCACGGCGTCGCCGACCGTCTGGATGTGTTCGGCGGCGTCGTCCGGGATTTCGATGTCGAATTCTTCCTCGAAGGCCATGACCAGTTCGACGTTGTCGAGCGAGTCAGCGCCCAGGTCGTCGATGAAGCTGGCCTTTTCAACGACCTTTTCCGGATCGGCGTCCAGGTGGTCGATGACGATCTTGCGGACGCGTTCCAGGGTGTCGGACATGGGTGTCTCTGCTTTCAGGGCCGCCACGGCGGCTGTTGTCTTGATTGCTGCCGTATGACGGCGGCGACGGCGACGCAAGCCTTGAACGCAGACTCAGGCCAACCGGCTGTTCAGGGTTTAGCACGGCGGCGCGGGCAGGAAATAGCCCGTTACCGGGTTTGAACGCCCCGGTTGACCCACCAGACCAGCCCGCCGCCCGCCAGGGCCAGGGGCGCGCCGTAGATCGCCCAGATGATCTGGCCGGTCATGAAGCTGCCCGGCAGGATGTTGAGCCCCTGCAGGACCCAGATGATGCCGATCAGCAGCATCGGGCCGCTCAGGATGGTGGCGAGGATGCGGAGGGTTTTCATCAGATCATCGCCATGCCGCCGTTCACGTGAAGGGTCTGCCCCGTGACATAGGCGGCTTCGTCGGAGGACAGATAGACGGCGGCGGCGGCGATCTCGTCGCCCGTGCCGAGGCGGCCGGCGGGGATGTTCTTCAGGATGGTCTCGCGCTGCTGGTCGTTC
This sequence comes from Brevundimonas sp. UBA2416, assembly GCF_002343105.1. NCBI lineage: Bacteria > Pseudomonadati > Pseudomonadota > Alphaproteobacteria > Caulobacterales > Caulobacteraceae > Brevundimonas > Brevundimonas sp. UBA2416. The sequence goes on from NZ_DDRM01000019.1 coordinate 240,928, forward strand.
AGGACGTCCGTCATCGGCGAGGCGATGAAGCCCGGAGCGATGCAGTTCACCGTGATGCCGCGCGAGCCGACTTCCTGGGCCAGCGACTTGGAGAAGCCGATCATGCCGGCCTTTGAGGCGGCGTAGTTGGTCTGGCCGGGGTTGCCGGTGACGCCGACCACGGAGGTGATGCCGATGATCCGGCCCGAACGGCGCTTCATCATTCCCTTCATGGCCGCGCGCGAGAGGCGGAAATAGCTCTCGAGATTAACCCGGATCACGTCCTGGAAATCCTCGTCCTTCATTCGCATCAGCAGGCCGTCCTTCGTGATGCCGGCGTTGGCGACGAGGATGTCGAGCGGGGCGCCGGCGGCTTCCTCGGCCCGGGCCAGCAGGCCGTCGACCGACGCAGCGTCCGACAGGTTGGCCGCGGCAGCGAAGGCGCGCTCGCCCAGCTCCTTAGCCAGGTCCTGCAATACCGCTTCGCGGGTGCCGGAGAGGACCACGGTTGCGCCCTGGGCGTGCAGCGCGCGTGCGATGGCCCCGCCGATGCCGCCGGTCGCGCCGGTCACGAGGGCGGTCTTGCCGGTGAGATTGAACATCTGTGTCTCCTCTTCCTTCTCCCCTTGCGGGAGAAGGTGGCCCGGAGGGCCGGATGAGGGGTCGCGCGGACCTCTCAAGTTGAAGTTGGAGACGCCGCGCCGGTTCCGCCGGTGCGACCCCTCATCCGTCAGGCTGCGCCTGACACCTTCTCCCGCAAGGGGAGAAGGGAAGTCAAAAACTCTTCGCGAACGCTTCCAGATCTTCCGGCGTGTTCAGGGACAGGCTTTCCGCGTCCGGCGCGATACGCTTGGCCATGCCGGCCAGCACCTTGCCGGAGCCGATCTCGGCAAAGCGGGTGACCCCGCCCTCCCCGGCCATCCATTCCATGCTCTCGCGCCAGCGGACGCGGCCGGTGACCTGTTCGACCAGCAGGCGGCGCAGGACTTCGGGGTCGCGCTCGGGGCGGGCGGTGACATTGGCGACGACGGCGACCGAAGGCGCGACGATGGTCGCGGAGGCCAGGGCCGTGGCCATTTCGTCGGCGGCGGGCTGCATCAGCGGGCAGTGGAAGGGCGCCGAGACGTTCAGGGGAATGGCGCGGGCGCCCAGTTCCTTGGCCTTTTCGATGGCTCGGTCGACGGCGGCCTTGTCGCCCGAGATGACGATGTTGCCGGCGTTGTTGTCATTGGCGACGACGCAGACGCCGACCTCGGAACCCGCCGCGGCGGCGGCCTCGGCCAGGGCCAGGTCGGTATTAGGCCCGATCAGGGAGGCCATGGCGCCGCGGCCCACGGGCACGGCGCGCTGCATGGCCTGACCGCGCAGCTTCAGCAGGCGGGCGGTGTCGGCCAGGGTGATCGAACCGGCGGCGCACAGGGCCGAATATTCGCCCAGCGAATGCCCGGCGACGAAGCCGGCGCGGCTGACATCGACGCCGAACTCGACCTTGAGCACGCGGGCGGCGGCCAGCGAAACGGCCATCAGGGCCGGCTGGGCGTTCTCGGTCAGGGTCAGTTGGTCCTCAGGGCCCTCGCGCATCAGCACCGACAGCTTCTGGCCCAGCGCCTCGTCGATCTCGGCATAGACCTCGCGGGCGGAGGCGAAGGCGTCGGCGAGCGCCGCACCCATGCCGACCGACTGGCTGCCTTGTCCGGGGAACAGCAGGGCGAGGGTCATGTCGGGTCTCCGGCGGTGTTGAATCGAGCCGGAGGGGTAGGACGATCAGGCCGCAGGGGCAAGACGGGCGGTCCGGAGGCTGGATCGGGATGAATGTTGGAGCGCTCTCCCGGATGACGGGTGCCGCCGATTGTTGCTAACTGGACCCGGGCCCGTCGGCCGGGGAGTCTTGACGATGACGCACAGGCGCCTGGCGCGCGGCGATTTTCTCGGAGCGCTGCGGAAGTCCGTCTCGGGCGGCGGCTTCTGCGTCGAGCTGCGCATCGCCACCCTGCCGCCCGAAGCCGTGGTCGAGCATGCCCATGACGAGGCGCATTTCATCCTGCCGCTCGACGAGGGCTACCGCAGTCTGGCCGGCCGGCACGGCCGCGGGGGCCCGGTCAGGGCCGGAGAGCTGATCTACAATCCGCCGGGCACGACCCATCAGGACTGTTTCGATGAGGCAGGCGGACGCTTCCTGTCCGTCTCGACCCCGGTGTCCTCGGAGATTGGTGGAGACCTGCCCGTCCTGCTGGACGACGCGGTTTCGACGGCGGCGGTGCGGCGACTGTTCGGCGGCTGTATCCGCTTCGAACCCGGCGACGAACTGGCGCTGGAAGACCGGGCCCTGGCCATGCTCGCGGCCGCCTCGCGGCCCCGGCCGGCGCGACCGGGGGCTCCGCCGGACTGGCTCGAAAGCGCCAGAGACATGATCGCCGACCTCGCTTGCGATCAGGGGCTCGAGGTGCGCGGCATCGCGGCGGCGGTCGGCGTGCACCCGGTGCATCTCGCGCGCACCTATCGACAGCGTTTCGGCATCAGCCCGGGCGACGCGATTCGTCGTCGCAGGGCCGACATCGCCATGGCGGCCCTGGCCCAGGGGCTGCGCCCGATCGAGGCGGCGCACGCGGCTGGCTATGCGGATCAGAGCCATATGACCCGCGAGCACGGCCGCATCTACGGCGTCAGTCCGATGACCAGCGCGGCGGCGCTGGCCTGAGAATGTTTCACCGGTTCAAGACAGTGGGGCCCTGATTGCGTCATGGAACCCGTGAAACCGGAGTGTCTCATGCGTAGTCTCGTCCTCACCGCCTGCCTGTCCCTGATCGTCGCTTGGCCCGTCCGGGCGCAACAGACGAATGACTGGCCGATTGTCGTCCCGGCCGGGAGCACGGAGACCGCCGTCGCCTTCGCCCGGATGGACACGGCGGTACGGGCCGGCGAGTTCCACAAGATCACCAGCGTTCTTGTCGCCCAGGGCGGCCATGTCATCCATGAGACCTATTTCGATGAGGCCGGGGCAGAGGGCCGGCGCAATACCCGTTCGACCACCAAGACCGTGACCGCCATGCTGATAGGGGCGGCCATCGCGGAGGGATCGATCCGTGGTGTCGACGCCCCGGTCATGCCGTTCATCGCCGGCTATGGGCCGTTCGAGAATCCGGACCCACGCAAGGCACAGATCACGGTCGAGGACCTGCTGTCGATGAGCTCCCTGCTCGAATGTGACGATCAGAACCAGTTCTCGCGTGGCAACGAAGAGCGGATGTATCTGATCGAGGACTGGGTGAAATTCGCCTTCGACCTGCCGATCCGCGGCTTCCCCGCATGGGTCCCCCGGCCGGAGGACTCTCCCTATGGCCGGTCATTCAGCTATTGCACGACCGGGGTGACAACCCTGGGGGCCGTCGTCCAGTCGGCGACGGGCAAACCCCTGCCGACCTTTGCCAGTGAGGCGCTTTTCACCCCACTCGGCATTTCGGGCGAGGAATGGCAGTTCTCGCCGACCGGTCTGGCCCAGGGCGGTGGCGGCCTGGGTCTGCGCAGTCGGGATCTGCTCAAGCTGGGCCAGCTGATGCTGGACGGCGGTCGCTGGCACGGCCGTCAGGTCCTGCCGCAGGCCTTTGTGACGGCGATGACCACGCCCCATGCCTCGGTCGGCGACGGGCGCGGCGACTATGGTTATTTGACCTGGCTTCCGTCCTACGCCGTGAAGGGCGTGAGCTATCCGGCCTGGGCCATGGCTGGTACGGGTGGAAACAAGGTCGTGGTGATCCCGGCCCTGCAGGCCGTGGTGGTGGTGACAACCGAGAACTATGACGTTCGCAACCCGCACGGCATCGCAGACACCCTGATCAGCGAGCACGCGCTGGCGGCCCTCGTCCGCTAGAACAGCACCGCCGGGTTCATGATCCGGTGCGGGTCGATGGCCGCCCTCACCGCCTGCATGGTGCGGATTTCCAGCGGTGACTTGTAGCGCCGGGCTTCGTCGGTCTTCAGCCGGCCGAGGCCATGTTCGGCGGAGATAGAGCCGTCGTAGCGGGCGACGATGTCGTGGACGATCTGCGAGCCTTCCTGCCAGCGGGCGAGGAAGGCCTTCAGGTCGCCACCGGGCGGGCACAGGACGTCATAGTGGAGATTGCCGTCGCCGACGTGGCCGAAGGCGCTGACCCGGGCGCCGGGGTGGAAGCGTTCGACGGCGGCGGTGGCCTCCTCGAGGAAGTCGGCGATGCGAGACAGGGGCACGGAGACGTCGTGCTTCCAGCCGCCGCCCTCCGGCTTCTGGGCACCGGACTGTTCCTCGCGCACCTTCCAGAAGGCGGCGCGCTGGGCGTCGTTCTGGGCGATGGCGGCGTCATTGATCAGGCCGGTCTCGAAGGCATGGGTCAGCAGCCGCTCCATGGCCGCGTCGGCGGCGCCGGGCTCGCCCGAGACCAGTTCGATCAGGACGTACCAGGGCGGGGTGCTGTCCAGCGGCTCGCGCGTGTCGGGCACGTGGGCGAGGACGAAGCTCATGCCGATCCGCTTCATCAGCTCGAAGGCCTCGACCCCGCCGCCGGTCTCGGCCTTGGCGCGGGCCAGCAGTTCGATGGCGGCGGCGGGCGCGTCCAGCCCGACCATGGCGGTGGCGCGACTGCGCATGACGGGGAACAGTTTCAGGGTCGCCGCCGTGACCACGCCGAGCGTGCCCTCGGCCCCGATCAGCAGCTGTTTCAGGTCATAGCCGGTGTTGTCCTTGCGCAGGCGTTTGAGGCCGTTGAAGACCTCGCCGTCCGGCATGACCGCCTCGATGCCCAGCACCAGGTCGCGCATCATGCCGTAGCGGAGCACGGCGGTGCCGCCGGCGTTGGTCGAGATGACCCCGCCGATGGTGGCGCTGCCCTCGGCGGCGAGGCTGAGCGGGAACAGACGGTCGGCAGCGGCGGCGGCCTGTTGCGCTTCCAGCAGGGTGATCCCGGCCTCGACGGTCATGGCGTCGTCCAGCGGGGTGACGTCCCGCACGGCGCGCAGCTTGCGGGTCGAGAGCAGGACCTCGCCATAGGGAATCTGGCCGCCGACGAGGCCGGTGTCGCCGCCCTGGGGCACGATGGCGATGCGGTGTTCGGCGCAGACGCGGACCGCGGCGGCGACCTGGGCGGTCGAACGTGGCGTCAGCATCAGCGGCGAGTGGCCATGCCAGCGATTGCGCCACTCTGTCAGCCAGGGCGCGATCTCGGCCGGATCGTCGGTCCAGCCGCCGTCACCGAGGGCGGATTTCAGGGCGACGAGGGCGGCGGGAGATGGGGCGGTCATGGAGCCCTTGTCTCAAAGTCGTGGGCGCGGCGAAAGGGCCGTGTCAGGGTCGGAGTATGAACGCCTCCCTGCCCTCACCCGTGCCCTGCGTCGGCGTCGTCTGTCTGCGCGGTGACGACGTGCTGTTGATCCGGCGCGGTACGCCCCCGCGCCAGGGCGACTGGAGCCTGCCGGGCGGGCGAATCGAACCCGGCGAGCGGGCGGTCGACGCGGCCCTTCGGGAACTGCGCGAGGAGACGGGGGTCGAGGCCGAGATCACGGGGTTGATCGACGTGGTCGACGGCCTGTTTCCCGAAGCCGGCCGCCACTATGTGCTGATCGACTACGCCGCGCGCTGGCTCGCCGGCGAGCCCGTGGCGGGCGACGACGCCATCGAGGCGCGGTTCGTGGCGCTGGATCAGGTCGAGGCTCTCATTGACTGGTCCGAGACGCTGCGGGTCATCCGGATGGCCGTCGGCCCACGTTGATGGATCGCGATTACGCGGATGTCATCCCTGGCGTGTCCGGTTTCAGTGGCGCGCCGTCTGCAGGGTGCTAACCTGTACTGGACAGGGAGATTTCATGGACACCTCATTCCTCTTCACCGTTGCGCTGGTCGTACTGGCCTTCGTGCTGCTGTTCAGCGTGGTCAAGATCGTGCCCCAAGGGCGCGAGATGACCGTCGAGCGGTTCGGCAAATACACCCGCACCCTCAGCCCCGGGATCAGCATCCTGACGCCGTTCGTCGAGCGGATCGGCCGACGCATGAACATGATGGAACAAGTTCTTGATGTTCCGCAGCAAGAGGTCATCACCAAGGACAACGCCATGGTGAAGGTCGACGCCATCGTCTTCATCCAGGTGATGGAGGCCTCGGCCGCCGCCTACCGCATCGAGAACCTGCCCTACGCCATCACCCAGCTGTGCTCGACCAATCTGCGGACCGTGGTCGGTTCGATGGAACTGGACGAGGTGCTGTTCCAGCGCGACTCGATCAACTCCCGGCTGCTGACCGTGATCGACGCCGCGACCGAGCCGTGGGGCGTGAAGGTCAACCGCATCGAGATCAAGGACCTGACCCCGCCGGCCGACATCACCAACGCCATGGCCCGTCAGATGAAGGCCGAGCGCGAGCGC
>NZ_DDRM01000019.1:247558-247914 GCF_002343105.1 Brevundimonas sp. UBA2416
GCCGAGGCCGAGGCCAAGGCGACCGCCATGGTGTCCCAGGCCATCGCGGCCGGCGACGTCAATGCCATCAACTACTTCGTCGCCCAGAAATACGTCGAGGCCTTCGCCGAACTGGCGCGCAATCCGACGGCCAAGACGGTCATCGTCCCGGCCGAGATGTCCGGCCTGGTCGGCACCATCGCCGGCCTCGGCGAACTGGTCGGTCTGGCCAAGGAACAGCAGCAGGGACGCAGCGACGTGCGTCGTGACGCCCCGCCGCCCCCCCCCTCGCCACCCCCCCCCCCCCGCCCGCCCCCCCCCCCCTGTTCCCGGGCCTCGCCCCCGGGCGCCCCGACCTACCCCGCATCCCCCCCCGC
>NZ_DDRM01000048.1:0-3286 GCF_002343105.1 Brevundimonas sp. UBA2416
GCTCCGCCTGCATCCTATGCCGCGATGGTCGCTCCGCCAGCGCCTCCGGCCCCGCCCGCGCCCCCGGCGCCGCCCGCCCGTGCGCCTCGCGCCTCAGGCTGGGTCCACAACAGCCGGCCGCTGACGGAACAGGAGCGCCAGGCCGTCGTCGAGGCCCGTCAGGCGGCCGTGGAGGCGCGGATCCATGCAAGGGAAGCCCGGCGGGAGGCCATTGAGGCCCGTGCCCAAGCTCGCGCTCACGTCGCCGGGGCGCCTGAAGCCCGGACCCACGCGAGAGCCGCGATGGCTGCGGCCGCCGAGGCGCGGGCCCAGGCCGGCGTCGCTCGCCAACACGCCGCTCGTGAAATGGCCAATGCGCGGGTTCATATGGCCCGGGGCGCTGATCAGATGGTCGCCGGGGCCGAACAGATGCGCGAGGAATCGGCGCGGCTGCGGGATCCGGCCTATCGCGCGACGCAGATCGAGCGGGCGCGGGAACGCGGCGAGACGGTCACCGACGCAGAGCTGCAGGCCCTTTCGCCGCGTCTGGCGAGCCAGGCCGACCGGCTGGAGCGCCGGGCCGTCGAGTTGCGCGAACGCTCGGCCCGCCAGCCGTCCTGATCGGCTGCTGAGTCCGCCCGTTCCGGTTCGACCGGAGCGGGCGGCTCATCAGCTGCGTTGGTTGTCCCACCAGCGCACGGCGTCTGCATCGCGGGCGCTGAGTTCGGGATAGTCCGGGTCGGAGCCGACGTCCGGCACACGCCGCCATGAGCGGGCGCATTTGGGGTGGTCCGTAATGGGCTGTACTACCGCAGCGACGTTGATCACTTCCGACATCTGGAACGCATCGGCGGGCGGCGAGCCCTGAACGAGCTGGACCTGGCTGACGCGGAAAATGTCAGCGATCTCCTGTTGGTCGAAGCCCTCGAAGGCGAAAGCCATCTGCTCGTCAGTGACATAGACGGTCAGGGCGGCATCCAGGCCGGTGCCGATCCGCTTTTCACGGCGATCAATCTCAAGGGCGCCGTTCGTCACGAGCAGGACGCGCTCGATAGCTTTCCAGCGGGTCTTTTCGCTGGAGTCCTGCCATTCCACTGGCGTTTCCGGGATCACCCGCGCGCAGTTGGAGCCGCCTTCCGGGTAGCGCGTGCCCCAGGCCTCTTCCATGGTGAAGGGAGTCAGCGGCGCCAACCAGGCCGTCAGGCGCATGAAGACCTCATGCATGACCGTGCGGGCCGCGCGGCGGCGGATCGCGTCGGGGCGGTCGCAGTAGAGGCTGTCCTTGCGGATGTCGAAATAGAGGGCCGACAGGTCGTTGGAGCAGAACTCCAGCACCGGGCGGACGACGTCCTGGAAGCGGTATTCGGCATAGGCCTTGCGGACGTCGCGATCGAGTTCCCACAGCCGGTGCAGGACGAATTTCTCCAGCGGCGGCATCTGGTCGAGCGGCAGGCGTTCGGCCTCGTCGAAGCCGACCAGGGCCCCGAGCAGATAGCGGACGGTGTTCCGCAGCTTGCGATAGGCGTCGACCGTGGTCTGCAGGATCTGTTTCCCGATCCGTTGGTCCTCGGCATAGTCGACCAGCGAGACCCACAGACGCAGGATGTCGGCGCCGGATTCCTTGATGACGACGGCGGGGTCGGTCGTATTGCCCCGCGACTTGGACATCTTCTCCCCGTTCTCGTCCTGGGTGAAGCCGTGGGTCAGGACGGCGTCATAGGGGGCGCGGCCGCGGGTGCCGGCGCCTTCGAGCAGGTTGGACTGGAACCAGCCGCGGTGCTGGTCCGAGCCTTCGAGGTAGAGGTCGGCCGGCCAGTGCGACGGGCGGTCGCCGGTGTAGCCATGGGCCGGGTCGCGCGCTTCAAGCGTGAAGGCGTGGGTACAGCCGGAGTCGAACCAGACGTCGAGGATGTCCTCGATCTTCTCGTAGCGGGCCGGATCGTGGGCGCCGAGGAAATCGGCGTCGGGACGGGTGAACCAGGCGTCCGCGCCGCCCTCGGCCACGGCCGCGACGATGCGGGCATCGACGGCGGGATCGTGCAGCGGCTGGCCCGTCTGTTTGTCGACGAACATGGCGAGGGGCGTGCCCCAGGCGCGCTGGCGGCTGATTAGCCAGTCCGGACGGCCCTCGACCATGGAGCGGATGCGGTTGCGGCCGGCCTCCGGGTGGAAGTCCGTCTTGTCGATGGCCTCAAGCGCCCGCTCGCGCAGGGTGCCGTCATCGTTCAGCGGGGCATCCATACGGATGAACCACTGCGGGGTGTTGCGGAAGATGATCGGGGCCTTGGAGCGCCAGCTGTGGGGGTAGGAATGCTCCATCCGGCCGCGGGCCAGCAGGGCGCCGGCCTCGATCAGTTTCTCGATCACGGCCGGGTTGGCGGGGCCGAACTTGCCGGTCTTCTTGCCCTCGGTCTCCAGCACCTTGAGGCCGGCGAAGAGGGGGACGTGGTCATAGTAGGCGCCGTCCGGGTCGACGGTATCGGGCACCTCGTGATGGCCGTGGGCCTTCCAGACCTCGAAGTCGTCGGCGCCGTGGCCGGGGGCCGTGTGGACGAAGCCGGTGCCCGCGTCGTCGGTGACGTGGTCGCCGGCCAGCAGGGGCACGGAGAAGCCGTAGCCGGGCGACAGCTCGGCCAGCGGATGGGCGCATTCCAGGCCCGAGGGGTTGAGGTCGTCGACGCGGGTCCAGGAGGCGATCTTCGCGGCCTTGAACACGTCCTCGGCCAGTTTGTCGGCCACGATCAGCCGGTCGCCCGGCTTGGCCCAGGGTTCGAACTCCAGCCCGGTCTCCATGGCCGTGACCTCATAGAGGCCATAGGCGATCTCGGGGCCGTAGCTGATGGCGCGGTTGGCCGGGATGGTCCAGGGCGTTGTGGTCCAGATCACCACGGCGGGCGTGGCGTGGCGGAAGGCCAGCAGGTCGTCGGGATGGTCGTCGGTCGCGCCGGTGACGGGGAATTTGACCCAGACCGTCGGGCTGACGTGGTCGTGGTATTCGATCTCGGCGTCGGCGAGGGCGGTGCGTTCGACCGGCGACCACATCACCGGCTTGGAGCCGCGATAGAGCTGACCGGAGTTCTTGAATTTGTGGAACTCGGCGACGATGGCCGCCTCGGTGGAGAAGTCCATGGTGGCGTAGCGGTGATCCCAGTCGCCGAGGACGCCGAGGCGTTTGAACTGGTCGCGCTGCACGTCGATCCAGCCGGCGGCGTATTCGCGGCAGGCCTGGCGGAACTCGGCCTTGGAGACCTCGTCCTTGCGGCGGCCCTTGGCGCGGTACTGTTCCTCGATCTTCCACTCGATCGGC
>NZ_DDRM01000023.1:0-634 GCF_002343105.1 Brevundimonas sp. UBA2416
GCCCAAGCTGCAGGTGCGTCCCCCGGTCGTCGTCCCGAATGCACCGCCGCCTCCGGTGACGCTGCCGATCGAGCCGACGAAGAAGGAAGACCGTGTCGAGTACCGGGGTCCCCCGGTCATCGTTCCCGGACCGCCTCCGCCTCCGGCGCCTCCGGCTCCGCCGCGGCCGTCGGTCGTGACGAACCCGAGCTGGGGTCGTCAGGTCGTTCCCGAGTATCCGGAACGCGCCGCGGCTCGTGGTATCGAGGGCATCTCGACGGTGCGGGTCAGCTGCGGCCTGCAGCCCAACGGCAGCCTTACGGATTGCCGGGTGCTGTCGGAAGATCCTCCGGGCATGGGCTTCGGCTCCGCCGCTCTCGCCGCCGCCCGTCGTTCGCGGGTGACGCCGGGTACGGTCGACGGCGCCGCCGTCGGCGCCCGGGTGGAATGGAACGTCCGCTTCCGTCCGCCCCCGCCGGAGTAATCCGTCGGATCAACCATACGACAGCGTCCCGGAGGTCCGCCTCCGGGGCGTTTTCGTCTGCGCCATGTCGATTATCGCGGCGGCTTGCTTGATCAGTCCCGACGGTCCCGCTAGAACCCGCCCTCGCGTCGCCCCATGCGGGCCTGCGCCGCCTTAGCTCAGTTGGTTAGA
>NZ_DDRM01000023.1:715-18237 GCF_002343105.1 Brevundimonas sp. UBA2416
CGCCTTAGCTCAGTTGGTTAGAGCGCCGGTTTGTGGAACCGGAGGTCCTCAGTTCAAGCCTGAGAGGCGGTACCATCTCCCATCTTGCGGAGGCGTATCACGGCATGACCGAAACGCCCCCCGGCTGGGACCCCCAACAGTACAGTCGGTTCGAGGCTGAGCGCGACCGCGCCGCCCTGGATCTGTTGCTGCGCCTGCCCGGCGCGCTCGATCCGCGCGAGATCTGGGATCTGGGCTGCGGCGCAGGCCAGCATGCGGCCCTGCTGAAGCGCCGGCACTCGCGCGCCGTGGTGCACGGGCTGGATTCCAGCGTCGATATGCTGGCGCGTGCGCGGGCGCTCGGGGCTGATGTCGACTGGCGTCAGGGCGATATTGCGGACTGGAGTCCCGAAGCCCCGGCCGACCTGATTCTGGCCAACGCCTCCCTGCACTGGCTGCCCGACCATCCGTCCCTGCTGCGGCGGCTGACGGGCGCGCTGGCGCCGGGCGGCGTGCTGGCGATCCAGATGCCGATGGCGCACGAGACCCGCCACCACATGCTGGCGCGCGCCGTCGCGGCCGATGGGCCGTGGGCCGCCTCGCTCCAGGGGGTCGAGCCCATCGCACCCCTGCTGACGCCCGAGGCCTATTACGGCTTGCTGGCCGAAACCTGTGGCGAGATCGATATCTGGGCGACCACCTATCTTCACGCCCTGAGCGGACCCGATGCGGTGCTGGAATGGATGAAGGGCACGGCGCTTCGACCTATTCTCTCGGCCCTCGACGATCCGGCTATGCGCGGGGATTTTCTTTCCGCCCTCGGCGCGCGCCTTTGGGAAGCGTTTCCACCACGTCCGGACGGCGTGACCCTGTTGCCGTTTCCGCGGCTGTTCCTGGTAGCGCGACGTCGCTGACCGATCGGCGGCGGCGCAGACCGGTGACCGGACCGTCCAGTTTCGCGAGCGTTTCGGCGGCGGCGAGATAACCGGCGGCGACCCCGGCGTCGAACCCCTTCCAGTCGCGGATGTCCAGGCCGTCCGGCGTCGGCTGGATCAGGACGTCGGTGGCGGCGCGCGAGCTCTCGATGTCGGCGTCCGTGGTCAGGGTGGCCGAGCGCATCAGGATGGAGACGATGGGGGGGCCTCGCCGCCAGGCCCCGGTGACGATGAGTCGCCAGATCGACGGCGGGTGCTCGATGAGGTCGGGATCGACGCCGCGGGCCTCGGACATGTCGATGCCGATGATCGGGCCCGAATGCATCTGTCGCATGACCTCGGTCGGCAGGTTCCTGAGCACCGCGCCGTCGACGAGGACCTGGCGGTCGATGACGATGGGCGGCAGCAGACCCGGTATGGCGATGGAGGCGCGTATGGCCCGGCGCATCAGGCCGCGCCGGTGGACCTCGATCTTGCCGCTGGTCAGATTGGTCGAGACGGCGAAGAAGGGGCGCGCCAGGTCGGCGAGATCGGTCTCGCCATAGGCCTCCAGCAACAGACGATCGACCTTGTGCGCCCGGGTCATGGCCAGCATGGGGAAGGTGATGTCCGAGAGGGGATCGCTCTCGACGAAGGCCTTGTGGATGCGGGCCTCCAGCTCTTCCTGCGACCAGCCCATGGCCGGCCCGGCGGCGATGACGGCGCCCATGGACGAGCCGCCGACGAAATCGATCGGCACCTTCGCCTCATGCAGGGCTCGCAGGGCGCCGATGTGGGAATAGGCCCGGGCGCCGCCGCCCGACATGACCACGCCGACGGCCGAGCCGGTGACGACGCGCGCCATGCGGGCGGCGTCGGCCTGGTCGCCCTCGATCGCCTGGAACCAGCGCCCGGGTTGAATGGCGTCGAGCCAGACGGCGGTATTGGCGGGCCGGGCCATGCGCGGGTCACGCAACAGGATCAGGTCGGTGCGGCGCTGGGCGTCCAGCACCCCCGCGTGGGGCATGGGCCGGTTGGGCGGGGCCATCAGGCCGGCGCCGACCACGAAAACCCGGTCGACCTGCCGGGCGCACAGGGCGGCCCAGGCGGGCTCGTCCGTTTCGGCGACATAGAGGACGAAGTCGTGAGCGTCCTCGACCCGGCTGAACCAGTCGGCGGCGGAGGAGAGGGCGGACTGGTCGATGACCTGGCAGGTGAAGCCGTCGGCCTCTATGGCCGCGGCGATGCGTTCGATGAAGGCGCGGATCGGGCGGGGGCGGGCGGAGATGAAGCCGAAGACGCTGGGTTCGCCTCCCCCCGAGCGCCGGTCGCGGGCGCGCTGGATCATCAGCCGGGACAGTTCGACCATCAGGTCGGGCTCGGTCCGCGCGGCCTCGAAGAAGGCGTCGCGGGGCAGGGCCAGGACCTCGCAGTCGCGCAGGGCGACCACGTCAGCGGTGTGTTCGGTGCCGGCCAGCATGGCCATTTCGCCGGCCGGCTCTCCGGGCCGGATGACGCCGACGAACTGGGGCGGGCGATCCTCGCCGTGATCGCGGCGGAACACCCCCAGACGGCCGCTTCGGAGGAGATACAGGGTGTCGGCGGCGTCGCCCTCGGCGAACAGGGTCTCGCCGCCGGTCAGGGCGAACCAGCTCGCGCGCGTCGTCTTGCCGCCCTCGAAGATGCGGTGAAGGGCGTCTTCCAGCCGGTCTGAGCGGGGAGCGGGCATCTTGGGGATTAGGGATTAGGGATCAGGGATTGAGGATCAGGGAATCGAGGACGTGCGGGTCGGATGGTCGCAGCATCCTGCCCTAATCCCTAATCCCTGATCCCTAATCCCTACCAGGCCCCCATCTCGCGCAGCCGCTTCGCCAGATCCTCCGGCACCTCGCCGGCGTCCAGGGTCGACAGGTCCGGCGGCGCGTCCTTCGGCTCCAGATAGCGCCAGCCCTGGAAGGGCCGGCGCGCCTGGGGGGCGGTGCGGACCAGGTCGGGCGAGAGCTTGATGTGGCACATGCTGGCCTTGCCCTCGCCCCGGGTGGCGATGTCGAGAATGGGCATGCGGCAGGTCACCGAGCCCTTCATCACCCAGTACAGCGAGCCGCCGTCCTCCAGCTCCGCCGCCCGCTTGGGGGTCATCCGGGTGTGGACGGTCAGCCACTCGCCCTTGGCGGCGCGGCGCTCCAGCGTTTCCACCTTCGCCACGCCGACGCACAGCTTGATCATGTGAAGCGGCAAACGATCCTCTTTCTCGCATTCCGGCCGGCGACGCCCTGTTCCGTGGGCGGGAGATTGTTCTCGGACAAGGCGCGGAGCGCCGGGGCCGCCCACCATCAGGGAACACGATGCGGGAGATACATCATGTTCAAGGCGAATGTCGGCGGTCTGGATCGATTTCTGCGGATCATCGTCGGGCTCGGCCTGATCGGGATCGTCTTTGTCGGGCCGCAGACGCCATGGGGCTGGGTCGGCGTCGTGCCGCTGCTGACCGGCCTGTTCGGGACCTGTCCGCTCTACACGCTGCTGGGCATCCGGACCTGCCCCCGGCGATAGCGCCCCCGGGCGGCTCGTCGGCGCGAGACAAGGTCCGGCGGGCGGCGTAAGAATCGGCATGCGAATTGATCGACGCAGGGCAATTACGGGCGTCGCCGGACTGGCGATCCTGGGCTTTGCCCCTGTCGCGGTCGCAGGGATGAACGGGCACGCCATGTACGGACTGATCGGCAAGATGACAGCGACGCCGGGCCAGCGGGACGCCCTGTGCGCCATCCTCCTGGAGGGGCTGGGCCGGATGCCGGGTTGCCTCAGCTATGTGGTCGCCCATGACCCGGCGGACGCGGACACCATCTGGGTCACAGAGGTCTGGACCGACGAGGCGGCCCACCGCGCCTCGCTGCAGGTCCCGGAGGTGCGCGAAGCGATCCGCAAGGGCATGCCGCTGATCGCAACGTTCGGGGATGCGCAGGTGACGCGTCCGGTGGGCGGGGTGGGGCTGCTGGCGGGTGGCTAGTGGTTAGTGGTTAGTGGTTAGTGATTGCAGCTTCGCTGATGGCGGAAGGGCGGCGCTGTCCGCTCTCGTTCGCAGGCGGCGGCCAGCCACTAACCACTAACCACTCGCCACCCGCCACTCACCCCGCGGCCGTGACCGAGGCCAGCACCATATCCGCCGACACCTGATCGCCGACCGAGACGCTGATCTCGCCGACCACGCCGTCGAACGGGGCGACGAGGGCGTGCTCCATCTTCATGGCCTCGAGCACGACGACGGGCTGGCCCTTGGTGACCGTGTCGCCGGGTTTGGCGGGGGTGGCGACGATCTTGCCGGGCATCGGGGCGCGAAGCGAACCGTCGGAGGCGGCGGCGGAGCCGGAGCTTCCGGCGCTCCGCCAGTCCCGGACTTCCACCGCATCGCCCACATCAAACAGTACGGTAACGTCCGCGCGCTCGAGGGTGGAAATCAGTTCGTCATCCACCCAGACGCCGCTCGATAGCCGGTCGGGATTCACGCCTCCGGGGGCGACCTTGAATGCCTGGTCGCCGACAAAGGCATCATACCAGTCAGCGTGTCCGGATTGCTGTTTGGCCAACACCGCTTCGCGCCGTTCTCCATCCACCATGCCGACCGCCTTCATGGAAGGCGCGCCATTCAGGCGGAATCCGAGGCTGTTCCCCCGCCACCCGGCCCAGGGCGATGTTTCCTCTTCGTGCGGGAGGCTGACCGTGCGTCGACGGTCCTCGAATTGGTCCGCGAGACCAGCCGCGATCACCGCGGCCCGGAGGCGCTTTTCGGTGAGCATCTCGCTCTCGGCGCCGATCAGGCCTGTATCAACGTCGCCTTCGACAAAGCGCGGGTGCTCAAGACACCGGACGAGGAAGCCTGCGTTGGTCCTCACCGGCCAGACCTCGACCTCCGCACAGGCCTCGGCAAGTGCTTCCGCCGCCTCTTCCCGCGTCTCCGCGTGCACGATCAGCTTGGCGATCATGGGGTCGTAGAACTGGCTGACCTCGCCGCCCTGTTCGACGCCCGTGTCCACCCGCACGCCGTCGGGCATGATGAAATGCTCGAGCTTGCCGATGCTGGGCAGGAAGCCGTTGGCCGGGTCCTCGGCATAGAGGCGGGCTTCCATGGCCCAGCCGTTCAGGGGGATGTCGGCCTGTTTCATCGGGATGGGCTCGCCGGCGGCGACGCGGAACTGCCATTCGACCAGGTCGACGCCGGTGACGGCCTCGGTGACCGGGTGTTCGACCTGCAGCCGGGTGTTCATCTCCATGAACCAGATGCGGTCGGCCTTGAGGCCGTCGGAGGCGTCGGCGATGAATTCGATGGTGCCGGCGCCCTCGTAGTTCACGGCCTTGGCGGCGCGGACGGCGGCGTCGGTGACGGCCTTGCGGGTGGCGGCGTCCATGCCGGGGGCAGGGGCTTCCTCGATCACCTTCTGGTGGCGGCGCTGCAGGGAGCAGTCGCGCTCGTAAAGGTGGACGACGGTCCCGTGCGTGTCGCCGAAGACCTGCACCTCGATGTGGCGCGGGCGGGTGATGTATTTCTCGATCAGGACGCGGGGGTCGCCGAAGGAGGACTGGCCCTCGCGCTGGGCCGAGGCGAGGCCGTCGGCGAAGTCTTCAGCGCGATCGACCTTTTTCATGCCCTTGCCGCCGCCGCCGGCGACGGCCTTGATCAGCACCGGATAGCCGATGGCGTCGGCTTCCCTCTGCAGGCGGTCCGGAGACTGGTCCTCGCCCAGATAGCCGGGGGTGACCGGCACGCCGGCCTCGATCATCAGGGATTTGGCGGCGTCCTTCAGCCCCATGGCGCGGATGGCGGCGGGGGGCGGGCCGATCCAGACCAGTCCGGCGGCCATGACGGCTTCGGCAAAGTCGGCGTTCTCGGACAGGAAGCCATAGCCCGGATGGATGGCCTCGGCGCCGGTCTGTTTCGCTGCGGCCAGCACCTTCGCGGCGTCCAGATAGGACTCACGGGCGGCGGCGGGTCCGATCAGGACGGCTTCATCGGCCTCGCGGACGTGCAGCGCCTGCGCATCGGCTTCGGAATAGACGGCGATGGTCCGGATGCCCATGCGGCGGGCGGTCCGGAAGACGCGACAGGCGATCTCGCCGCGATTGGCGACCAGGACGGAGGTGAACATGGGTCGGTTGTAGAGGTGGCGAGTGGCTAGTGGCTAGTGGCTAGTGGCTGGCCGGCATCTGAGCGCTGTGATGGGGGTGTCGCCCGTCCGCTGACAAGGCAGCGGCAATCACTAGCCACTAGCCACTAGCCACTAGCCACTAGCCACTCCTTCTACTCCGTCCAGCGCGGCTTGCGCTTTTCGAGGAAGGCGCCGACCCCTTCCTGGCCTTCAGGCGAGACGCGGGCGCGGGCGATGCGTTTGGCGGTTTCCTCCATCAGCGAATGGTCGATGCGGTGGCCGGCGACGTGGTTCACCAGCCGCTTGGCCTCGCCGACCGCGCCGGGCGCGCAGGCCTTCATGCTGTCGGAGAAGCCGGCGATGAAGCCGTCGATCTCGTCCGCGCTGTCGAGCACATGGCTGACAAGGCCGAAGCTCCTGGCCGAGTCGGCGTCGAACAGTTCGGCCGTCATGAACAGGGCCCGCGCCGTGCGGGCTCCGACGGCCTCGACCACATAGGGGGCGATGGTGCCGGGGATGAGGCCGAGCTTGACCTCGGAGAAGGCGAATTTCGCGCCCTTGACCGCCACGGCCATGTCGCAGGCGGCGACGATGCCGGCCCCGCCGCCCATGGCCGCCCCCTCGACGATGGCGCAGGTCAGGGCCGGGATCTCGTGCAGGGCGTTGAGCATCTTCGCCAGACCCATGGCGTCGTCGCGGTTGTCGCTCTCGGACCAGCGGGCAGCGTCGGCCATCCAGGCGAGGTCGGCGCCGGCGCTGAAGGTTCCGCCCGCGCCACGGATGAAGACGACCCTGACATGATCCGCGCCCTGCAGGGTCTCGAAGGCCTCATAGAGGGCGGCGATGGTCGGGGCGTCGAAGGCGTTGCGCTTTTCCGGCCGGTTGATGGTGATGAAGACCACGCCGTCGGCGGTGGAGTCGATCCGGACCAGATCGTCATTGGCGTCCGGCGCCGGATCGGTCAGCAGCGGATGAGCGATGGCATTGATCTCGGCGGCCTCGGCCGGGGTGATGTCGAGGGCGTTCAGTTCGGCTTCGGTCGGTTTGCGCATGATGGGCTCCTGGGGGCTGTGCCTCTGTAACGCATCACCCCGTAAATCGCATCGCGCTGGCGCAAAGACCGGCGTTATCTTGACAGGGCGAGGCCGCTCGTCTTGATGACCGAATCGTTAACGAGAAAGTCCCGGGGACGAGGTCATCCGATGTCGAAAGCCGCCGCCAGCAACAGGAAGCCCGCCCGACTGACTCCGGCCAAGGCCAGATTGGCGGCCGAAATCCGGGAGCAGCTCAAGGCGCAGGGCGGCGCGGCGCATCGTGATGTGGTCATCGGCCGCATCCTGCAGAGCAAGGGCGTCCACGGCCCCGCCGCCGAACGCACCCGCCGCGCCCTGCTGTCGGCCTTCGAACTGCATATGCACCCGACCCCGGACAGCGAGGCTCCGCGCCTGTTCGACCTGCCGTTCGGCCCGGACTCCTACCGCTGGGCGCTGGACGAGCCGGTGCGGCCGTCAATAACTTTCTGAATGCCGACCAGCGCAGCCGATCGCCTCCGCCGTACGAGCGTGGCCAGTGTCCACGTCCACTACGTCGCCAAGGCCGAGCGGAAGGGTCGCACGCGGGCCGAGGTGGATGAGTTGATCCGCTGGCTGACGGGCTATTCGCAGGATCAGCTGGAGGCGCTGCTGGCGGCGAAGACCGATTTCGGGACCTTCTTCGCCGAGGCGCCGGCGATGAACCCGAACCGCTTCCTGATCACCGGCATGATCTGCGGCTACCGGGTCGAGGAGATCGAGGACCCCTTCATGCGCGAGATCCGCCACCTCGACAAACTGGTCGACGAGGTGAGCAAGGGGAAGGCGATGGAGAAGGTGCTGCGGGCGGGCTGACGCTGCTTGTCATCCCGGCCGAAGCGAAGCGGAGAGCCGGGACGGATTGCGTGCCTCATGTGGACTCCCGGAAATCGTCTTCGATTATCCGGGAGACAGGCGGCCTTCGTGCTGACCTGACCTGTGGCCCGGATAGCTGCTGGCGCAGCTTCCGGGCCGGGTTCTTTGTTCGCCCAGCCGTCCCGGCTCTCCGCTTCGCGGCGTCCGGGATGACAAGGCGCTACATCCGGAACACGCCGAACGTCGTCTCCGGAATCGGGGCGTTGAGGCTGGCGCTGATTGCCAGCCCCAGCACGTCACGCGTCTGCACCGGATCGATCACCCCGTCGTCCCAGAGGCGGGCGGTGGCGTGGTACGGATTGCCCTCGTCCTCGTATTTCTGACGGATCGGGGCCTTGAAGGCCTCGGCCTCGTCGGGGGTCCAGCTGTCTGCGTCGCGGTGAACGGTGGCCAGGACGGCGGCGGCCTGTTCGCCGCCCATGACGCTGATCCGGCTGTTGGGCCAGGTGAAGAGGAAGCGGGGGGCGAAGGCGCGGCCGCACATGCCGTAGTTGCCGGCCCCGAAGCTGCCGCCGATCAGGACGGTGAATTTCGGAACCTCGGCCGAGGAGACGGCGGTGACCAGCTTGGCGCCGTTCTTGGCGATGCCCTCGGCCTCGTATTTGCCACCGACCATGAAGCCACTGATGTTCTGCAGGAAGACCAGCGGGATCTTCCGTTTGCAGGCCAGTTCGATGAAGTGGGCGCCCTTCAGCGCGCTTTCCGAGAACAGCACGCCGTTGTTGGCCAGGATGGCGACCGGATAGCCCCAGATCCGGGCGAAGCCGCAGACCAGCGTCGTGCCGTACAGGGCCTTGAACTCGTCGAACTCGGAGCCGTCGACCAGACGGGCGATGACCTCGCGCACGTCATAGGGGGCGCGGACGTCGTCGGGGATGAGGCCGTACAGCTCCTCGGCGTCGAAGGCGGGGGCGCGCGGCTCGCGAACGTCCATCTCGACCGACTTCACCGTGTTCAGGCTGTCGACGATGGTGCGAACAATCTCCAGCGCGTGCTCGTCGTTCTCAGCGACATAGTCGACGACGCCCGACTTGCGGCCGTGCGTCTCCGAACCGCCCAGTTCCTCGGCGGAGATGACCTCGCCCGTGGCGGCCTTCACCAGCGGGGGGCCGGCGAGGAAGATGGTGCCCTGGTTGCGGACGATGACGCTCTCGTCCGACATGGCCGGAACATAGGCCCCGCCGGCGGTGCAGCTGCCCATGACGCAGGCGATCTGCGGGATCGACTTCGCCGACATCCGGGCCTGGTTGAAGAAGATGCGGCCGAAATGGTCGCGGTCGGGAAAGACCTCGGCCTGGTGAGGCAGATTGGCGCCGCCGGAATCGACCAGATAGACGCAGGGCAGGCGGTTCTGCTCGGCGATCTCCTGCGCCCGCAGGTGCTTCTTCACCGTCATCGGGAAGTAGGCGCCGCCCTTCACCGTCGGATCGTTGGCGACGATCATGACCTCGCGGCCCGAGACCCGGCCGATGCCGCAGATCATGCCGGCGCCGGGCGCCCCGTCGGGGTCTTTTGCATCGCCATACATGCCGTTGGCGGCCAGCTGGCCGATCTCGAGGAAGGGCGAGCCGGGGTCCAGCAGCCGCTCGACCCGGTCGCGGGGCAGCAGCTTGCCGCGCGAGACGTGGCGGTCGCGGCTGGCGTCGGAGCCGCCGCGCGCGGCCTTCGCCACCTTTTCGTGGAGTTCGTCGCGGAGGGCGCGGTTATGGGCGTCGAGCGCCTTGAAGGCGGGGCTGTTCGGGTCGATGGCGGACGTCAGCTTGGGCATGAAGCCGGTTTAAGCGGCTTCGCGGGCAGGGGGAAGCGGCAGGGTCGTGTCACCGTCCCGATCCCGGATGATCATCCGCCCTGGCTGACGCCGTAACCGATCAGGGCGATCGCCGCCGCCAGCAGCATCCAGCCCGGATGCCGCCCGCGGGTCCCCCAGAAATTGCCGACCGCGCCGTACAGAAGCAGGCTGCCGACAAACAGGCCGGTCCAAAGCCTGAGGTCCTCGCCGGCCCATTGTGCGGCGGCGATCAGGGCCAGACCGCCGAGGAACCAGACGACTGTACTCATATGGAGAAGCAGCGGCACAAGCCGCCGGATCGGCCCGTTGATCCGGCCGTTCGCGACGAGCGCCGCCTCGATCGGTTTGACCATCAGCCGTTGGGTCAGGACCCCGTGGACCACGGCTGTGCCGCTCCCGATGACCCCGGCCAGAATCAGGGCGGTGTTGTGCCAGCTCATTGCCATACACTCCTGTATGGTACGTCTATGGCGAAGGTGCTGGTCCGCGTCAATACACCTGTGTATGGTCGGGGCGTGATCGAACGCCTGACCAAATCCGACTGGATCGCGCACGGCCTGCGGACGCTGGCGGGCGATGGCGTGGCCGGTCTGAAGGTCGGGTCCATGGCGACCGGGCTGCAGGTGTCACGCGGCAGTTTCTACTGGCATTTTGAGGACATCGCCGATTTCCGGTCCCAGCTTCTGAAAAGCTGGCAGGAGCGAACGACCGATCAGGTGATCCGGGAACTCGAGACAGAGGCCGAGCCGGAGCGACTGAAGCAGCTTCTGACGCGGGCGTTCGATGCGCGACCGACCGTAGACCGGGCCATCCGGTCGTGGGCCGCGGAGGATGAGGCGGTCGCCGCGATCGTGGCGTCCGTCGACGCGCGCAGGATCGCCTATATCGCGGACCTGATCGTAGCGGCGGGCGTGGAGCGACAGCGCGCGTCCCGCCGGGCGACCTTTCTCTACTGGGCCTGGCTGGGACAGACCATCGTCATGGACCCAAGCCATGCCTCTCTAGCGGACGTCGAGATGGACGACATTTGCGAGCTGTTCGAATCCTGAGCGGTCGCCCCGGTCATGGCTTTCCTTATGCCAGCCCCGAAGATTCCCGGGTTGACCGCGCCGCGCCGCCATGGCCTGTCCCGCCTCCCATGTTCGCCCTCAGCCTCCAGACCCGCGCCAGCCTGAAAGACCTGCTGCACCTCGCGTGGCCGGTGGTGCTGGCGCGTATCGGCATCATGACCATGGGGCTCACCGACGCCATTGTGGTGGGCAATTTCGCCAGCCGCGAGCTGGCCTTCCACTCCCTGGCCTGGGCCCCGCATTCGATCATCGTGGTGACGGCGGTCGGCCTGCTCTTCGGGGTGCAGGTGATGACCGCGCGCATGCTGGGCGAGGGCCGGCGCGAAGAGGTCGGCGCGGTGCTGCGGCGAGGCCTCGCCTATGCGCTTCAACTCGGCGTCGCGGCCTGTATCGCCCTGATCTTCATAGGCCCCTGGGCGCTGGGCCAGATCAATCTGGAAGCCGGGCTGGCCGAGGGCGCGGGACCGGCGCTGATCGTGCTGGCGCTTTCGATGCCGGCCTATCTGGTCTCGGTGGCGGCGCAGTTCTTTCTGGAGGCCCTCGGCAGGCCCAAGCCCGGGATGGTGGCCATGTGGGTGGCCAATGGCGTGAACTTGGCGCTCAATCTCCTGCTGGTGCCGGATCTGCTGGGACTGGGCGTGGACGGGGCGACGGCGTCCTGCTGGGCCACATTCTGGGCGCGCGCGGCGCTCGCGGTCTTCCTCGTGATCTACATCGCCCGCCTGCCCGAGGCGCGGGCGCTGGGCGTCTTCAACCGGCCCCGGCGAGACCCGGTCGCGGCGCGCGAGCAGCGCAAGATCGGCTACGGCGGGGGTTCGTCCTATTTCATCGAGGTCGCCGCCTTCGCGGCCATGACCTTCTTCGCGGGCCAGCTCGGCGCCAATGAGACGGCGGCCTGGGCCATCGTGCTCAACGTCTCGGCCATCGTCTTCATGGTTCCCATGGGGCTGTCGTCGGCGACGGCCGTTCTGGTCGGACGGGCGCATGGCGCGGGCGACGGGCGCGGCGCCCTGCGCGCGGGGCTGGTGGGGGTGGGAGTCGTCGCGGCCCTGACCCTGACGGTCGCCCTGGTCGTCTGGCCGACCGCCCACTGGATGGCGGGCGCCTACAGCCGGGACCCGGCCCTGCTGGCCATCGCCGCGCCCGCCCTCGTGCTGGCCACGCTGTTCTTCGTGGCGGACGGGATCCAGGTGGTCGCGGCCCAGGCCAATCGCGCGGCGGGCGATGTCTGGTGGCCCACCATCATGCATTTCGTGGCCTACAGCCTGATCATGATGCCGCTGGGCTGGTGGTGGGCGCATGAGATCGGCGTCGATGGCCTGGTCTGGGCGGTGATCGTGGCCAGCCTGGTGTCTTCGGTGCTGCTGACGGGGCGGTTCGTGCGGGTGGCGCGGCGGCTGCCGCAGGGATTAGGGATTAGGGATTAGGAGAGGCAGGGTTGCGATATGCCATCGTACTCGCCACTAACCCTGTCTGATCCTTGGTCCCTCATCCCTAATCCCGGCCTCCATGTCCCGCATCCTCATCACCTCGGCGCTCCCGTACATCAACGGCATCAAGCATCTGGGGAATCTGGCGGGCTCGATGCTGCCGGCGGACGTCTATGCGCGGTTCAAGCGGGCGCAGGGCCATGAGGTGCTCTACATCTGCGCCACCGACGAACACGGGACGCCAGCCGAGCTGGCCGCCGCCGCCGCCGGTCAGGACGTGCGGACCTATTGCGACGAACAGCACGAGGTCCAGAAGGCTGCGGGCGAGGCGTTCGGCCTGAGCTATGACTGGTTCGGCCGGTCCTCGAACGCGCCCAATCACCGGCTGACCCAGCATTTCGCGGACGTCCTCGAGAAGAACGGCCTGATCGAGGAGCGGGTCGACCGGATGATCTATTCGGTCGATGATGCGCGCTTCCTGCCCGACCGCTATGTCGAGGGCACCTGTCCGCACTGCGGCCATGTCGGCGCGCGCGGCGACCAGTGCGACAATTGCGGGCGGCTGCTGGACCCGACCGACCTGATCGATCCGTACTCAGCCGTGTCAGGCTCGCGCAATCTGGAGGTCCGGGACACGCGGCACCTCTATCTGCTGCAGACGAAGCTGGCCGACCGGATCCGGGCGTGGATCGGATCGAAGACCGACTGGCAGACGCTGGCGAAATCGATCGCGCTGAAACACCTCGACGAGGGGCTGATCGACCGGGGCATTACCCGCGACCTGAAATGGGGTGTGCCGGTGGTGGGGCCGGATGGCGGGCCGCGGCCGGGCATGGAAGGCAAGGTCTTCTACGTCTGGTTCGACGCCCCCATCGAATACATCGGCGCGACCGAGGAATGGGCCGATGCGACCGGGACGACCTGGCGCAACTGGTGGCGGACGGACGAAGGGGCGGACGACGTCCGCTACGTCCAGTTCATGGGCAAGGACAATGTCGCCTTCCACACCGTCAGCTTCCCGGTGACCATCCTCGGCTCCGGCGAGCCTTGGAAAACGGTGGATACACTCAAGGCCTTCAACTGGCTGAACTGGTACGGCGGGAAATTCTCGACCAGCCAGAAGCGCGGCGTCTTCATGGACCAGGCGCTGGAACTGCTGCCCGCCGACTACTGGCGCTGGCACCTGACGGCCTATGGACCGGAGCATTCGGACGCGGCCTTCACCTGGGAGCAGTTCCAGTCGACGACCAACAAGGACCTGGCCGATGTGCTGGGCAATTTCGTCAACCGCATCGTCAAATTCGCCGAGAGCAAGTTCGACGGCGTGGTCCCGGACGCGGGCGAGCCCGGTCCGCTGGAGGCGAAGCTGGAGGCCGACCTGCGCGCCGGCATCGCCGAGGCCACGGCTTGGTTCGAGGCCATGGAGTTCCGAAAGGCGGCCGTCGCCCTGCGCGCCGTCTGGGTGCTGGGCAATGAATATCTGCAGGAGGCCGCGCCCTGGACCGCCTTCAAGACCGATGTGGACCGCGCCGCCGTCGGCGTGCGCACCGGCCTGAACCTCGTCGCCCTGTTCGCCCGTCTGGCCGCGCCGGTGATGCCGCATTCGGCGGTGAAGATCGGGGCGGCGGTCGGGGCGACGGACCTGAGCTGGCCGACGGCGGACGAGCCGCTGCTGGACGCCCTGCCGCGCGGCCAGACCGTGGCGGCGGCGGGGGTGCTGTTCACCAAGATCGAGGACACGCAGGTGGCCGAGTGGTCCGAACGCTTCGGCGGCGCGGACGCCTGACCGTGGAGCGGTCGGCCTCCTTCACCAGGCTGCTGGCCGAGGATCAGGCCGAGGATCGGGCGGTGCTGGCGGGTGAGCCGGCCTATGTCGCTCTGCGGGTCCGGGACCGGGCGCGCCGCGAGGCGGTTACGGCGCTGCTGGCTGACGGCTGGCCCGAGGACGCTGACGCCCTCTATGCCGCCGCCTGGATCATGAACCACGGCGACCTTTGGGAGGAGGCGGCCTACGGGCATCGACTGGCGCAGCGCGCCGCCGAGTTGGGCCGTCCGGGCGCGCGCTGGCTGGCCGCGGCGGCGCTGGACCGGTCGCTGATGTACGCGGAGCGGCCCCAGAAATACGGCACCAACATCGTCCCCGACGGGGTCGGCTGGCGGCTGTGGGACGTCGATCCGGCGACCACAGACCAGGAGCGGATCGCCAACGATGTGCCGCCGCTGGCCGAGATGCAGGCGCGAGCGGCGGCGATCACCACGCCCCAGCCCGATATGGCCGGGGCGCCGGAGTCGCTCAGGCGGGCGATGCGCCGCTGGGGGACGCTGCCGCCGGCGTGACGGTTGCCAGCGGCGGCGCGTCCGACGGCCGGGACGGGAGACCCGTCGCCGGGGTCGCCGTGCCCTCGCTGCGCACGCCCTTCAGATATTTGGCCTTTTCCTTCTCGGTGATGTCGAGGAAGCCGGGGGCGGAGGCGTTGAAGGCGTCCATGCGGTCCGTCCGCACGATCACCGACCGGGCGCCGTCCCAGATCATGTGAACGGCGACATAGAGGACGATGACGAGACCGACGTAGCCGATCCAGCGGTGCTTGGTCAGCAGCTTGGCGATGAAGGTCGCGGCGACGCCCATCAGGGCGATCGACAGGATCAGGCCGAAGACCATGATCCAGGGGTGTTCATGCGCCGCGCCGGCCACGGCCAGCACGTTGTCCAGCGACATGGTGATGTCGGCGATCATGATCTGGACGAGGGCGGCGCCGAAAGACTTGCGCTTGATGCCCAGGGCCTCGGGGGGCGGTCCGCCGCCGTGGTGGGCGGACAGGGCGGTTTCCAGCTCAGCCTCGGCCTCGGCCTGGTCGTGGGTCTTCTGCTCCTGCAGCTCCCGCCACATTTTCCAGCAGACCCAGAGCAGCAGGACGCCGCCGGCCAGCAGCAGGCCGATGATCGCCAGCAGCTGGACGGTGATCAGGGCGAAGCCGATGCGGAACAGCACCGCGGCCCCGAGGCCGATCAGGATGGCCTTCTTGCGCTGTTCGGGCGCCAGGGCGGCGGCGGCGAGGCCGACGGCCACGGCATTGTCGCCGGCCAGCACCAGATCGATCATCAGCACCTGGCCGAGCGCGGAGAGCTGGCTGGCGAGTTCGGGAGACGAGAGGAATTCCATGACCGCTCTCTATTCCCGCCGCGACGAAATGCAACCGGTCACGATCATCCCTGGATCAGCCCTGTTTTCGGCAGGCTTCGTAAAGCGCCACGGCGGCGGCGTTGGAGACGTTCAGGCTCTCGAAACCGCCGGGCATGGGAATCTTCGCCAGGACATCGCAATGCTCCGCGACCAGTCGCCGGATGCCGTCGCCTTCGGAACCCATGACGAGCACGGTCGGGCGCTCATCCAGCGCCTGTTCCAGCGTCAACTCGGCCGAGCCGTCGAGGCCGACCGCGCGCCAGCCCATGTCGGCGAGCGTCTCGAGTGCGCGGCTGAGATTGGTCACCCGGGCGCAGGGCAGGCGTTCCGTCGCGCCGGCCGAGGCCTTGGCCAGGGCGCCGGCGAGGGCGGGTGAGTGCCGGTCCTGAACCACGATCCCCTTCGCGCCAAAGGCCAGCGCCGAGCGGAAGATGGCCCCGACGTTCTGCGGATCGGTCAGTTGGTCCAGCATGACGATGACGCCGCCCTCTCCGGCGATGTCCTCCAGCGCCACGCCTTCCAGAGGCTGGACCTTGAACGCCATACCCTGATGCACGGCGCCCGGCGGCAGCATCCGGTCCAGCGCCTGGACCTCGATGATCTCGATCCTGTGGCCGTTGGCCAGCTTGTCGCGTTCGAGTTCCGCGGCGCGGTCGGCGGTCGCCAGCAGCCGGCCCATGCCCTTGCGGGCCGGATTGGCGAGGGCGGCGATGACCGGGTGGCGACCCCAGACGAAATTGTCGGCGTCAGCCTTGGCTCGCGAAGGACGCGGGGCGGAATCAGAGAAGGCCTTCGGCTTCGGGTTGGGGTTCCAGCCGCCGCGGTCCGGACCGCCCTCGGACTTGCCCTTGGCGCCCGCTCCGGGCCCACCGGCGCGGGCCGCCGACCGGTCGCCGAAAGCCGGTTTTTTGCCCGATTTCCGGTCGTTGCGTTCTGGATTTCTCGACACTATAAGACGCCCTCCGATTTGGAGCCCTGAGGGCTTTCGGGTCTGGCGCCCCTCCTAAACCAGGCGACGCAGGAACCCGAGAGCTTTTGTTGTTTCGACGGCCGAAAGGTCGCCGGCGCATCGGTCCGACGGTTCGAAAACGCGCTGGGGGAATGTCCCGAGTGGCAAAGGGGGGGGACTGTAAATCCCCTGCGTAAGCTTCGCAGGTTCGAGTCCTGCTTCCCCCACCACGCGGTTTCGAAACGAAGGTCCGGACCCCATATCGGGTCGGCTGCGGAGGGCTGAGGCGCCTGACGCAGTCTCCGTGCGGGTATAGTACAATGGTAGTACAGCAGCCTTCCAAGCTGAATATGTCGGTTCGATTCCGTCTACCCGCTCCAGAATTCTCTAGCTGACCAACGCCCGCTCCCCATCTCTGGGCCAGGGCCACAGGAGTTTTGGCCATGGCCAAGGAAAAGTTCGAACGTAACAAGCCGCACTGCAACATCGGCACGATTGGTCACGTTGACCACGGCAAGACGACGCTGACGGCGGCGATCACGATGGTTCTGGCCAAGGCCAGCGGCGGCAAGGCGATGAACTACGCCGACATCGACGCGGCGCCGGAAGAGAAGGCGCGCGGCATCACGATCAACACGGCGCACGTCGAGTATGAGACGGCCGCCCGTCACTACGCCCACGTCGACTGCCCCGGCCACGCCGACTATGTGAAGAACATGATCACCGGCGCCGCCCAGATGGACGGCGCGATCCTGGTGGTGTCGGCCGCCGACGGCCCGATGCCGCAGACCCGCGAGCACATCCTGCTGGCCCGTCAGGTCGGCGTGCCGGCCCTGGTGGTCTACCTGAACAAGGTCGACCTGGTGGACGATGCCGAGCTGCTGGAACTGGTCGAGATGGAGGTGCGCGAGCTCCTCTCCAGCTACCAGTTCCCGGGCGACGACATTCCGATCACCGCCGGTTCGGCCAAGGCCGCCACCGACGGCGTGAACCCGGAAATCGGCGAGCAGTCGGTTCTGAAGCTGATGCAGACCGTGGATGACTACATCCCGCAGCCGGCGCGTCCGCTGGACCTGCCGTTCCTGATGCCGGTGGAAGACGTGTTCTCGATCTCGGG
>NZ_DDRM01000027.1:0-242 GCF_002343105.1 Brevundimonas sp. UBA2416
CCCGTTCAAGCCGGACCACTACCGCTACTAGGCCACGGCTGAACCGAAGGACTGAAGAGGGTCGGCGCCATCAGGGTGCCGGCCCTTTTTTCTGCAGAGGCTCAGGCAGCCATCATGGCGTCCTCGGCCTTGCGGGTCGCCAGACCGGTCTCGAAATCCATGAAGATGTCGATCAGCTCATCGACCCCGACCGGCGAGGCGCCGGGGCTGAAGCGGAACCGCCAGAAGCTGACGATGTGCTG
>NZ_DDRM01000027.1:396-724 GCF_002343105.1 Brevundimonas sp. UBA2416
GATGTGCTGGATGGCGCCGAGCTGGTCGCCCAGGCGCGCAAACAGGCGGGGCGCGTTGAGCAGGAAATCACGGAAAGCCACCGGCCGTCCCTCGTCGGTGAGCCCGGCATAGGCCGTGTCGTAGATGGCCAGGGTGCGACCCGCCTCGTTGCAGGTCTCTATGATCCGGTCCCGCAGCACGGCCCGCCCGCGATCCAGCCAGGCGCGCGCCTCACGGTCCAGCTTGCCGATCGGCTTTACGGTCTGAACCGCGTCGGCGACGCCGGCGACCTCCGCCCTGAGACTGGTCAGGATCCATTTGTAATAGAGGAAGCCCTTCCAGCAGAAG
>NZ_DDRM01000027.1:889-2115 GCF_002343105.1 Brevundimonas sp. UBA2416
CCAGCAGAAGACGCCCTCCTGATAGTCGTCCGGCTCAAGCCTGAGCGTCTCGCGCAGAGCCTCCATCCGATCACGGGGATCGTTGGACATGATCTTTCCCGCCAGTCGCTGGGTCGATCCCACCGCTTCCAGATCCGGACCGATGCACAGGGTGACCAGCGGCCGGATCTCGTCCTCGACGAACCGCGCCATGCGCTGCAGGTCCGACTCGCTGATGGAGAAATAGCAGTGGGCGGGTTCGATCCCGCCGCGCTTCAGCTGCTCACGCAACAGGAAGGGATCCAGCGACGGCAGCTGGTCCAGCAGGGTCAGCGTCGTCATGTCCGGGTGCCGCGGGCCGACTCCGAACGCCTCCTGCATCACCCGCTCGAAGCCGCGCTGGCCGACGAAGACATAGCGGCCGCCCGTCTTCAGCTCATTCGCATCCAGTGGAATGATCACCTTGGTGGCCACCTGCCGGCGCAGATAGAAACAGTCGTTCTCGTCCCGGCGTAGCCGGTGCTTGATGATCAGCGCGCGGTTCAGGGCCGGCGTCCGGAACAGGGGCTTCTCCGCCCAGTCGGCCTCGTGGCCGTGATCCAGAAACACCTTCAGCAGATTCAGGACGCGCGCGGTCGAGGCCGAGCGGCGCAGGTGGGCCAGATTGCGAATCGCGCGGTCGGTCATGGCCACCCCTTCAGCCGGCCAACAAACCACGAAAGGATGACCAACGGCTTAGCTGATCGCTGATAAGACGTGCGACGCCTCTGCACTGGCCTCGCCTCGCGACCGCGCCTAGATTGCCGCCATGGGCGACATCATCAACATCCTCATCCTCGTTGCGATCCTGGCGGTGACCGTCACCCTCGGGTTCGGAATCTATTCCCTGCACAAGGGCGGGGATGCGAACCGTTCCCGCTCCAACAAGCTGATGCGGCTACGCGTGGGGCTGCAGGCCGTGGCGATCGTCCTGCTGTGCGTCGGCATGTGGTGGAAGTCCACACAGGGGTCCTGAGCCCGTGGTGGTCCTGAATCGCATCTATACGAAGACCGGCGACGGCGGGCAGACGCGGCTGGCTTCGGGCGCGACCGTCTCAAAGAGCGACCGCCGGGTCGAGGCCTATGGCGCCGTGGACGAACTCAACAGCGTCATCGGCGTGGCCCGGCTGTACTCCGGCCAGAACGACCGCATCGACGCCATGCTGGGGCGTATCCAGAACGAGCTGTTCGACCTCGGCGCCGATCTG
>NZ_DDRM01000027.1:2243-2527 GCF_002343105.1 Brevundimonas sp. UBA2416
CTGTTCGACCTCGGCGCCGATCTGGCCACCCCGCTGGAGCCCGCGCCGAAATGGGAGGCGCTGCGCATCATCGACAGCCAGGTCGAGCGGCTCGAGACCGAGATCGACTGGATGAACGAGAGCCTGAAGGAACTGGACAGCTTCATCCTGCCCGGCGGCTCACCCCTGTCGGCCCATCTGCATCTGGCCCGCACGGTGGCTCGCCGGGCCGAACGTGAGGCGGTGCGGCTGGTCGAAGCCGGCGAGGCGGTGACGCCGGCGGCGATCCGCTACCTCAACCGGCT
>NZ_DDRM01000027.1:2684-2858 GCF_002343105.1 Brevundimonas sp. UBA2416
GGCGATCCGCTACCTCAACCGGCTGTCCGACCATCTGTTCGTCGCCGCCCGCCGGGCCAACGCCAACGGCGCCGACGATGTGAAGTGGAAGCCGGGCGCGACCCGATAGGACCAGCTCACCTGTCTGTTTCCTTTGCTCCAGCGAGTGCTGGTTCGTCACAACGAACACAACGG
>NZ_DDRM01000033.1:0-16740 GCF_002343105.1 Brevundimonas sp. UBA2416
GTGTATAAGAGACAGGCGGAGGGGGCGGCGGCGGCGGCGGTTCGCAGCACGGCGGCGGCGGCGGAGGGCACACCGGCCCGCACTGGGCGGCCGCCTCGTCGGCGAACAGCGTCAGGGCGAAGAAACCCGCCAGCGCCAGCAGCCATGTCATGATCCGCACCCGCATGGGCCGACCTCCCGTCAAGTTCATGCGGTCTGCGTCGGGCGCAGCTCGCTTCAGCGTCCATCTGAACCGCAAAAGCCTTTCATTTCCGTTGCCTTTCGCCCGGCCCCTCGCAGGCGCGGGCCTTGCGTCGCCGGGGCCAGAGGCCAGAGCGATGTTTCATCCTGACACGCAATTCCTGATCGACCATTGGACCGGGCTGTCCCGCCGGGGAGCCGTGCGCGCGGGGATTCCTGATCGCGCCTCGCTCGAGCCGGACGCTCTGGGCCTGCGCCTGCCGCGCGCCTTCATCGCCGAACGCCATGGCGACGACGCCGTCATCCGACTGGCCGGCACCTGGATTGAGGGATTCCACGGCGAACCGCTCAAGGATCATGCCTTTCTGTCCGTCTGGCGCACCGCCTCCCGGCCTCTGGTGGCCGCCGCCATGACCCAGACCGTGCGCGAAGCCCGGCCGGTCGTCATCGCCGCCCTCGCCGGCTTCCTGTCGGCCCAGATCGAGATCGTGCTGGTGCCCTTGCGCGGCCCGTCCGGCGCCGTGGATCGCATTCTGGGCCTCTATGCGCCCATGGCCACCCTGAGCTTCGCCGCCGACGAGCCCCGCCTGCTCACCGCCCGGGTCTCGATCGGCGTGGGCGAAGCCGCCCGCCCCGCCCTGTCGCTCGCCGCCGTCGGCGGCCGCCGGATCGCCTGAACCGACAGGCTCAGGCCTTCAGATCCCGCTGATAGCGTTTCCAGTTCTGCACATAATGGGCGGCGGACGCCCTCAGCGCCTCGATCTGACCCGGTTCCAGCTCGCGCACCACCTTGCCGGGCTGGCCCATGACGAGCGAGCCGTCGGGAATGACCTTCCCCTCGGTGATCAGGGTGTTGGCCCCGATCAGGCAGTTCTTCCCGATCTTCGCCCGACCCAACACCACCGCGCCGATGCCGATCAGGGTGTTGTCGCCGATCTCGCAGCTGTGAAGCATGACCATATGGCCGACGGTCACGCCGTCGCCGATCGTCAGGGGTTCGCCGGGGTCGGAATGCAGCACGCTGCCGTCCTGTATATTGGTGTCCCGGCCGATGGTGATGGGGTCGTTGTCGCCGCGCAGCACGGCGCCGAACCAGACGCTGGCGCCCGGTTTGAGAATCACGTCTCCTACAAGGGTTGCGTTTGGTGCCACCCAGTATTCGCCCTCAGGCGGAAGCTGCGGTTTCTTGTCGCCGAGACCGTAAACATTCATCCGAACACCGCCATTTCTCAATAAATCGAGGGCTTTAAGCTCTCGTAAACCACGTTAGGCTTAGAGTGTAGATGCGATTCGAGGCCGCCATTTCGGCCCCGGATTGGAAGCCGGATCAAGCCCGGTCCGGTCAGACCTCGGGGATTTTGCGTGGTGCGCTCGGTTCGGCGGATTCATCCGCTGGAAGTTGACCCTTCTTCCGACCCGGGCGGATGCGTCGCGTCCCCTTCTCTCCTCCCCACCTTCGTTCGAGGCGATGCTTTTGCGGCATCGCCTTTTTTCTTGCCCTGCGGCGTCGCGTTTTCCGCGTCGCCGTCTTCCATGCCCTGGAGGCGTCCATGACCAAGCGTGCGGCCATCAAACGTCAGACCCGCGAGACATCCCGTGAACACGGTGTGCTCGATTCCCGTCAGTTCATGGAGGACTCCAAGGTACGCCGGCTTCCAACCCACGCCGGCTGGTCGCCCTATCCATCCAATGACGATCGCGACCAGGCCTATCTGAAGACGCTGAAGCCCAAGTCGGACGGCCAGGCCGAACTGATGACGGCGATCGACCACCATAACCTCGTCCTGGCCCTCGGTCCGGCAGGCACCGGCAAGACCTATCTCGCCGTCGCCAAGGCGGTCGAGGCGCTCGAGGCCGGCAAGGTTGGCCGCATCGTACTCAGCCGTCCCGCTGTCGAGGCCGGCGAATCGATCGGCTTCCTGCCCGGCGACATGGAGGACAAGCTCGCCCCCTACCTCCGCCCCCTCTACGACGCCCTGTCCGATCGCCTCAGCATGAAGCGGGTCAAGGCGCTGATGGCCGAGGGCCTGATCGAGATCGCCCCCATCGGCTACATGCGCGGCCGCACCCTGAACAACGCCTTCATCGTCGTCGATGAGGCCCAGAACTGCACCTATGTGCAGCTCAAGATGCTGCTGACCCGCCTGGGCTGGCATTCAACCATGGTCGTCACCGGCGATCCCCAGCAGTCCGATCTGCTTCCCGGCATCTCGGGTCTGATGGACGTCGCCCAGCGGCTCGAGCCCGTGCCCGACATTGCGGTGGTGCGCCTGGCCGAGCAGGACATCGTCCGCCATCCGCTGGTGGCCTCGATGATCGGCGTCCTCTGACGCCAGCCTGCGTCTGACAGATCAGGCCGTCGCCGGATTCACGGCGGCGGCCTTTTCTTCGGCCAGGAGCAGACCCTCGGGCGATCCCTTGAGCGGCGGCTTCGGCCTCGCGCCCATCCGGTCGATCAGGGCGAAGACGAAGGGGTTCAGCGAGATCGACAGCAGGGCCGCCGCCAGGATGAGGTCGTGGGTCTCCTGCGTCATGCCGCCAAGCTGAACACTCACGGCCGCGAGGATGAAGGAGAACTCGCCGATCTGGGCCAGGGCCGCGGCGACGGTCAGGCTGGTCGCCCGGTCCAGCTTGAAGGCGGTCGTGATGGCCAGCGCCGCCAGCGACTTGCCGACGATGACGATCCCCAGCACGCCCAGCACGGCCAGGGGCTCGCGCACCAGAATGGTCGGATCGAACAGCATGCCGACCGAGACGAAGAACAGCACGGCGAACGCGTCCCGGAGCGGCAGGGAACGCTCGGCCGCGTTGTGGCCCAGCGGCGAGCTGTTGAGCACCAGCCCGGCGAGGAATGCCCCGAGCGCGAAGGAGTGGAACAGCTGATAGGCGATCCAGGCGATGCCGAGGGCGATCGCCAGCACCCCGAGGGTGAACAGCTCCCGCGACCGGGTA
Organism: Brevundimonas sp. UBA2416; assembly: GCF_002343105.1. Taxonomy (NCBI): domain Bacteria; kingdom Pseudomonadati; phylum Pseudomonadota; class Alphaproteobacteria; order Caulobacterales; family Caulobacteraceae; genus Brevundimonas; species Brevundimonas sp. UBA2416. The sequence continues at coordinate 3,133 of NZ_DDRM01000033.1, forward strand.
TGGGCGATCCGGATCAGCAGCCACGGCAGCAGCCGGGAGCCGACCACCAGCATCACGCCCGTGAAACCGGCGACCTTCAACAGCGTCCAGCCGATGGATTTGGCCAGTTCGGCTCCGTTCATGACCTCGCCCGGCTGAATGACCAGCAGCGGCAGGATGACAAGCGCCAGCACGATCACCAGGTCCTCGACGATCAGCCAGCCCATGGCCAGACGACCGGCCTGGCCCTTGACCTCTCTACGCTCCTCCAGCGCCCGCAGCAGGACCACGGTCGAGGCGACCGAGAGGGCGAACCCCATCAGGGTTGCCTCCAGATCGGTCATTCCCATCAGCCGGCCCAGGCCCCAGCCCAGCGCCGTAGCCGCCGCGATCTGAAACAGGGCGCCCGGGACCGCGATCTTTCGCACCTTCATCAGGTCGGCGAGCGAGAAATGCAGCCCGACGCCGAACATCAGCAGGATGACCCCGACCTCCGCCAGCTGAGGCGCCAGTTCGCCGTCTGCGACAAAGCCGATGGTGTGCGGCCCGACGGCGATCCCCGCGACCAGGTAGCCGACCAGCGGCGACAGCTTCAGCCGGTTGGCCAACATGCCGAACACAAAGGCCAGCACGAAGCCGCCGACCAGGGTGAGAATCAGGCTGTCGGCATGCGGCATCGGCGCTCCTCGGATGCGGGCGGGGATGGATTGGCGGGAACGCGGTAATTGGGGCCTCTGCCCCGTCCGGACAAGCGCGGACAGGGCGCCGCGACCCCATGGCGCGAGATTGCCCCTTCGCGCGCGGCGCGGGGGCTGCTAACCGAACGCCCTTCACATTTCAGCGACCCGAATGAAAATCCCCCGCATCGCCTACGCCGCCTACGGCTTCGCCCTCATCGTCATCGTCCTGGACCAACTGACCAAGGCCTGGATCATGGGCGGCCTCGACCTGCGCGAGATGGGCCACATCCAGGTCCTGCCGCCGCTCTTCAACCTGACCTGGGTCGAGAACCGGGGCGTCAGCTTCGGCCTGTTCGGCGACGGCTCGGCGCGGTGGATGCTCAGCGCCTTCTCGATCGCCGTGGCCGGAATCCTTGGCTGGTGGGCGTTGAAGGCCGACCGCCGCATGCTGATCACCGCCATCGGCCTGATCATGGGCGGTGCGCTCGGTAATGTGATCGACCGCATCCGCTTCGGCTACGTGGTCGACTTTCTGGATATCTCCGGCCCGCACGTCTTCCTCGGGTCGATGAAGATCAACTTCCCGTGGATATTCAACGTCGCTGACAGCGCCATCTGCATCGGCGTCGTCCTGCTGATCCTCGACAGCGTGCGAGCGGAGCAGGAAGCCAAGGTTGGCCTCGCCGCCGAAAAGTCGTAATCAGCCGCTTCCTCTAGGGTTTACGCGCGCGCCCTTTCCGGCGCCCCGCACCGAGATATCAAATATGCGTCTTCGCACCGTCGCCGTTCTGACCCTCACGACCTCCGCCTTCGCCCTGGGCGCCTGCTCCGGTCTCCGCACCGGCGTGGGCCTGAACAAGATCACGCCGGACGAGTTTCTGACCGTTTCGACCGCGCCCCTGACCGTTCCGCCGGAGTACGGCCTGCGCCCGCCGGCGCCGGGCCAGCCGCGGCCTCAGGAACTCGCGCCCGAATCCGCCGCCCGCCAGATTCTGCTCGGCCAGCGTCAGGCCGTAACGCGGTCGGAAGGCGAACAGGCCCTGGTGGCCCAGGCCGGCGGCGACCGCGCTGACCCCCTCGCCCGCTATGTCGTGGACGATGAGTTCGGCGACCTGGCGCACAAGGAAGAGAGCTGGGCCAACCGCATCATGTTCTGGCGCCGCGACGATGCCGCGAGCCAGGCGCCCACGGCCATCCAGACCTCTGAAGGCGCCGTCAATGTCGATGCGGCGAGCGAATACGCCCGCGTCCAGGCCCTGACCGGAGGTCGCGCCGGCATCTCCATCACGCCGCGCCGCGACACGGGCTTCAAACTGCCCGGCCTCTAGGTTCGACAACATTCTGCAGGGAGGCCCGGCCGCGAAAGCGTCCGGGCCTTTTTGTTTGCGATCAGCCCTTGGCGGCGCCCGCCCTCAGTCCGCGCTCGGCCAAGGCCACGATCGCGACGCCGCCCATTGTCAGGGCGGCCCCGACGAGGATCTGCGGCGTCAGCACGTCGCCCATGAACCCCCAGCCGATCAGGATGGAGACCACCGGCGTGGCCAGCAGATAGGGCGTCACCCGCCCCGCCTCGCGCTTCTGCACCAGCCAGAAGACCATCGTCGTCGCCAGCACCGACGACACCAGTCCGGCCCAGATCACGCAGGCCCAGACAAGGGCATCGGCCTGCTGCACGGCCTCCCATTGGCCCTGTTCGAACAGCGCCGAGGCGAAGGCCAGCGACGGCAAGGCCACCAGCGACAGCAGGCCCTGCATTTTCAATGGCGGGATCGAGGTCGTCCGTCGCGCCACGACCGTGGTCAGGGCCCAGGCCCCCGCCGCGCCGATGCCCGCCAGAATGCCCTTCCAGTCCTCGATGGCGTGGGGGTCCAGCGTCATCCAGGCGACCCCGAGGAAAGCCACGCCCATGCCGGCGAGCGCAAACCGTGACAGCCGTTCACCCAGCAGCAGGAAGGCGAACAGGGCCGTGAACGGCACCCACAACTGTGCAGCGACCGACACCGGACTGACGTCGTTCGCCAGCCAGAAGGCCAGATAGATCAGACCGTAATGGATCGGCCCGCCCAGGCCGACGATGATCAGCAGGCTTTTCCAATTGGGGAACGGCGGCCTGACAAACGGGATCAGACAGGCCGCGGCGATGGCGAATCTGAGCGCCGCCATCAGCAGCGGCGGCAGGGTCTCTGTCCCGAATTTGGCCGCCGCATTGTTCACGCCCCAGATCACCACCACCGCGATGATGGCGAGGATCTCGACCAGCGAGAGCGGACTATGCGGCTTGTCAGGAGTGGTCACCCGCCCGGCTTAACGCGCACGGCCGCCGCACGCGAGCGCGTACGGCGACACTTTGCATTTCTGACTGTGGCGCGCCGCCGAAGGCCGCGGCGCTCAGGGCATTTCTGACTGCGATGCGTCGGCTCGACCTAGAACGGAATGTCGTCGTTCAGGTCGTAGCTTTCCTTTGGACCGCTGGGCTTGTTGGCGCCGCCGGTGGAGAAGCCCGAGGAATAGTCGTCATCGCCCCCGCGCGAGGCCCCGCCGCCGGCGCTGTCGCTGCGTCCGCCCAGCATGGTCAGTTCGCCGCGGAACTTCTGCAGCACGATCTCCGTGGTGTATTTCTCGACCCCGGCCTGCTCGTATTTCCGGGTCTGCAGCGAGCCCTCGATGTAAACGGTCGAGCCCTTCTTCAGATAGTTCTCGGCCACCTTGACGATGTTCTCGTTGAAGATGACCACCCGATGCCACTCGGTCTTTTCCTTGCGCTCGCCGGTGGCCTTGTCGCGCCACTGCTCCGAGGTGGCGAGGGACAGGTTGGCCACCCGTTCGCCCGAGTTGAGAGTGCGGATTTCCGGGTCCTTGCCCAGATTGCCGACCAGAATGACCTTGTTGACGCTGCCCGCCATCGCCGAGCTCCTTCTTCGTTCTGGCCCGCCGCGCTTCGCGCTGTTCGGAGCCGATTGTCTGTTGTCCGGGCCTAGCGCGCTTTCGGGCCCTGCGGGTCTGCTTTGTCGCCACCATCCACAGGAACGCGTTGTTCCACGTTTGTTCCGCTCCGTCTAGGGCGCGGGCGGCGCCGTCGGATCCGGCTCGCGATTGGCCGAGACGGCGATCGGGGTGCCGTCGATCGCCCGCTGGATTGCGCCGGGCATGGCCAGACGCCCGTCGCCCGTCCGGGCCATGGCGTTGAACCGTCCGCCGTCCAGGGTCTGGGAATACCACACGCCGCCACGGTCGATGAAGATGAACTGACCCTGGTAAGAGCCCGTGATTTCCTGACGCGATCCCCCCAGTCGCAGGAACCGCAGGCGGACCTCCTCCAGTCGCGCTGCGCAGAACTCGATCTGCGGCTGGTTGTCCGCCACCTTGTTGAACCGCGGCGCCTCGCCTTCGGCTCCGACTTCCACGGCATAGCAGACGCCCGGGTCAAACGGCGCTTCGACGGCCTTCTCGCAGGCTGCGAGCGCAACAGCGCCGGCGGCGAACGTTATGATTGCGACGTATTTCATCAGCGCAGCCCCGGGAATGTGCAGCTTCGGTCCTGCTCGGCCAGGGTCCGGAACCGGCTGTTGTCGTTCGATTGCTCGACCCGACGGGGCACCAGCCGGAGGGTGACGTCACCCCAGCGGCCGTACAGCGCCTCGCCCGGCCGCACACAGGTGCCCGAGTACAACGCCTGGACGCAGGCGTTCAAACTCATGTTCGACGACAGCGAACGCCAGTCCGATCCCGTGTGACGCAAACAGGCGGATCCGGACGCTGGCTGCACCGACGGCTGGGTCGTGGGCTGCTGCTCGGGCAGCGGCGCCTGTTCGGCCTCGGTCAGCTCGACCGGCGGAGCGCTGGGCGGCGGGGCGAAGGCGGCGGTCGGGGCGGCCGCGAGGGCGCCGGTCTCGTCGATACCGACGTCGAGCGCGTCAGTCGCCACGCCATTGCGCCGCGCGCAGTCTGACAGGGTGGCCAGGCCGACGTACTGGCCGTCGACGAAGCAGCGCAGTTCGCGCGTCGTGTTCAGTTCGGGCGCGTCGGCGACATCAACCGTCAGTCCACCCTGCGCCGCCGGCGGGGGCGCAGGATTTCGCTCCCGACCTGCGCTGAAGATCAGGGCGATCACCACGGCCGCGACGACCGCCAGACCGGCGCCGATAGCGATGAAAAGACGATTGTCCTGGGGCATGCAGTGCTCGCGGGGATGGAGCCTCCAATAACCCCGCCCGGCCCTTCCACGTCAACGACCTTCGTCGGTAAAGACCTATCCGCCGAGGCGGGCGAGCGCCGCCTGGTAGTTGGCAAGCTGTGCCGTAAGATAGGCTGGCGCGGCGCCCGTGATGACCGGCTTCTTGGCCTCCGGCGACAGGGCCCGGTAGGCGTCGCGCACGGCCTTCATGGCGGCCGTCAGCAGTTCGCTTGTCGATTTTATCGCGTCCGTCCCGGACAGCGAAAGGGTCGGCGGGAGATTCAGCGCGAAGATCTTGAGGTCGTCCTTGCCTGCCCTCGGAGCGACAATCCCCGGGGACAGGCCCAGCCCCGCCAGGGCGTCGCGACCGGGTTCGCCGCTCGACAACACCGCCCCCTCGCGTCCGGACCGCGGCGTGATCGAAAGACGCTGCAATCGGTTCCCGGAGGAGAGCGCGGTCTCGCCGGATTTCAGGGGATCCGTCACGACCGTGACGGTCAACTGGCCGAAGGAGGCCTGTTCGATTTTTCGAGCCAGCGTCTGGAGCGTGTCCCTGGCGTCGATGGTCACGGCTCTGGCCCGGCTGCCGTCAGCCGGCGAAACGTAAAACCGGTCGCCCGGCCGCAAGGCCGTCACATCGGTCAGAGCCTTGGAGTCGCCTGTTGAAACCAGCCCCTGGGGCAGGCCGAGCCGATCCAGCACGCTGGCGCCGCCGCTGGCGACGGCCAGGCTCATGGGCGACGCCTGCTGCCCCGCGCCCGGCCAGGTCCGGGTCCATTCGATCACCCCCGTCAGCGGATCGAGCCGGGTGAGATAGCCCTGCCTCGGATCATCCTCGCCGGCGTCCGTCGGCCGGTCAGCCAGGCCCGTGAGCCAGACCTTCCCCTCGTGCACCTTGACGTCGGCGGCGCTGTCGTCGCCGGCCCCGCCGACATAGGTCAGCCGGTCAGCGGCGCTGACGGACAGATCCGCTTCAAGGGCGGCGACCCAGGCGTCGGCGCCGCCCGAGTGGGCGGTGTTCACCGTGCCGATGTCCAGGGCCGCGTTGCGGGTCGTTCCGCTCAGGATCACCCGGCCGCCGGACACGGCGATCCCGGTCACATCCCCGTTGGCGGCCCCCAGGTCCCGCGTCGCCGCAAGAGTCGGAGCGCCGCCGTCGCCGGGCGTGTAATGGCGCACCACCACGCGACCATCCTCGACCCCGGCGGTGTAGATCGACGAACCCTCGACGGTCATGGCCTTGACGCTGTCGTCGCCGGCCGTTCCGAACTGGCTGATGGACGTCGCGACGGCCGTGAACGGCGCCAGACTGTGCGCCTGCGTCGCCGTAAAGCCCTGGAGATAACCGTCCCAGCCGCCGAGGGCGGCGGCTGCCGGCATGGAGGATTTCGAACGGCCGGCGACATAGACCACGCCGTCGGCCCCGAAGGCCACGCTGGTGGCCTCATCCGCCGCCCGGGCGCCGCGCCGCTGCGTCCACAACTCCTCGCCGGCGCCGTCAAAGACCGTGACGAAACTGTCCGCCAGTGCAGCGTCCGTCACCCTGACGCCCGGCTCGAGAGCGCCCGTCACCGACCCCGCGACCGCCACCCGCCCGTCCGCGGCGATGGCGATGGCGTAGCCGCTGGCCTGATCCGCAGCGCCGAGCATCCGCGTCGCCACCAGTCGGCCCGAGGTGTCGAACTTCATCAGGGCCACGTCACGCTCGCCCTTGATCGGCTGCTCGCCGGCCGCGGACTCAATGTCGGCGACCATCCAAAGCGAGCCGTCCGCCGCGACCGCGCTGGCCCGAACCGTCTCAACCCCCTTGGGCAGGGCTGTCTGGGCGGCGCGCCCGGCCACCCAGCCGGTTTGTCCGCCGGGTTGCGTGGGCTCCGGCGCGGAACCCCCGTCGCTCTGGAATTTCAACAACTCGCCACGGCCGTCGGCCCCCGCGGCCTGGACGACGTAGACGGCGTCCGATTTCGCCGCCGCGTCGAACCGCACCGTCTCGACGCTGGTCCCCTGGATCACAAGCGCCCACTGGTCCGCCCGCGCCGGCAGGGTCACGGTCTTGGTCCCCACCTTGATGGTGCGGGGCTCGCCGGTGATATTCTCCCGGCTGAACCGGGTCGAAACCTCTGCGGCCTCGAGCTTGCCGTTGATATGGCCGATGACGTTGTCGAGGGTGCGGGTCTCCGCTCCCATATCGGCCAGATCGATCGAGACAAGCTTGTCTCCATTGATGGTCGAGACGGTGATGTCGAACGCAACCTCGCCCGCGAACCCGTCCACCGTGGAGGTCAGCGAGCCCTCATGGACCGCGGCGGTGACAATGCGGGTCCCGTCTCTCGCCACGGCCGCGGTTGTCTTGGCCGTCACGGTCGAAACGCCCTGCACCATGCGCAGGTCAGCGAATTTGGAGGTTTTCAGGTAGTCGCTGACTTCCGTCAGGCCCGCGTCAAACCGCTTGCGGATCAGGGCCGCCTCGCTGGTTCCAACGCCTCGGTCGTCTGCACGGGACGCCAGCGCCGAGAGGGAGCTGAGCCCCTGATAGAGCGCAAACAATTTGCGGTAGTCCGAAGACGCGCCGGCGACATCGAGCTGGGCGGCGGATTCGTTGATCAACCGGCGCCCCGAGAGCGCAGCGCGAACGATCGCATTGGCTTCGGACGCCGTGGCGTCCTTGACCCAGGGCGCGGTGGGCTGGGTTTTGCGTGTCGTCACGCCCGACGAGGCGTTGGCGAACGCAGATATCGTATCCGCCGACGCGCCATACAGGCCCAGTAGATAACTGTTGTTGATCACAGGCGGCTCCTGGCCGTCATTGTGACGCGCCAACCGTAACGGGCGCTTAACGTCCGGCTGCGGAGCGACTTTGAACGCGACTCAGGGAACAATGATCTTGCGCACCCGTTAACGGCGCGCTGGATGAGGAGGACGCTGTGAAGATCGCCTTCGTCAATGCCTTGAAATCATTGCTCTCGCTGTACGGTATCGGGACGCGGCGACGGCCCGCCGCCATTCAGATCGGTCCCGCTGGTATTCGCCGACCGGCCTAGTTCCGGAACAGCGACAGGATGATCTGCGGCGCCTGGTTCGCGATCCCGAGCGCCTGGGCGCCCAGTTGTTGCTGCACCTGCAGCGCCTGAAGGCGTGCGCTTTCCTTCGCCAGGTCGGCATCGACCAGCTTGCCAATGCCGGTTTCAAGCGAATCCATCAGTTTCGAGACGAAGACGTTGTGCGTCTCGATCTGCTTTGCCTGCGCTCCGAGCGAGGCCAGGCCGGAGTTCACCGTCGCCAGAGCCGTATCGATGACCCCGAGCGCGGTCGCCGCGGCAGCCGACGAAAGCAGGTTCTGGGTATTGAGGCCCAGACCGGCCTCGGTGAAGTTGTGCGGGTCGATCGAGATGGTGTCGACCGCATCGACATTGGCGAGAAAGTCGAGCGAGGCCGCCAGGGAGTTGTCCAGAAGGTTCACCCCGTCAAACGAGGCGCTGTCGGCGAACTGCTGCACCGACCGCACGAGGCTCTGGAAATCGTCATTGTACGCGGCCCGGGATTCGGGCGTCTGGGACAGGTCAGACGCGGCGACGGCCTTCTGGCGCATCTGGATGATCAGATCGGAAATCGCCTCACCGGCCGCCAGGGTCACATCCGCCAGCGAGGTGGCGCGGTCCAGACTGGTTTTCACCGCAGCAAGGGCGCCGAGATCGGCCCGCTGGTTCTGGGCGATCGCCCATACGGCCGAGTTGTCCTTGGCTCCTCCAACCTTCAGACCCGTGCTGATACGGTTCTGGGTCGCCGCCATCCGGTCACTGATCTGATTCAGGTTTTGCAGCGCGATAAGCGCTGACGCGTTGGAGTGGACGCTGTTCGTCATGGCATTCGGCCCCGGGTCGGTTCAACGGCAGATTATGGGGCGAGTCGTGAGCGTATGGTTAACGCAAGATGACCGGGCGCGCGGCTGCGGCCCGGGTACAATCCGTCCTGACTGACGGTTCAGGCGGTCGTGTTGATGACCGCGCCGACACCGTAGTCGTCGCGTTCCCTCAACTTCAGAACCTCTTCGCTCGGCAGCTGCCGCACGATCTCACCGGTCTCCCGGTCCAGCGTCTTGTAGACGAAAGACCCCGCACGGGGGCCCTGCTCGATCACCAGCCGGTAACGGGCCTGGCGTTCGGCGTCTTCAGCATTTCTGGAACTGGATCCATGGTCGGCTCCGGACTGCAGCGGTGTTTCGGCTTTGACGGCCGCAACCGCTCTTATGGTTGCATCTGCATTCATCTCCTGAACGCCGGCGACTAGGCCGACGTCTCCCGGTTATATGCGATGGAGAAGCGGGACGGAGCCGCGTGCGGCTCCGTCCCCTTCCCCGGTGTTAGCGGAACAGGCCGAGCAGGATGGAGCTCGACTGGTTGGCGATCGACAGCGCCTGCACGCCCAGCTGCTGCTTGGTCTGCAGAGCCGTCAGGCGGGCGCTTTCCTTGGCCAGGTCGGCATCGACCAGGTTGCCGATACCGGCTTCCAGGGCGTCCTGGAGCTTGTCGTTGAAGGCCAGCGAACGCTCCGTCGACTTGGACGAAGTGCCGAGGGTCTGCAGGGCGGAAATCGCCGAGGCGATATCCGCATCGATCTGACCGGCCGTGGGGGCCGCAGCGATGGTCAGGGTCAGACCGCTGAGGGCGGCCGTGCCGTCGAAGACAGCCGCGGCCTGGGCAGCGACGACTTCGGTCCGCAGGGCGGCGAGGTCGGCGTCGCGAGCCGTGCTGGCCGGACCGGCGGCGAGTTCCTTCATCTGACGCAGGGCGTCCATGATGGTGTCGCCGGCAGCCAGGCCCACGTCATTGATCGACTGGGTCCGCTGGAGCGAGTTGCGGGTGGTGTTGAGCACCTGCATGTTGGCTTTCTGGTTCTGGGCAGTGGCCCAGATCGCGCCATTGTCCTTGGCCGACGAGACCTTCTGGCCGGTGTTCACGCGATTTTGCGTGACAGCCAGTTCGCGGCTCGTCTGGTTCAGGTTCTGCAGCGCCACCAGGGCGCCGACGTTCGTGTTGATACTGTTAGCCATTTTGACTTTCCTTTTGTCTTCGACATTTCCGACGCCGTTTTGGCTGCCGGGAGCGTTCTGCTCAGGTTTTCGGCGCGGGCGGGGCCGCGAACGACCCCGCCCTCATCCCTGTTCGATTAACGGAACAGGCCGAGGAGGATGGAGCTCGACTGGTTGGCGATCGACAGCGCCTGCACGCCCAGCTGCTGCTTGGTCTGCAGAGCCGTCAGGCGGGCGCTTTCCTTGGCCAGGTCGGCGTCGACGAGGTTGCCGATACCGGCTTCCAGGGCGTCCTGGAGCTTGTCGTTGAAGGCCAGCGAACGCTCCGTCGACTTCGACGAGGTGCCGAGGGTCTGCAAGGCGCCGATAGCGGCCGTCATGGCCGTATCGATTTCAAGCGCGGTCGGGGTAGCGGCGAAGGTCATGGTCAGGGACGCCAGGGCGTCCGTGCCGTCGAACACCGCCGCCGCCTTGGCAGCGGCCACTTCGGCTTTCAGAGCGTTCAGGTCGGCGTCGCGAGCCGTGCTGACCGGACCGGCGGCGAGTTCCTTCATCTGACGCAGGGCGTCCATGATGGTGTCGCCGGCAGCCAGACCCACGTCGTTCACGGACTGGGTCCGCTGCAGCGTGTTGCGGGTGGTGTTGAGCACCTGCATGTTGGCTTTTTGGTTTTGAGCGGTGGCCCAGATGGCCCCGTTGTCCTTGGCCGACGAAACCTTCTGGCCGGTGTTCACGCGGTTTTGCGTGACTGCCAGATCGCGGCTCGTCTGGTTCAGGTTCTGCAGCGCAACGAGAGCGCCGACATTCGTGTTGATGCTGTTAGCCATTTTGGCTGTCCTTTTTTGTCTTCGACATGTCCGACGCCGTTTTGGCGGTCGGGAGCATTCTGCCCGCTGAGGTACAAGCAAGGACGGAGCCATCAGGCGCCCCCCCGTGCCAGAGCGACCACCATTGAAATTGCTACGTTAGTTCTTGTTCATCACGTTATTGGCCCGGCATAATCTGCCGGGCTTCGGGCAGTATTTGCCGGGTGGTCGGCAGGTCGTGCCGGTCTCCGGCCCTCGACATGGCCAGCCTCCGGGGCGCTGAACCGGCGCGCGCCGGCCCCGGGGGGAGCAGAATTTCGGCGCGCCGGGCCGGATCGTCCCCGTGGAATCCAACCAGCGTCACATCGACAAAGGGCCCCCGCGCGCGCGGGGGCCCTTCGTTTGATCGCTTGACCGGCCGGGGCCGGTGAGCCCTCGGGTTGACGAGGTCGGGAGCGCTCCCGGACCTAGTTGCGGAACAGGCCGAGCAGGATCGAGCCCGACTGGTTGGCGATCGACAGCGCCTGTACGCCCAGCTGCTGCTTGGTCTGCAGGGCCGTCAGGCGGGCGCTTTCCTTGGCCAGGTCGGCGTCGATGAGGTTGCCGATGCCGGACTCGATGGCGTCCTGGAGCTTGTCGTTGAAGACCAGCGACCGCTCGGTCGACTTGGCCGAGGTGCCGAGCGCCTGCAGGGCGGTGATCGCGGAGGCGATGTCCGCATCGATCTGGCCGGCGGTGGGCGCGGCGGCGATGGTCAGGGTCAGTCCGCTCAGGGCGGCCGTGCCATCGAACACCGCTGCGGCCTGGGCAGCGACCACTTCGGTCCGCAGGGCTGCGAGATCGGCGTCCCGGGCGGCGCTTGCCGGACCGGCGGCGAGTTCCTTCATCTGACGCAGGGCGTCCATGATGGTTTCGCCGGCGGCCAGACCCACGTCATTGACAGACATGGTCCGCTGCAGCGCGTTACGGGTGGCGTTGAGCACGCCCATGTTGGCTTTTTGATTCTGGGAGATGGCCCAGATCGCGCCATTGTCCTTGGCGGAACCGACCTTCAGACCGGTGCTGACACGGTCCTGCGTGACCTTCAGGTCGCGGCCCGTCGCGTTCAGGTTCTGCAGCGCAACCATGGCGCCGACGTTCGTGTTGATGCTGTTAGCCATTTTGGCTGTCCTCTTGTCTTCGACATGTCTGACGCCGTTTTGGCGGTCAGGAGCGTTCTGCTCGGGTTCTGTTCAGCAAGGACGAAGCCACGGATCAGAGGCGCAACCCGGAACGCCTGCCGTTGATTTTATGGACTATTTTCTTCCGCAGCTTCTGATCTGCCGGGCAGAACCTGCCAAGGCCAGGCATGTTCTGCCGGGTGGTCGGCAGGTCGTGCCGGTCGGGTTTGCCGGGCCGGGATTCCGCCGTCAGTCCGCAAGGCGTGAGCTGTCTTCTACCACGGCCAGATCGGCGGCCTGCGCCGGCCGTCGGTCTCGCGCCTCCATCGATCCTGCAACGCCCGCTCGGCCATCAAGGTCTCTACCGCAGACGCCCTGGCGCTCTCACAGGCGACCAGACGCGCGCCCCGTTCCATATAGGCGATCTCAAGATCGGCCTGGGTCGGAGTCACGGGCAGGCGCTCGAGCACGCAGGGCGTCGTCGCCTGACCCGGCAGGGTCAGCCGCGGGGGCTCCACAGACGGCGGGAGCGAGACGGCACAGCTCGCGGTCATGCCCGGCAAGGCGAGCAGCGCGATCCGGGTCCAGCGGGGTTTCAGCATCATGGGCGCTCCTTGCCTGCGTCGCGGCCCGTGCGGTCTCCCGCGCGACCGCCACGGTCTGTTGATGAAGTTCGTCGAGACGCCGGATCTGGTCCGCAGCGCCCTCGACCTGGAGGCGACGCGCGTCGGCGTCTGCAATGGCCGTCGACGCTCCGGCCTCTGCCGCCTCCAACCGCCGCCCGGTCAGCCCCAGCGGATCCCAGCGGAATCCCAGCGCGCCCAGGCCGATCAGGGCCATGGTCGAAACCCCCACCACGACCACTGCCCATCCCAACGGCGTCAGGGTGCGCAGAACCGCCGGCGTCCTCACGGGAACACCTGCCGGTCCAGCTCGAAATGCGGTCCGTCCCTCAGGCTGGTCCAGTCGCCGCCCCAGACCATCGCGGTCCCCTGTCGCGCAGCCGCCGCCTTGAACGCCGCCGCAATCCGCGGATACAGCGGCCAGTCCCACCGCACCTGACCATCGACCAGGGCTGCGACATCAACCGCGTGACCGGTCAGGTGACGCGACCGCTTCGTCCGGCTGGCCCCGGCCCGGACCAGTGCTGCCTGACGCTCTGGCGTACGCAGACCCTCGGTCACCATGAACTCCACCGGGCTCAGCGCCGCGGCCTCGCGAACCAGGGCGACCAGTCGAGGATGAACACCGGCCAGCCGTTTGATCGATCGTTCAGACAGGCGAAAGCTCATGGCCGGTCCTCCCCGCCGATCCGGGGCCGCAGCACCGCCAGGGTCGCGATCAGCTGCTGGGCCGACGGCGCCACCAGATACAGAACCAGCACCAGCGCCAGCAGGGCCATCAACCCCTGCGCCAGCCGCGGCGCGGCCTCGGGCGGCACACCGGTGATCAAACGGTCGAGCAGCAGCCAGGCCGCTCCGCTGGTCGCGAACACATAAAGCCTGCGCCACAGCCACCGGCCTTCGGCCAGCAGCGGCGCGGCGGGGGTCGATGAAGCGCTCATCGGTCATCCTCCGGGTCTTCAAGGGGGGCGTTGCCGCGACGCCAGCCGGGGCTGGCATGGGCGAACAGGTCGGCGTCGGTGAGGCGGCCGGGGCTGTCCCAGGCCTCCTCGTCCAGCAGCCACGGGTCCAGGCGCTCTGGCGAAAGGCTCATGGCGCGGCTCATCCGACCGCGACCAGCCAGACGACGCCGGGGGCCCCGGCGCCGCCGACTCCGC
>NZ_DDRM01000025.1:0-407 GCF_002343105.1 Brevundimonas sp. UBA2416
GATCATGCCGGCGCCGATAAGGGCGATCTTCGCGCGAGCCATATTTGTTCTCCGGTAGCCTGCCGCGCTTCGCGCCGGTTGAGGCCGTATATGGGTGGGGAGGGAAAGCGTTGGCGGCGGTCTAGACCCGTGCGCTTTCGCCTGCAACCGTAACCCCGCGTCACCCGGAGCCGTCATGGCCAGCCTGCCCGAGATCATCGCCGCCGAGGACACGCCGGACGACCTGATCACGGTCGTCGACGAGGCCACGGTGCGGGCCGAGGTCGCGGCCTGGCGGGCGAAGGTGCTGAAGCCGCCCGGCCTGTGGGACAAGGCCACGCGCGGGACGCAGGAGCGGATCAACAGGGTCATCCCGGAACGGGTCCACGCGATCATCACCTCGGGCGTCGAGGCGATGACCCGGGGGA
>NZ_DDRM01000025.1:506-1256 GCF_002343105.1 Brevundimonas sp. UBA2416
GCGTCGAGGCGATGACCCGGGGGATATTGTTCGGCTCGGACCTGATCCCGGCCCGACCCATGGCCGACGGTTCGCTGGCGGCGCGGGAGCTGCGGGCGCGGTCGATGATCAGGACGTATCGCACCACGGCCAGCGTCGAGGGCGGTGTCGCGGGGGCAGGCGGCTTTGTGCTGGCGGCGGCGGACTTCCCGGCCCTGATGGCGATCAAGGTGCGGATGCTGGGTGATGTCGTCGGCGCCTATGGGTGGGGCGGCGACACGGTGCGCGAACGGCTGTTCCTGCTGCACATCTTCCACCTGGCCTTCGCCAGCGCGAAGCGGCGGCCCGACGCCCTGGCCCAGCTGGAGCGCTGGATCGCGGGCGTGGATCAGCCGGAGGCGATCACCGAATACGACTGGCGGCGGTTCCAGATCGAGTACCGGGACTACATCGACCTGGCCAAGCTGATGCAGCTGATCCCCGTGGTCGGCGCGCCGATCGGGGCGGTGGTCAACTGGCGTCTGGTCGACCGGCTGGGCGAGACGGCGATGATGGCGTGCCGGATGCGGTGGCTGGCCAACGGTTGACGTTCCTGATTTGTTCGTGTTCAGTTGCCCTCAAAGGGAGGGCTTCCAAATGATCGGCTATGTGACGCTGGGCACCAACGACCTCGAGCGGGCGGCGAAATTCTACGACGCGATCGCCGCCGAGATGGGGACGTCGCGGATGATGGAGTGGCCGGGGGCGATCGCCTGGGGCACGCCGGGCGGC
>NZ_DDRM01000025.1:1397-1939 GCF_002343105.1 Brevundimonas sp. UBA2416
CGCCTGGGGCACGCCGGGCGGCGGGGCCGGGATCGGTCTGACGAAGCCGTTCGACGGACAGGCGGCGAGTGTCGGCAATGGGGTGATGGTGGCGCTGGAGGCGAGCTCGCGCGAGCAGATCCATCGGCTGCACGAGATCGCCCTGGCCCATGGCGGAACCTGCGAAGGACCGCCGGGACCGCGCGGGGATGCCTTCTACGCCGCCTATTTCCGCGANNGACGGCAACAAGCTGAACGCCTTCATGATGGAACAGGGGGCGGTGGCGTAAGGGTTCCCCGATCCGCTCATCCCGGCGACCCGAAGGGCGCGCGGGGATGAGCGGGGTTCAAGATCTGCCATAGATTTTCCTGTTGCTGATGACAGGGTTTATCGATTTTCCCTCCTGAGGCGAACAGTCTAGGCTCGGTTCCAATCGCGCCAAGACGCAGCAGGAGGACACCATGGACGGACACGCCGGCGGACCCAGCCCCCTCAATGATCCGAAGAAGGAAAAGGCCGCGCTGCGGTCCCTGATCGGCCGCACCAACCGCGACTGGTGGCC
>NZ_DDRM01000025.1:2094-2259 GCF_002343105.1 Brevundimonas sp. UBA2416
CGCGACTGGTGGCCCAACCAGATCGCCGTGGACATCCTGCACCAGCAGGGCCGGACCGGCGACCCGATGGGCGACGGCTTCAACTACGCCAAGGCCTTCAAGTCGCTGGACTATGCCGCCGTCAAACGTGACCTGACCGCCCTGATGACCGACAGCCAGCCCTGG
>NZ_DDRM01000025.1:2539-3384 GCF_002343105.1 Brevundimonas sp. UBA2416
GACAAGGCGCGCCGCCTGCTGTGGCCGATCAAGCAGAAATACGGGGCCAGCCTGTCCTGGGCCGATCTGATGATCCTGGCCGGCAATGTCGCCATCGAGAGCATGGGCGGGCCGACCTTCGGCTTCGGCGGCGGCCGGGCCGACGTCTGGGAACCCGAGAAGGACGTCTACTGGGGCACGGAAGAGAAATGGGTCGGCGAAGAGGGCAATGAGACCCGCATCCAGCCCGACAAGGAAATGGCGCTGGAAAGCCCGCTGGCTGCGATCCAGATGGGTCTGATCTATGTGAACCCCGAGGGCCCGGGCGGCGTGCCGGACGCCCTGCAGTCGGCCCGCGACATCCGCGAGACCTTCGCCCGCATGGGCATGAATGACGAGGAGACGGTGGCCCTGACGGTGGGTGGCCACACCTTCGGCAAGGCCCATGGCGCGGGCGACGCGTCCAAGGTCGGCGTCTCGCCCGAGGGGGCCGACATCGCCCAGCAGGGCATGGGCTGGATCTCGGGCCATGCCAGCGGGATGGGCGACGACACCATCACCTCGGGCATCGAGGGCGCCTGGACGCCCACGCCGATCCAGTGGGACATGACCTATTTCGACATGCTGCTGGACCATGAGTACGAGCTGACCCGCAGCCCGGCCGGAGCCAAACAGTGGCACCCCGTCGGCGACCCCGCCGACACCCTCGCACCCGCCGCCCATACGCCGGGCAAGCGGGTGCCGACCATGATGACCACCGCCGACATGGCGATGAAGATCGACCCGGAATACCGCAAGGTGATGGAGAAATTCCGCGCCAATCCGGCCTATTTCGGCGACGCCTTCGCCCGCGCCTGGTTCAAGCT
>NZ_DDRM01000025.1:3575-4193 GCF_002343105.1 Brevundimonas sp. UBA2416
GGACCTGATCTGGCAGGACCCGATTCCGGCGCAGACCGGCCCGGACCTGACCGCCGACGACATCAGTGCGCTGAAGGAGCAGATCGCGGCCTCGACCCTGACGGTGGCCGATCTGGTTTCGACCGCCTGGGCGGCGGCAGCGACCTATCGCGGGTCCGACCACCGCGGCGGGGCCAATGGCGGCCGGCTGCGGCTCGAGCCGCAACGCTCGTGGGACGTCAACCAGCCCGCGAAGCTCGCCCATGTGCTGGAGGTCTATGAGGCCATCAAGGGCGATTTCGACGGCGAGCGGATCGTCTCGATCGCCGACCTGATCGTGCTGGGCGGCTGCGTCGGCGTCGAAAAGGCGGCGAAGGCCGGCGGCCATGCGATCGAGGTGGAATTCACCCCGGGCCGGACGGACGCCAGCCAGGACCAGACCGATGTCGAAGGCTTTGCGGTGCTGGAGCCCAAGGCCGACGGTTTCCGCAATTATCTGCAGGTCCGGTACAATGTCCCGACCGAGGAGCTGCTGATCGACCGGGCGCAGCTGCTCGGTCTGACGGCCCCGGAGATGACGGTGCTGGTCGGTGGCCTGCGGGTCATCGGCGCCAACCACGGCGGGTCGAAGCATGGCGT
>NZ_DDRM01000025.1:4283-23001 GCF_002343105.1 Brevundimonas sp. UBA2416
TGACGGTGCTGGTCGGTGGCCTGCGGGTCATCGGCGCCAACCACGGCGGGTCGAAGCATGGCGTGTTCACCGATCGGCCGGGCCAGCTGACCAACGACTTCTTCGTCAATCTGCTGGACATGCGGACGGGCTGGAAACAGGTCGACGACAGCGGCGACGAGACCTTCGTCGGCTCGGATCGCCTGACGGGCGAACAGCGCTGGACGGCGACGCGCACCGATCTGGTGTTCGGCTCCAACTCCCAGCTGCGGGCGCTGGCGGAGGTCTATGCCTCGGCCGATGCCGGAGAGAAGTTCGTCAAGGACTTCGTCAAGGCCTGGACCAAGGTCATGAACAACGACCGGTTTGACCTGACCCTGAAGGAAGAGTTCGGGGCGGCGGCCGCCTAGTGGACTGAAAGGTTCATCACGACGGACACAACGAAAGGCACAACGGACACGACGGGACCGGTAAAGGGTCCTCAGTCGCGGATTCTCCCGGGGTCATGAGATCGCGGCTTCGCCGCCTTGATTGACCGACCCCGGAACCCGTTGCGTCCGTTGTGACCCCGTTGTGCTCGTTGTGATGAACCCGCCACCGCCCACAGCATAAGGCTGCTCGATTGCCTTTGGCCAAACGATAGCGGACGCCTATATGTCGGCCATGCTCCCCACCCTGCGCCAGCTCCAGTATCTCAAGCTTCTGGCCGAACACGCCTCGTTCAGCCGGGCGGCGGAGGCGGCGCATGTGAGCCAGCCCGCGCTGTCCGCCGGGGTGCAGGAGCTGGAGAAGATCCTCGGGGCACCGGTGGTCGAGCGGACGCGCGGAAACATCCAGCTGACCGCCGTCGGGGCCGAGGCCGTGCGGCGCGGCGAGGACGTGCTGGCCCGGACCGAGGATCTGGTCGAGGCGGCGCGCAATGCGGGCAAGCCGCTGTCCGGGCGGTTCCGGCTGGGCGTCATCCCGACGGTTGCGCCCTTCCTGCTGCCGGCCAAGCTGCCGGGGGTGAAGGCCGCATGGCCGGCGCTGCGGCTGTTCATCCGCGAGGATCTGACGCCGCGGCTGATCGCCGGGCTGAAGGCGGGACAGCTGGACGCGGCGGTGATCGCCCTGCCCTATTCGTCCCCCGGCATCGACCATGCCCGTATCGGCGACGACGAAATCCTGGCCGCCGCCCCGGTCGGCCATCCGCTGGCCGGAACCGGGCCGATCCCGGCGGGCTCGCTGAAGGCCGAGGATCTGATCCTGCTCGAGGACGGCCACTGCCTGCGCGACCACGCCCTCGCCGCCTTCGGCATCGAGCCGCCGCGCGGCGAGGACGTCTTCGCCGCGACCAGCCTGCATACGCTGGTGCAGATGGTCTCGGCCGGGCTGGGCGTCAGCTTCCTGCCCGAGATGGCGGTGCGGGCCGGGCTGGCGGACCTGCCCGGCGTGGTGGTGCGGCCGATCACGGCGAAGGCCCCGCGCCGCGAGATCGTGGTGGCCTGGCGCGCCGGCTCGAGCCGGGCGGCCGAGGCGAGGCTGCTGGCCGAGGCGCTGCGGCTGGACTGAGCGCCACTTCATTACGACTCCGTAAGGTGCGCCGCCTTTCGGCCCTGATAGGGTTCGCGCGCCCGCCTTCGCCGGGCGTGCCGGAGCCGTGCCCCATGAAGTCCCGCCTGTTCGCCGCCGCCTCGATCGCCGCCCTGATGCTGGGTGTTTCGGCCTGCGCCACAATGTCCGACTCGGATGTCGCAGCGCGACTGGCGGTGGACGCCGCGAACGCCGCCGCGGAAGGGGCCGCCGCTCCGGGGCCCATCGTCGTGCCGCCGCTGGGATTCGCCGAGCGGACGCTGCCGAACGGGCTACGGGTGTTCACGGCGCGCGACACGAGCACGTCCAATGTCACGGTGCAGGTCTGGTACAAGGTCGGGGCCAAGGACGATCCGGAAGGCCGGTCCGGCTTCGCCCACATGTTCGAACACCTGATGTTCAAGGCGACGCGGAACCTGCCGCAGGAGACCTTCGACCGCCTGACCGAGGATGTCGGCGGCACCAACAACGCCTCCACCGGACTGGACCTCACCAACTACTATGAGACCGTGCCGGCCCAGCATCTGGAACGGATGCTGTTCGCCGAGTCCGATCGGATGGGGTCGCTGGTCGTTGACGAGGCCTCGTTCGAGAGCGAGCGCGACGTGGTCAAGGAGGAGTTCCGCCAGCGCGTGCTGTCGACCCCCTATGGCCGCTTCCAGCGCCTGCACTCCCAGGCCTTCATCTTCCAGGACAGCCCCTACCGCCGCCCGGGCATCGGCTCGATCGCCGATCTGGACGCGGCGACCATCGACGACGTCCTGCGCTTCCACGAGACCTTCTACCGGCCCGACAACGCCTATCTGATCGTGGCCGGAAATTTCGACCAGGCCCAGCTGGACGGCTGGATCGACCAGTATTTCGGCGGCATCGAGAATCCCGATCGTGCCCTGCCCGTGAACAATGTGCCCGAGAGCTTCGGCACGGCGCGCGAGGCGACCTTCTATGGTCCGAACGTGCCGCTGCCGATGGTGCAGATCACCTGGCCGACCGTGCCCTACAACCATCCCGACCGGGCGGCGCTGGATGTGCTGGACGGCATCCTGTCGACCGGGGAGTCGAGCCGGCTGTACCAGTCGCTGGTCTATCGCCAGCAGATCGCCACCTCGGCCACGTCGTCCAACAGCCAGCAGCAGCAGGTCGGGGTGCTGAACACCTCGGCGATCATGAGCGCCGGCCGGACGCCGGACGAGGGCCTGGCCGCCCTGCGCGCCGAGGTCGCCCGCATACGGGACGAGCCGGTCACCGAGGCCGAACTGGCCGAGGCCAAGACCGAGCTGGTGGCCAGCGCCCTGCGCGGGCTGGAGACCATCGATGGCCGGGCCTTCGCGCTGGGCTACACCCTGATCATGACCGGCGACCCGTCCAGCGCGGACCGCGACGTGGCCAATATCCAGGCCGTGACCGTCGCCGATGTGCAGCGGGTGGCGCGCCAGTATCTGCGCGACGATCGCGCCATCGCCATGCGCTATCTGCAGGCCGATGACGAAAATCCGGCCTCGCCGGTGCAGGAGGTGTTCACGGCGCCGATCACCCTGGCCTCGCTGGCCCCCGCGGGCGAGCCGGTGACCCTGCTGCCGGAAGGCCAGCGCACGCCGCTGCCGCAGCCGGGTCCCGCGGTCGACGCCGCCACGCCGCAGGTGGCGGAGCGCCGTCTGGCCAACGGCATGCGGGTGCTGGTCGCCCGCAAACCGGGCCTTCCGCTGGTCTCCGCCCGGCTGAGCTTCAACGCCGGCACGTCGGACGACCCGGCGGGCAAGGCGGGCGTCGCCAACTTCACCGCATCGCTGCTGACCCAGGGAACCGAGAGCCGTTCGGCCCCGGAAATCGCCACCGAGATCGAGCGGCTGGGCGCGAATATCGGCGCGGGCGCCGGCGTGGACTTCACCAATGTCTTCGCCTCGTCGCCGTCGAACGTCTTCCCCCAGACCATGGCGCTGCTGGCCGATGTGGTGCGCAACCCGGCCTATGCCGCCGAGGAGCTGGACCGCGAGAAAACCCAGACGCTGAACGGCCTGCGGGTCCAGCTGTCGCAGCCCGGACCGGTGTCCAACCTGGCCGCCGCCCGCGCGGTGTTTGGCGAGGCGCCCTACGCCCTGCCCGGCTCGGGCACGCCCGGCACCATTCCGGGCCTGACCCGCGACGATCTGGTCGCCTTCCATGGTGGCCGCTACCGGCCCAGTCAGGCGACGCTGGTCTTCTCCGGCGACATCACGCCCGAGGCGGCCTACGCCCTGGCCGAGGAGGCGTTCGGCGACTGGCGCGATCCGGCGGGAACCGTGGCGACGATCGACGATCCGGCCGGGGCGCTGGTCGCGCCGCGCATCATCGTCATCGACCAGCCCGGCGCCGGTCAGGCAGCGGTCGTCGCGGCCCTGCGCGGCATCGCCCGCACGGACGAGGACTATTTCCCCCTGCTGGTCGGCAACGCCCTGATGGGCGGCGGATTCTCGGCGCGTCTGAACCAGGAGATCCGGATCAAGCGCGGCCTGTCCTACGGGGCCGGTTCGGGCCTCGGCGTGCGCGAGGACGAGGGCATCCTCACGGCCTCGGCCCAGACCCGGAATGACGCCGTGCCCGAGGTCGCCGAGCTGATCCTGGCGGAGATCACCCGCCTGTCGGCGACCACCGCCACCGAGGCCGAACTGGCGCCGCGCCGCGCGACCCTGATCGGCTCGTTCGGACGTCAGCTCGAGACCGTCGACGGTCTGGGTGGTCTGGTGGCCAATCTGGCGCTGTACGGCCTGCCACTGACCAACCTGGCCAGCTACGATGACGATGTGAACGGCGTGACCCCGGAGGCCATCCGGGCCGCGGCGGCGGAACATCTGCCCGCCTCGAGCGCCAGCCTGGTCATCGTCGGCGACGCCTCGGTGTTCCTGACCGCGCTGCGGGCGAAATACCCGAATATCGAGGTGGTGCCGCTGTCGAGCCTGAACATCGACTCGGTCAGGCTGAGGTAGGCCTCAGGCCGACAGACACACGACCTGCGCGACCCGCAGGTCGCGGCGCAGGTCGTCGGCGACCAGTCCGTAGTTGTCGACGGTGACGAGGCGGCCGGTGAGCGGTTCGTCGGCCTTCTGCACCCCGCGGATGGCCGGGCCGAAGGTGTCGGGCGAGGTGGTGTAGATGCGGCCGCGGCGCGGGCTTTCGGCGATGGTGACGCCGATGGCGCGGCCCTGGCGATCCAGCACCGGCGCCCCTGACAGGCCGGCGAGGGTGCCGCCCAGACCGTCGGTGCGGCCGACCTCGGCCCAGGCGAGAACCGGCTCATCGCGCTGGCCGCGACCCCGCACCCTGAGCGTCTCGCGACCCAGCAGGCGCGAGGCGACCTCGCCCGCCCGCGCCTGGGGGTAGCCGGGATGGAATCCGCGCTGTCCGGCGCGAAGGCCGTGAGAAGCCATCACCGGAACCGCGTCCGGGCCGCCCCGCGTCAACAGGACGGCGATATCGGCGCGGGGCGCCAGCCGCACGTCAGCAGCGATCGCGCGACCGCCCCCGACAAGGATGGCGGGCCGACGGCATCCCTCGACCACATGGCGAGCCGTGACCCAGCGGCCCTCACGCGAGATCGAGAAGGCGGTGCCGGAGGCGGGCTGGAACGGGATGTCCGGGGCGTTGACCGTGACGGCGGGGTCAAAGGGGGTGATCGGACCCAGCAGGGCGCCCTCGACCTCGTCGGGCGGCGGCGGCGCCGGGGGGGCGTCCGCGTTCTCGCGCAACCGGAGCGACCAGATGACCAGCACGCCGACGACCAGCGAATAGACGAGCCAGTCGGGTGGTCTCGGGAAGGCCACGGCCTCAGCCCGTCAGGGCGGCGGCGAGGATCAGGGCGGTCGACAGCTTGGCCCCGACCAGCAGAACCGCGGCGGCGACCTCACCCTCGCGGATGCGTTGCGGCAGTCCGGTCAGCAGCAGGTCCACGATGCGGAAGGCGAGAAGCTGCAGCACCACGGTGGCGACACCCCACAGGGCGATATCCTTGAGCGAGGTCGAGACACTGAGGCTGACGGCGAGGGGAATCGCGAGGCCGACAAGAACGCCGGAGAAGGCCACGGCGGCGGCGGCGTTGCCCTCGCGGATCAGGGCGATTTCCTTCCAGGGCGTGAACAGGGCGTAGAGGATCGCCCCGACGGCCAGCAGGGCCAGCGTCACGCCGAGGTGCGCCAGGGTGGTCGGGAAGCCGGTCGCGAAGGCCTGGACCTCAGCGCTTTCGAGCACGGTGTTTAGGGACGTCGAAGCCATGGTTGTCCGGTTGAATAAGCCCCATCGACGATTGCCCGGTTTTTGCCTCAATCCGCAAGAGGGACGGGGACACAGTTGGTGAAGAAGTGTGTCTGGGGAGGAAGTGGCGAGTGGCTAGTGGTAAGTGGCTGGCCGACCGTTGTGCGAC
Organism: Brevundimonas sp. UBA2416; assembly: GCF_002343105.1. NCBI lineage: Bacteria > Pseudomonadati > Pseudomonadota > Alphaproteobacteria > Caulobacterales > Caulobacteraceae > Brevundimonas > Brevundimonas sp. UBA2416. The sequence goes on from NZ_DDRM01000025.1 coordinate 10,228, forward strand.
GGTGCGGGCCGCGCCGCCCTTCCGCCGCCAGCGAAGCGGCGATCACTAACCACTAGCCACTAGCCACCATCAGGCCGCTTCGGCCGCCGCCTTGCGCAGCGCCGAGGCCCGCACCTTCTCGCTCTCGGACTTGAGCTGGCCGCAGGCGGCGAGGATGTCGCGGCCGCGCGGAGTGCGGATCGGGCTGGCGTAGCCGGCCTTGTTGAGGATGGCGGCGAACCGCTCGATCGTCTTCCAGTCCGAACACTCATAGTCCGTGCCGGGCCAGGGGTTGAACGGAATGAGGTTCACCTTGGCGGGAATGCCCTCGATCAGTTTGAGCAGGGCGCGGGCCTCTTCCGGGCTGTCGTTGACGCCCTTGAGCATGACGTATTCGAACGTCACGCGGCGGGCGTTGGAGAGGCCGGGATAGGCGCGGATGCCGGCCATCAGCTGTTCGAGATCGTATTTCTTGTTCAGCGGCACCAGCACGTCGCGCAGGGCGTCGTTGGTGGCGTGCAGGCTGATCGCCAGCATGGCCTGGGTGCGGGTTCCCAGTTCGTCGAGCTGCGGCACCACGCCCGAGGTCGAGACGGTGATCCGGCGGCGCGACAGGGCGATGCCCTCGTTGTCGCTGATGATGTCGATGGCGTCGGCGACATGGTCCAGATTGTAGAGCGGCTCGCCCATGCCCATGAAGACGATGTTGGACAGGCGGCGGTCTTCCTTGGGTGACGGCCATTCCTCGAGGTCGTCGCGGGCGACCTGGACCTGGGCCACGATCTCGGCGGCGGTCAGGTTGCGGACCAGCTTCTGGGTGCCGGTGTGGCAGAAGGTGCAGTTGAGGGTGCAGCCGACCTGCGACGACACGCAAAGGGCCCCCGCGCGGCCGACATCGGGAATGTAGACGGTCTCGATCTCGATGCCCGGGGCGGTGCGGATCAGCCATTTGCGGGTGCCGTCCTTCGATACCTGGCGCTCGACGATCTCGGGCCGGGCGAGGGTGAAGGCGGCGGCGAGTTTCGCCTGGGTGTCCCTGGCGATGTTGCTCATCGCGGCGAAGTCGGTGACGCCGTAGTGGTGGATCCAGCCCCACACCTGCGAGGCGCGCATCTTGGCCTTTTCCGGCGGGCAGATGTCGGCGTCGATCAGCGCCTGACGCAGGCCCGCGCGCGTCAGACCGGACAGGTTGACGGGGGTCGCCGGCTTTGCGGCGGACGTGCGGGAAAGGTCGAGCGTCAGGCTCAAGGCGGCATCCTGTGGGCGAGGGAGGCGCGGCTTATAACACAGATCGGGCTGGTTTTAAGGCGGGGAGGAAGCAGTGGTTAGTGGCTAGTGGTTCGTGGCTGGCCGCCGCCTGTGCGAGAGCGCCGCCCTTCCGCCATCAGAGAAACAGCAATCACTAACCACCAATCACTCGTCCACCTCGCCCTCCACCTCATCGATGCGGTCGTCGTCCAGCCCGAAATGGTGGCCGATTTCGTGGATCAGGACGTGGGCGATGATCTCGGACAGGCCGACGTCGCCGCGCTCGCACCATTCGTCGAGGATCGGGCGGCGGTAGAGGAAGATGCGGCTGGCCTCGGGCGCGGGACCCAGACCGTCTCGGCCGCCGATGTCGACGCCGTGATAGAGGCCGGTCAGTTCGAACGGGTCCTCCATCTCCATCATCGCCAGCGTCTCCTCGTCGGCGAAGTCATCGACGCGGATGACCACCTCGCCGGCCAGCGAGCGGAACGGTTCGGGCAGGGCGTCGAACGCCTCGCGCGCCAGCCGGGCGAAGTCGTCGAGGGAGGGGGCGGTTTGGGTGGTCCAGGTGGAGGGCATCGGGCCAGACTGAGTGGTTAGTGGCTAGTGGCCGGCGCCTGCGGAGCCGATGTGGCGGCGTCGCCCTTCCGCAGGCCGTGAAGCTGCGATCACTAACCACTAGCCACTAACCACTCGCCACTCCAACCCCTCGCCTCTCGCCCCCCATCAGGTATGGTTACCGAATCACGCCGGGGAGCTGACACGACATCATGGCCGAGGCCGACATCGCCTATGTCGCGACCGCGGGCGCCGCGGGGCTGGCCCTGGCCCTCAGCGCCTGGGCGGCGCGGCTGCGCGGGCGGCTGGCGGCGCGCAACCAGGTGGCGGAGGCCGAACTGGCCGCGGTTCTGGTCGATCTGGCCGATCGCGACGGCGCCCTGGCGGCCTTTGAGGATGTGCGGCTGGCGCTGACGCCCGATGGCCAGACCAAACGGCTGGGGTCGCCGCAGGCGTGGAACACCCTGACCCGGGAACTGGCCGGCGACGGTGAAGAGCAGCGCGATCCGGGGCTGGTGGTGCTGGACGCCGTGCGGCGGGCGGCCGGACCGCGGCTGGACGCCCTGATCGGTCAGGGCGAGGCCTTTGACGCCGTGCTGGAAGGGTCGGGCGGGGCCTGGTCGGTCGAGGGCCGGTCTTCGGCGGGCGCGGCCTGGCTGAGACTGTCGCGGCTGGGGCTGGTCGGCACGGCGACCGAGAGCGGGCTGGGCCTGCTGGCCGATTCCTATCCGGCCCCGACCTGGATCACCGACGCGGCGGGGCGGCTGGCCTGGGCCAACAAGGCCTGGCTGACCGAGATGAAGGCCGACAGCGTCGAACAGGCACGTGAGAGGGGCCTCAGCTTCGATCGCGGGGCCGACGCCATCGTCGCCGAGGCGGGCCGGACGCGTCAGCCCCAGGACGGCTTCCGCTGGACCACCGGCGGCGGACGGCGGCGGGCCTGGCGGATCGTGGCCGAGCCGGTTCAGGGCGGCGCGGGCGCGGTGCTGGCCTTCGCCCTGGACATGACCGAGGCCGAGGAGACGCGCGACACCCTGCGTCGCCACGTCGAGGCCCATGACGAGACGCTGAACCATCTGGCCGACGCCGTGGCGATCTTCGGTCCGTCCAAACGTCTGGCCTTCCACAACACGGCCTTCCAGACCCTGTTCAACATCGATCCGGCCTGGCTGGACGAGCGGCCGACCCATGCCGAGCTGCTGGACCGGTTGCGCCAGCGCCGCCTGCTGCCCGAGGTCATCGACTACGCCGGCTGGAAGGCCAAGGAGCTGGACTTCTACGGCGCCTCGGCCGCCGCGCCGGACGACAGCTGGTCCCTGCCCGACGGGCGGACGCTGCGGGTGGTGCGCCAGCCGCATCCGCTGGGCGGGGTTTTGCTGCTGTTCTCGGATATCACCGACGAGCTGAAGCTGCGCAGCCGGTTCAACGCCCAGATCCAGGTCCAGACCGCGACGCTGGACAAGCTGAACGACGCCGTGGCGGTGTTCGGTTCGGACGGACGGATCCGGTTGCACAATGAGGCCTTCGACGCCTTCTGGGGCGTGACGGGCGAGGCGCTGGACGCGGCGGGGGATTTCGACGCTGTCGCCGCCCTGTGCCAGTCGACCATGCCCGATCCGGCCCTGTGGCTGGGACTGAAGGCGCGGGTGGCGGACCCTGATCCCGAAAGCCGTGTGCCGATCGCGGGCGAGGGCAAGACCACCGACGGCCGCATCGCCTCATGGCTGACCCGGCCCCTGCCCGACGGCGCGACGCTGGTGGCCTTTTCGGACGTGACCGCCCGGCGCGGGCTGGAACAGGCGCTGGCGGCCAAGGCCCAGGCGCTGGAGGAATCGACGGCGCTTAAGCGCGAGTTCGTGGGCAGTGTCTCCTATGAACTGCGCACGCCGCTGACGACCATTGTCGGATATTCGGAACTGCTGGAGATGCAGGCCGACCTGCCCGAGCGCAGCCGCCAGCATGCCGGGGCCATCCGGGTCGCCGCCAGCCAGCTGGCCAGCTCGATCGACGACGTTCTGGACATGGCCCAGATCGACGCCGGCGAAATGGAACTGCAGCTCGGCGATGTGCGGGTGCGCGACCTGATGGACGCGGCCGCCGAACGGGTCTGGGCGCGCATCGAGGCGCGCGGGGCCAGCCTGAGGGTCGACTGCCCCAACGGCCTGCGCCCCATCCGCGCCGACGCCCAGCGGGTCGGTCAGGCGCTGGACCACCTGCTGGACCACGCCGCCCGGGCCGTGTCGGAAGGCGGGTCCGTGATCCTGGCGGCGGAAGCCACGGCGTCGGAGGTCCGCATCCGCGTCGAGGACACCGGGCGCGGCATTCCCTATCACCTGCAGGCGCATGTCTTCGACCGGTTCGTCCGGCGCGAGCGCGGCGGGCCGGGCGTCGGACTGGCCCTGGTCAAGGCCCTGGTCGAACTGCACGGCGGCTGGGCCGAGGTGGAAAGCGAGCCCGGCAAGGGCGCGACCTTCATCCTGCATCTGCCGCTGGAAGCCGCGGGCGTGGCGGCGGCGCCGGAGTTGAGGCTCGGCTGACGCCGTGTGGCTAGTGGCTGGTGTTGAACACGGCCGGCGGCTTTGACACCCCAGTCACTAGTCACTAGCCACTAGCCACCAGCCACTTCCTGGACCTCCGCCATGGCCAAGCCCCTCAAGACCGCGCTGATCTACGATTTCGACGGCACCCTGGCGCGCGGGAACATGCAGGAGGTCACCTTCATTCCGTCGATCGGAATGGGGGTCGGCGACTTCTGGGGGGAGGCGGACAAGCTGACCCGCGACGCCGACGCCGACAACATCCTGATGTACATGCAGCTGATGCTGAAACAGGCGCGCGACAACAATGCGCCGATCACGCGCAAACTGCTGGCCGAACATGGGCAGGACGTGAAGCTGTTCGACGGTCTGAAGTCCGACCTGACCGGCAAGGGCTGGTTCGACCGCATCAATGCGATGGGAAAGAAGTACGGACTGGAGATCGAGCACTACATCGTTTCGGCGGGGCTCGAGGAGATGATCGACGGCTGCCCGATCCGGCCGGAGTTCCGGCACGTTTTCGCGTCCAAATTCGTCTATGACGAACACGGGGTGGCGATCTGGCCGGCCGTGGGGGTCAACTACACGACCAAGACCCAGTATCTGTTCCGGATCAACAAGGGCGTGCTGAACCACTGGGAGCACGAGAAGATCAACCGCTTCATGGCCGACGACGACCGGCCGGTGCCCTTCGAGCGGATGATCTTCCTCGGCGACGGCGACACCGATGTGCCGACCATGAAGATGATGCACACCAAGGGCGGCTATTCGATCGCCGTCTATGACCCGCGCAACTCCGAGCGCGACCAGCAGAAGATCTATGGTCTGATCTCCGAGGACCGGGTCAATTTCGTCGCCGCCGCCGACTATCGCGAAGGCTCGGCCCTGGACCTGATCGTCAAGGGGCTGATCGGCCGGATCGCCATTACGGCGGGGACCGTCCCGGACGTTCTGTAACCGCCAGGGACGGCGGCCCGTTTCCGGGCCTCAGATCGCGTTCAGCGGCAGCTTGAGGAAGCGCTTGCCCGAGGCTTCGGCCGGCGGAAGGGCGCCCGCGCGGATGTTGATCTGAAGCGAGGGCAGGATCAGGGCCGGGACCTTGAGGGTGGCGTCGCGAGCCTCGCGGAGGGCCACGAATTCGTCTTCCGACCGCCCGCCGCCCAGATGGATGTTCGAGGCCTTCTCGGCCGCCACAGTCGTCTCCCAGCGATAGTCGGCGCGGCCCTCGGGCAGGTAGTCGTGGCCGACGAAGACGCGCGTCTCGGCCGGCAGGGCGAACAGGCGCTGGATTGACCGGTAGAGAGTCCGTGCGTCGCCGCCGGGGAAGTCGCACCGCGCCGTGCCGTAGTCGGGCATGAACAGGGTGTCGCCGACGAAGGCGGTGTCGCCGATGACATAGCTGACGCAGGCCGGGGTGTGGCCGGGCGTATGCAGAACCTCCACCGGCAGGGAGCCAAGGGTGAAGCGCGCACCGTCGGCATAGAGGCTGTCGAAGACCACGCCGTCGGCGGTGACGTCGTGGGCCTCGAACAGGACGCCGAACACCTTCTGCACCTCGGTAATCCGGCTGCCGATGCCGACGGGGGCGCCGGTGCGTTTCCGGATTTCATCCGCGCCGGTCAGGTGATCGGCATGGGCGTGTGTCTCAAGCACCCGTTCGAGCGTCAGACCGCGCTCGGCGATGCGGGCGAGGACCTGCTCAAGGGATGTGGTCGAGGTGCGGCCGCTCGCGGGATCGAAATCGAGAACCGGATCGATAATGGCGGCGGCGCCGGTCGCCGGATCGGCGACCAGATAGGTGATGGTGTGGGTCGCGGCGTCGAAGAAGCCTTCAACGGACGGGGCAGGCGGGGGGGTGATGGACATGAGGCAGCTCCCTTGTTGCGACCAACATATTAGGTATTGCTAAATTAGCAACTGCTGTTATATGTCGCACCATGAATGACACACACACCCTGTCCCTCGACCAGTTTCAAGCCAACGCCGGCGAGGCCGCCCGTCTTCTGAAGGCGCTCTCGAATGAGCGGCGGCTGATGATCCTGTGTCAGCTTGGCGATGGCGAACGCGCCGTCGGCGAACTGCTGCCGCTTGTGGGCCTGTCCCAATCCGCCCTTTCGCAACACCTCGCGGTGTTGCGCGAGGAGGGACTGGTCACGACCCGGCGCGAGGGCGTCTCCATCCTCTATCGCATCGCCGACCCGGCGGCCCTGAAGGTCATCGCCGTGCTCGCCGAGATCTATTGCCCCACTCCCCAAGGAAACTGACCCATGGCTTCTCTCACCTCCCTGTCTGCCGCCGAAGTCTCGGCCCGCATCAAGGCCGGAAAGGCCCTTCTGGTTGATATACGTGAGCCCGACGAGGTCGCGCGCGAGCGCATCGTCGGCAGCGTCGCCGCCCCCCTGTCCCTGTTCGAAGAGGCCCATCTGGACCTCCGGCCGGGTCGGGACGTGGTCTTCATGTGCCGCACCGGCAATCGCACAGGCGCGAACTGCGTCCGACTGGCCGACCGTATTCCCGGCGAGGCCTTTGTGCTGGAAGGCGGACTGGACGGCTGGAAGGCCGAAGGCCTGCCGACCCTGACAAACGCAAAGGCTCCGCTGGAGCTGATGCGCCAGGTTCAGATGACGGCCGGCGGCCTGATCCTGATCGGGGCGCTTCTTGGCCTGCTGGTCCACCCCGGCTTCTGGGGTCTGTCGGCCTTTGTCGGCGCCGGCCTGTTCATGGCCGGGGCGACCGGGTTCTGCGGCATGGCGAGGCTTCTCGCCGCGATGCCCTGGAACCGGGCGATGCGGGCCGCGTGATCGCATGGACGCGACCGTCGCCCAGCTCATGCTGGCTGTTCTCAGCGGCGGCATCGTCGCCCTGCTGCTGACCGTGTTCGGCGGCGGGGGCTCGGTTCTGGCCGTGCCGCTGCTGCTCTATGTGGTCGGGGTGCAGGATCCGCACATGGCCATCGGCGCCTCGGCCGCCGGGGTGGCATTGAACGCCCTGACAGCCCTGGCCGGTCAGGCTCGCGCGGGACGGGTGCGCTGGCCCTGCGCCCTGCTGTTCGCCGCGACCGGCTCGATCGGGGCTTTCGCGGGATCATCGGTGGCCAAGGCGATCGACGGCCACGCCCTGCTGATCTTCTTTGCACTGGCCATGGGACTGGTCGCCCTGGCCATGCTCAGGCCCAACGCGCCGGTCGGGGCGGAGAGCGTCCGCCTGACCCGCGCCATGGCCCCGCGCGTCGCCGCCTCAGGAGCCGGCGTCGGCGTCGCCGCGGGCTTCTTCGGCATCGGCGGCGGTTTTCTGATCGTTCCCGGCCTGATGGGCGCGGCGGGCATGACCCTGGCATTGGCCCAGGCCTCGTCCCTCGTCAGCGTCGCGGCCTTCGGGGCGACGACGGCGGCCAACTACGCCCTGTCGGGGTTGATTGACTGGCCGATCGTGGCGGCCATGGCGGTCGGCGGGACGGCGGGAACTCTCGCCGGCCTTCCCATCGCCAAACGGCTGGGCGCCAATGCCATCCTCGGTCGCCGTCTGTTCGCGGGCCTGATCCTGATCGTCGCCGTCTATGTGGCGATCAAGGCCGTGACGGCCCTCTAGCGGCCGCCCGCCCTTATCCAGGCCGCCCGTGCATCGGAGAGGCGGGAGGGCGTCAGACCGCGCAGCGAGGCCTGGCCGATGCGTTTGAGGCCGGCCTCAAGACCCTTCTGCCAGGCCACCTGCGCCTCGATGGCGACGCCCTGGGCGATGTCGATCACCATCACCACCTTCGGCATGACGAGATTCCGGTCCAGCCGGATACGACAGCCCTGGGCCGACTGATCGATCAGCTGGCAGGGCAGCTCAAAGCCGGGCGCAACAACCACGGCGCGGACATTGGCGGGCGAGCGCGGCTCAAAACGGCGATCCTGCGGGGCGGTCATGCGTCCATAGAGCCCGGCAGACGGTTTCGATCCAGTTGCACCACGACATCAGCCTTCACGCCGCCGTCCAGCATGTGGCGGGTGATGCGTTCGAAATACTGGATGAAACCCGCCAGCCGCTCACGTTCAGCGGCGGGGAGGTCGGCCGGGGCGACGCCCAGCAGATCAGCCTCCTGCTGGCAGCGCCAGTCCAGCACCACATCGAACGACGGCGCGCGCAGGAACAGAACGGCGTCGAACCGCGCGATGAAGTCGGCATAGGCCCCGCCGACGAAGCCGTTGACGGCGCCGCGCCAGTCGCTGTCGGGGTCGTGGTCGGCTTCCAGCGCATTGACCGGCTCCGCCAGCGCCGCCGCGTCTTCGGGCAGGGCGCCGAGGCACCAGGCGTCGATCAGGATCGCGGAGGGGCGGCCACGGAAGACCCGCCAGGCCTCGATGGGCCGGCGGTCGTCGCCGCGCTTGTCGAAGTCGGGGATGCGGGTTTCGTCGGCCGGCCCGGCGGCGGACAGGGCGTCGATCAACTGTTGAAGCAGATCCAGATCGTGCGTCCCGGGCGGACCTCGGGTGAGGAACAGCGGATGGACCTCGCGCGCCATGGCCTCGCGTTCGGCCCGGGTAAGATAGACGTCGTCGATGGAGATCTGCACCGCCCCGAACCGCTCGGCGGCGGCGCGGGCCAGGGTGGTCTTGCCGGACCCCTGCGCCCCGACCACGGCGATGAGCGGCGGGCTATCCTTCGGACCATCGGCGATCAACCGGCCGACCAGATCGACAAGACCAGGGTTGGCGCGGCCCACGGCCGCGGCTCAGTGCTGGTTTTCGGGCAGGCGGACGATCAGGCCGTCGAGATCGTCCGAGACCCGGATCTGGCAGGACAGGCGGCTGTTCGGCTGGACGTTCTCAGCGAAGTCCAGCATCGACTCCTCCATGGCCGAGGCCCGGCCGGTTTCGGCCTGGAACGCCTCATCGACATAGACGTGGCAGGTGGCGCAGGCGCAGGCCCCGCCGCAGTCGGCGTCGATACCGGGGACGTTGTTGCGGATCGCCCCCTCCATGACGGAGAGGCCGGTCTTGACCTCGACCGTGTGCTCGCGGCCGTCGTGTTCGATGTAGGTAATCTTCGCCAAGGATCAGGCCGCTTCCGTCTTCTTCCGACCCGGGGCCACCATCAGCTTCTTGGTCTTGGCGATCGCCTCGGCCGGGTTGAGCCCCTTGGGGCAGACCTGGGCGCAGTTCATGATGGTGTGGCAGCGGTAGAGTTTGAACGGGTCCTCGAGGTCGTCGAGCCGCTTGTCGGTGGCGTCGTCGCGGCTGTCGGCGATCCAGCGGTACGACTGCAGCAGGGCGGCCGGGCCGAGGTATTCCGTCTGGTTCCACCAGTAGCTCGGGCAGGAGGTCGAGCAGCAGGCGCACAGGATGCATTCATACAGGCCGTCCAGCTTGGCGCGGTCTTCGGGCAGCTGGATGCGCTCCTTCTCCGGGTCCGGTTCGTCGGACTGGAGGTAGGGCTGGATCGAGTCGTACTGGGCGTAGAACAGGGTCAGGTCCGTCACCAGATCCTTGACCACCGACTGGTGCGGCAGGGGGGCGATGGAGATGGTCGAGGAGGAGCACTCCTCCCAGCCCTTGGTGCAGGCCAGGGTGTTGCGCCCGTCGATGTTCATCGAGCAGGATCCGCAGATGCCCTCGCGGCACGAGCGCCGGAAGGTCAGGGTCGGGTCGATCTCGTTCTTGATGTGGATCAGGGCGTCCAGCAGCATCGGGCCGTGGTCGTCGGCCGAGATCTCGAACGTGTCCCAGCGCGGGTCGGCGTCGACCTCGGGGTCGTAGCGATAGACCTTGTAGGTCTTGACGTTTTTCGCGCCGGCCGGGGCCTTGTGGACCTTGCCGCGCGCGGGTTTGGAGCCCTTGGGGAGGGTGAGTTGAACCATCAGGCGATGTCCCGGGTGTCGTTGCCCGCCATGCCGTACCAGTCGACCTTGCGGGTGAAATACATGACGGCCGCGATGGCCGCGAAGCTGGAGAGGGCGCCGACCAGCAGCGCATAGTCTTCAAGCCGCATCAGCACATAGATGAGGCCGTACAGGAAGGTGAAGGCGACCAGTGCACGGATGCCCTGGGCGCGGCTGTCGAAGGTCCATCCGGCATAGGCGGAAATCAGGCCCACCGTCGCCGCCGCCGCGATGGCGAAGGCGACGTCGAAGCCGGTGTGTTCGGCGATCGACAGCAGCAGCATGTAGAAGATCACCTGCGCCATGCCGACGAGGATGTATTGCGCCGGGTGGACGCGGCGGCCCGTCGTCGTCTCGAACAGGAAATAGGCCAGGAACACCAGGCCGATGAACATCGGTGCGTACTTCAGCGAGCGACTGACCGACTGATACGGGTTGGCGGGTTCGACGAAGGTCACGGCCAGTTCGGTGGCGCCGAGGCGGCTGAGCGCGTCGGAGCCGCCCTCGACCGGCACGCCGCGCGCCACGAAGGGAACCGTCCAGGACGCGTTGAAGCCGGGGCCTTCGGCCGCCGGGGCCTGTCGCGCCGGCAGGAAACCGCCATTGTAGGACGGGTGGGGCCAGTCGCCCTTGATGACGGCCTCCGTGGTGCCGGCGAAAGCCAGGACCGCGACCCGTTGGGCTCCGGAGAAGGTCGCCCGGCCGGCTACGTCGAAGGTTCCGGCCGCGCGCTGGGCCTCGGGCAGACGGGTCCCGAACAGACGCAGGCCGTCGCCGCGCGGCGCGCGGCTGTCGTAATCGTCGCCGTAGGAGAGACCGGTCGTCGCCTCGACCGAGGAAGGCGTCAGGGCCACCGTCTGACCGCCGACGGTCAGGCCGATGTCTGACTTCGCGCCGCGTGCGTCGGAGGCGCCCAGAATGATCTCGGCCCGGCTCCAGTCCAGCACGGCGCCGCGCGGGGCCTCGGCCCCGGCGTTGGTCAGGTCGAAACGGGCCGAATAGGTCAGGTCGGCCGTATAGACCGGCACCTTGAACAGCGAACGGCTGCGGACTTCGGACGCCGTGGCGGCCTCGACCCGGCCGCGGGTCGGGAAGATGTGCCAGACGCCGCTTTCGGTCACCGCGCGAACGGGGCCGGCAAGGGCGCCGGCGGGCACGGCCTCGGCTGTGGCGGTGGCGCGGGTATAGGGCACGGCCAGTACGGGGCCGAGGAAGGTCTGGGGTCCGCCCATCAGGCCGCCGACCTCTTCCGCGACCTGTTCGGCGCGGTTCGAACGGTCCATCAACAGGGCGAAGACGAACAGGGCGGCGATGCTCATCACCAGCGCCAGTCCGCAGACCAGCAACAGTTTCAGCCCGAGCGACCGGCGCGGCAAACGGGCCGCGGTCGCGCCCGGAACCGGCTGTGGGGCCGGGTCGGGCGTCATCGGAGGAGTCCGGGGCGTGCGGGCCATCGTCGGTTCCTAGTACACCCGGGCCTTGGGCTCGATGTAATCGATGTCCTTGGACATCGTGTAGTTATGCACCGGGCGGTAGTCGATCTTCACCGCCTCGCCGGGGACCTTCCAGGCGAGGGTGTGTTTCATCCAGTTCGCGTCGTCGCGGTCCGGATAGTCCTCACGGGCGTGGGCGCCGCGCGATTCCGTGCGGTTCAGGGCGCCCTCGATGGTGACGAGGGCCTGGTCGATCAGGTTGTCGTATTCGAGCGTCTCGACCAGGTCGGTATTCCAGATCAGGCCGCGGTCGGTGGTCTTGATGTCGTCGCCTGCGGCGTGGATGGCGCGCAGCTTGGCCACGCCTTCCTCCAGCGTCTTGCCGGTGCGGAAGACGGCGGCGTCGGACTGCATGGCGCGCTGCATGTCGATGCGCAGCTTCGACGTCGGGGTCGAGCCGTTGGCGTGGCGGAAGCGGTCGAGACGGGCGATGTGACCGTCGGTGATCGAGGCCGGGGCGTCCGGCACCTTCGAAGCCTTGTCGACCACCTCGCCGCAGCGCAGGCCGGCGGCGCGGCCGAACACCACCAGGTCGGTCAGGCTGTTGGAGCCGAGGCGGTTGGCCCCGTGGACCGAGACGCAGGCCGCCTCGCCTACCGCCATCAGGCCGGGCACGACGGTGTCGGCATTGTCGCCGACCTTGGTCAGGACCTCGCCGTGATAGTTCGTGGGAATGCCGCCCATATTGTAGTGGACGGTCGGCAGGACCGGGATCGGCTGTTTGGTGACATCGACGCCGGCGAAGATTTTCGCGCTCTCGGAGATGCCAGGCAGGCGTTCGTGCAGCACGGCGGGGTCGAGGTGGTCGAGGTGCAGGTGGATGTGGTCCTTGTTCGGGCCCACGCCGCGGCCCTCACGGATCTCGATGGTCATGGAGCGGCTGACCATGTCGCGGGGAGCCAGGTCCTTCACGGTCGGGGCATAGCGCTCCATGAAGCGCTCGCCCTCGGAGTTGGTCAGATAGCCGCCCTCGCCGCGGGCGCCCTCGGTGATCAGGCAGCCGGCGCCGTAGATGCCGGTCGGGTGGAACTGCACGAACTCCATGTCCTGCAGCGGCAGGCCGGCGCGCAGGACCATGGCGTTGCCGTCGCCGGTG
>NZ_DDRM01000025.1:23261-60744 GCF_002343105.1 Brevundimonas sp. UBA2416
TCGGCGGCGGCGCAGGTGCGCTGCACGGGACCCTCGCCGAAGTTCCGGGTCATGCCGCCGAAGGCGCGCTGGTAAATCTTGCCTTCCTCGGTGCGCGAGAAGGGCACGCCCCAGTGCTCGAGCTCGTAGACGGCCTTGGGCGCGTTGCGGACGAGGTATTCGATGGCGTCCTGGTCGCCCAGCCAGTCCGACCCCTTGACGGTGTCGTACATGTGCCATTGCCAGCTGTCCTCGCCCATGTTGCCGAGGCTGGCCGAGATGCCGCCCTGGGCCGCCACGGTGTGGGAGCGGGTCGGGAAGACCTTGGTGACGCAGGCGACCTTCAGCCCCTGCTGGGCCGCGCCGAGGGCAGCGCGAAGGCCCGAGCCGCCCGCGCCGACGACGACGACGTCATAGGCGTGATCGACGAATTCATATGCAGCCATCAGCCGTCAGATCCCGAAGCCGGCAGGCAGGGGCGCAGAGCCCAGGGCCAGCCGTACGATAAAGAATACGCCCGCCGCCGCGATCAGGACGCAGAGCAGGCCGATCAGGCCCAGCAGGGCGCCGCGCGAGCCGGGCTTGTGGATATAGTCATCGACGATGACCTTCAGCCCCATCTGCATGTGCCAGACGCTGACCAGGAGGGTCACGGCCAGCAGGACGGCGTTCACCGGCGACCGGAACCAGGCCAGGGCGCCGTCATAGCCGCCGCCGGACAGGGCGAACCCGCTCCACAGGCCCCACAGGGTCAACGGCACGAGGATCAGGGACGAGGCGCGTTCGGCGGTCCATTCCGCTGCGCCGTGGCGTTCGGAGACCTTGACGCCCTTTACGAAGGCCTTGGTGTAGCGGCTCACAGCGCGACCCTCCCCGAGCTGAACAGGAAGACCCAGAAGGCCAGGGCGATGACGACGCCTCCGATGATCGAGGCCCAGGACAGGGCGTCGGCGGCCTTGGGCGACAGGCCGTGTCCGGCGTCCCAGATCAGGTGGCGGACGCCGCCGGCCAGGTGCAGGCACAGGGCGACGGTCAGGCCGAACCAGATCAGCAGGCCCAGGGGCGACCCCATCCAGCCGGTGAAGGTCGCATAGGCGTCCGGTCCGAAGGCCACGGCCATCAGCCAGAGGAAGATCAGCACCGCTCCGGCGGACAGGGCCCCGCCGGTCATGCGGTTCAGGATCGAGGCGAACATGGTCACGTGCCAGCGCCAGATCTGCAGATGTGGCGACAGGGGACGGACGCGGCCGTTGGGCTGGACCACAAACCGGCCGGTCTGATCGTCAGACGGGTCGTTGGAGGCGTCGCCCGGCAGGGGGGAGGTCGACATATTGCGAATGGTTCTCAGAAACCTGAGCGAATTCAGCCGCTCGAAACCGGTGGACCGGGTTTAGTCAGCGTGGCGGCGGGGGTCAACGAAACGTGAGCAGGTGCGGCATCGGCGATCACGAATTCGCGGGTGGGGTGCACGGCCTTTGTCATCCGCGCCCGTTCACGGCAGTCTGGCCGCATGTCGGGTTTGATCGCCTTCGCCTTCGCCGGCCTGCTGATGCAGGAGCCCGCGCCGCATCCGTCCACCCAGGCCGCCTACCAGGCGCCGGTGATCCGTCCGTTCGAGCCGGGCCGGGATTTCGGCCGTGAACCGGCCCAGGGCGACGCCGACGGCGACCTGTACCGCCGTCCGCTGGAAACGCCGGTCGTGGTCGAGGCTTATGTCCGGTCCTATGAATATACGCCGAGCGACGTCGAGGCGGCCTATGAGCAGGGCGTGGCCTCCGCCGAGATCCGGGCCGATCAGGCCGCGGGGCGGATGGACGGCATCTGGCGGATTGTCGATGCGACCGGCCGGACGCTTTACGATCTGGTCCTGACCGATCCCGGCGTCGGTCCGGTCGAGGGCGGCTGGCGCGGTCCGGCGGGTTGGGGCGCGGCGATCTCGGACGGGACGACCCTGACGCTCGAGGGATCCGGCGCCATGACGCTGGAGCGGGCCGGGAACGGCTGGCGCGGCGTGCTGACAATCGACGGCGAACCCCGCGCCGTGAGCCTTATCCGCCCGAACTGAGCCGGATGCGCGACACCGCCGCCTGAAGCCCGTTGGCGCCGTAGGGCACGGCGGCGCCTCGCCCCCAGACCGGATCAGGCCACTGGCCGTCGTCGTGGCGGCGACCGACGACATGGACGTGCAGCTGGGCGGTGACATTACCGAGGGCGGCGACGTTCAGCTTCTGCACCGGCCGACCGGCGGCCTGACCCAGTTCGCGCACCAGTTCGCCGGCGCGGACGACCTCGTCCATCAGGGCGGCGCGCTCGGCGCCGGTCAGATCCTCGATCTCCTGCAGTCCGGCGCGGCGGGGGATCAGGATGAGCCACGGATAGCGGGCGTCGTCCTGCAGCCGCACCTGACACAGGGGCCAGTCGCAGGCGACCACGGAACCGGCTTCGAAGGCGGGGTCGGCTTTGAACGCAGCGGTCATGACCTTGGGTCGCGCGCCAGGGGCGGCAGGTCAAGCGGAGCTAACCGGTGATGGGTTCCCGCCTATGAACATCATAGAGAAAATCTATCAAACAAAGTCGTGTCCAATGATTGACTTTGTGCACTGCACAAGCCATTTCGCAGCTGCGGCGCTCCTCCCCGGGCGCAATCCCATTCAGACATCAGGAGAACCCGCCATGCTGGGCGTTGGACAAACACTGCCGGACTTCAAGATCATCGGCGTCAAGCCGGGCTTCAACAGCCACGAGGAGAACGGCGTCTCGGCGTTCGAGGCGATCACCAAGGACAGCTTCGAGGGCAAGTGGAAGGTGATCTTCTTCTATCCCAAGGACTTCACCTTCGTCTGCCCGACCGAGATCGCGGAATTCGCCTCGCTGGCGCGCGAGTTCAACGACCGCGACACCGTGGTGATGGGCGGCTCGACCGACAATGAGTTCGTGAAGCTGGCCTGGCGCCGCGACCACGCCGACCTGTCGAAACTGCCGATCTGGCAGTTCGCCGACAACGGCGGCAAATTCGCCCGCGACCTGGGCGTCCTCGACGAGGCCGAGGGCGTCGCCCTGCGCGCCACCTTCGTGGTCGACCCGCACAATGTCGTGCAGCACGTCTATGTCACCAATCTGAACGTGGGCCGCGCGCCGGCCGACACCCTGCGGGTCGTCGACGCCCTTCAAACCGACGAACTGTGCGCCTGCAACCGCCCGGTCGGCGGCGAGACGCTGGCGGCTTAAGCCGTCCGATCTACCTGAACCGGAACAGGCGGCGGCTGCGGCTGCCGCCTGTTTTGTATCCTGACCAAGTTTCGAGGACTCCCCATGTCGATTGACGCCCTCCGCGACCTGATGCCCGCCTACGCCAAGGACATCTCCCTGAACCTCGGCTCGCTCGCCTCGGAGACCGTGCTCAACGACCAGCAGAAATGGGGCTGTTTCCTCGCCTCGGCCCATGCGATCGGCGTCGCGCCGGTGGTCAAGGCGATCGAGGCCCAGGCGGCGACGGTCCTGTCCCCCGAGGCGATGAACGCGGCCAAGGCCGCGGCCGCCATCATGGGCATGAACAACATCTACTACCGCTCGCTGCACCTGATGAAGAACCACGAGTACACGACCATCCCCGCCCGCCTGCGGATGAACGTCCTGGCCAATCCGGGCGTCGACAAGATGGATTTCGAGCTGTGGTCGACGGCCGTCTCGGCCATCAACGGCTGCGGCGCCTGCCTGGACGCCCATGAAGGCGCGCTGCGCCAGCACGGCGTGCCGGCGACCCATGTGCAGACCGCCCTGCGGATTGGCGCGGTCGTTCACGCCGCCAGCCGGATCGCGGCGTCGGAAGCGGCGCTGGCCGGCTAGCCGACCGGCGCGGCCCAGTCCGTGCCCTTGAGGGCGGCGGCGTAGGTCCGGCTGACCGGGGCGGACGCACCGTCCGACAGGGTCAGGGCGCCCCGGCCGCCCTTCCAGCGCACGGCCTCGACGGCGGTCCGCGCCACCCACCAGGAGCGGTGGGTGCGAAAGCCGTCCATCCCCGACAAGGCCTCCAGTGCGTCGCCGAGCCGCATCAGCACCAGGGCCGACCCGGCCTCGGTGCGGACGCGCAGATAATGGTCCTCAGCCTCGACCGCGACCAGCCGGGCCCGCGCCAGACGCGGCGGCAGGCGGGTGCGGATGGCGGCGGGCGCCAGACCTTCGGGAACCGGACGGGGCGCATCCCGGCGGTTCAGCGCCTTTCGGGTCAGCCAGGCCAGAACCACCACCGCAACATTGATGGTCAGGACATCCGGCATGACCTGCAGGATGCGTTCGGCCGAGAGTCGCGCGCCAAGGAGGAGCACCGGCAGGAAGGAGATCCAGAGGGCGATAGCCGGGGTCATGGCCGTCAGCTGGGCGACGACAAACAGCCGCGGGCGGCCGGACAGGCGGCCGGCGACCAGCGGCTCGATGACGGCGGCGATGACGCCCCCGCCAACCATCGCCATCTGCCAGTAGAAATAGCGGAACGGCGGCGGCGTCTCCGCCGTGCCGAAGGGGGCCACCGCCGCCAGAAAGAGGCCGAACAGCACGAGGGCGGCCAGTTCCGCCGCCCCGGACCGGCCCAGCCTGAGGGCCCCGAACCGTCTGATCGCCTCGCCTGCCGTCACGCCCCGCTCCGTTCGCGAAGGGAGCCGTCCCGTTCGCGAAGGCGAGGCTGACACGCCCTCCCGGACCGGTTCAACCCATGCCGGCCCACAGGGGAGCCGGCGGCGTGACGAGAGTGATTGCGACAACAATGTTCGGCCTGATGGCCGTTCTGGCCCTCGGCGTCGCGCTGGTCAGCGCGCGCTATCTGCTGCCCGCGGTTCCGTTCCCGGCGCCGCCGATGGTGAGCCAGATCGCCGACTGGCCCATGGCGGTGCTGGCCCATGTGGGCGGCGGGGTGGTCGCCCTGGTCCTGGGATCTTTCCAGCTGGTCACCCGGCGCGGACCCCGGCGAATCTGGCACCGCTGGGCGGGGCGGACCTATGTTCTGGCGTGTCTGATCAGCGCGGTCGCCGGCTTCTGGCTGGCGCTGCATGCCTCGGCGGGTCCGGTGGCGACGGCCGGTTTCGGCGGACTGGCCGTCGCATGGTTCAGCGCCACCGTCATGGGCTGGCGCAAGGCCGTCACGGGCGAGTTCGCCCAGCATCGCCGCTGGATGATCCGCAGCCTGTCGCTGACCTTCGCGGCGGTGACGCTGAGGATCATGCTGCCGATGATCCCGTTGACCGGTCTGGAGTTCGACGTCGGCTATCGCGCGATCTCCTTCCTGTGCTGGGTTCCCAACCTGCTTCTGGTCGAGGCCTGGCTCAGGCTGTTCGGCTGGGAGGCCGGGCCCCAGCCCTCGCCGTATTCGATGAAGCGGCGCTGAAGACCGGCCTTCAGAAGTCAGGCCGGCGTGAAGGTCAGGGGCGCGCCCCAGAACTGGCTGACCAGATCAGACTGGGGGCCGGCCTTGCCGGTGGTCAGGAAGTCGCGACGGCCCGAGCCACCGAGGTCGTATTCGGGATGGCGCGCGAAATACCGGTCGAGGGCGTCGGCGACGGCCGTGGGCTGGTGGATCACCGGCGTTCCCGGCGGCAGGGCCGCTGCAAACAGGTCGGCGACGATCTCATAGTGGGTGCAGCCTAGGATGGCCTGGTCCGGATGTCGGCCGATGCGGCGGCGCAGGGCGTCGACGTGGTCATCGACCACCACCTTCAGCTCCTCGGCCGGGGCGCCGAGCTCGATGAGGCCCGCGAGGCCCGGGCAGGGCTCGGAGAAGACGGCCAGATCCTCGCGCCGCTTGTCGATCTCGATCTCATAGACGCGGCTCATGGCCGTGGCGGCGGTGCAGAAGACGCCGGTGACGTCGATGGCCTCGATCTTGTCGCCGTGGCGCTCGGCCTCATAGTCCCAGGGCATGCCGGTGGCGGCCTCGATGGTCGGAACGATGATGCCCAGAACATTGACGGGACGGCCGTGACGCGCGCGCGCCTCGGGCACCCAGCTCTGCTGCAGACGACGAAGAGCGATGGCCGAGGCGGTGTTGCAGGCCAGGACGATGACATTGGCCCCGGCCTCGAACAGCCGCTCGCAGCCCGCGCGGGTCAGGTCGACGATTTCCTCGCCGCCGCGCCCGCCATAGGGGGCGTTGGCCTGGTCGGCCAGATAGACGAAGTCCCGGTCAGGGAACCGTCGTGTCAGTTCGCGGTGGACCGTCAGGCCGCCCACGCCGGAGTCAAATACGCCAATCGCCATGCCGCGGCCTTTAGACGGATTTGGGTTCGGGAGAAACGGTCCGTCTACTCAGCAGCCTTCAGGGGGGCGGGTTCCGTCCGGTCGCCCGGCAGGACACTGAGCCCTGTGCGACCGTTCCTCGCGGGCCATCTTCTTTTCCGCGAGGTGGTCCAGCATTTCCTCGGCTTGGTCTCTCAGATCGTCCCGCGCGACCTCAGCGATCAACGCCATGATCATCTGGACGGCCACCTCAACAGGCATATCCGCCAAGTCCAGCGCCTCAGCCTGTTGCATCGCCTGCGCCTCCGCCTCAGCCAAAAGCGCGGCTCCGGAAACCGCCGGGCGTTGGGCGCGGGCGCGGGCCCAATCGCCGAGCGGGCGCGGCAGAGCCGGCTGGACGCCCTGGGTCGGCCGGGACGGAGCGATTCGGTCGGGTGATCGCTGGCTCGGGGGTTCCTGGGCCAGGAGGGGAGCCGCCGGAGCGGACATGACCAGCGCTGCGAACAGGAAAGTGCGGTAACGGGACATCGTTCGGTCTCCAGGCTGCGACGGCACCCTCCCATATCTTACGCCGCGTTCATGTGACCGTCATCCAGGATGCGCGTAGGGTAGCCGGAAGGTTCATGAACCACGGAGAATACCCATGCACAGACGCCAGCTTCTCGTCGCCGGGGGCAGCTTGTTCGCCCTTTCGGCCTGCGCCGCCAACGGCATGTCCCTGGGCGGCGGAACCTCCGCCGCGACCCTGGCCTCCGACGCCGCCGCCGCCCGCGCTGTCCTGCCGGTGCAGACGCCGCGCGCCGAGCTGCTGCAGGTCTGGACCGGTCCGTACGAGGGGGTGCCGCCCTGGGACCGGGTGACCGCCGACAAGCTGAAGACGGCCATCCTCGAGGGCATCGAGCTGCAGCGCGCCGAATATGCCGCCATCGCCGACAATCCCGAACCGCCGACCTTCGCCAACACCCTGGTGGCCAGCCAGATGGCCGGCGAACCCCTGGGGCGGGCGCTGGCGATGTTCGGCGTCATGACCGGCAATATCGGCTCGCCCGACTATCAGGCGGTGCAGCGCGAGGTGGCGCCGATCCTGACCCAGGCCGGCAATGAGATCACCTTCAACGAACGCCTGTTCCAGCGCGTCAAGACGGTCGCCGACAACGCAGCCGCCCATGGCCTGAGCGCCGAACAGACCCGTCTGGCCGAGCGCAGCCGTGACGCCTTCGTGCGCAACGGGGCCGCCTTGGACGCGGCCGGCAAGGCCGAACTGGGCCGGATCAACACCGCCCTGTCCAACGCCTTCACCAGCTTCGGCCAGAAGGTCGTGGCCGACGAGAACGCCTGGACCGTGATCCCGACCGAAGCCGGCGTCGCCGGCCTGCCGGCCTCGAACAAGGCCGCCGCCGCCGCCGCCGCGCGGTCGCGCAACGTCGAGGGGTGGGCCATCGTCAACACGCGCTCGAGCGTCGACCCCTTCCTGAGCTTCGGCGATGACCGCGCTATGCGCGAGGTTGTCTGGCGCAAATTCGTCAACCGCGGCGACAATGGCGACGCCAACGACACCAATGCGACCATCGCCGAGATCGTCCGCCTGCGCGACCAGCGGGCCAAGCTGCTGGGCTTCGCCAACCACGCCGAATGGCGGATGCAGGACACGATGGCCAAGACCCCGGCCGCGGCCATGGGCCTGATGAACCGGGTCTGGGCGCCGGCCAAGGCGCGGGTCATCGAGGAGGTCGCCGACATGCGGGCGATCGCCGGTCACGAGATCGAGCCGTGGGATTATCTCTATTATGCGGAGAAGGTCCGGAAGCAGAAGTACGACCTCGATCAGAACGAGCTGAAGCCGTATTTCGAGCTCAACAACGTCAAGCGCGGCGCCTTCTACATGGCCGGGCGGCTGTACGGATTCGACTTCACCCCGGTGCCGGCCGGCAGCGTCCCGGGCTTCCATCCGGACGTCGAGGTGTTCGAGGTCACCAACAAGGCCGACGGCAGCCATGTCGGCCTGTTCTATTCCGACGACTTCTCGCGCGCGGGCAAGCGGTCGGGGGCCTGGGCCACGACCTATCGTTCCTATTCGACCTATGACGGCGTCAAGAATGTGCTGTCGTCGAACAACAACAACTTCACCAAGGCCGAGGGCGGCCAGCCGATCCTGATCTCGCTGGACGACGCCCAGACCCTGTTCCACGAGTTCGGCCACGCCCTGCACTCGCTGTCAGCGGCCTATACCTATCCGGCCCTGGGCGGCACGCCGCGCGACTATGTGGAGTATCCGTCGCAGGTGCATGAGCACTGGGTGCTGAGCCGGCCGATCCTCGACGGCTATATGAAGCATGTGGAGACCGGCCAGCCGATGCCGCAGTCGCTGGTCGACAAGATCGAGGCGTCCGGCACCTTCAACCAGGGCTATGACACCGTCAGCTATCTGTCCTCGGCCCTGGTCGACATGGACCTGCACACCCAGGCGACGCCGCCGACCGACATCGACGCCTTCGAGCGCGAGAGCCTGGCGCGGTACGGCATGCCGAAGGAGATCGTGATGCGGCACCGCCTGCCGCAGTTCAATCACCTGTTCACCTCGGACGCCTATTCCGCCGGCTACTATTCCTACCTCTGGTCGGAGGTCATGGACGCCGACACCTGGGCCTATTTCGAGGAGTCGGGCGACGTCTTCAATCCCGACATCGCGGCCCGCTACAAGGCCATCATCCTGGCCGAGGGCAACACCACCGACCGCGCCGAGGCCTATCGCCGCTTCCGCGGCCGCGACCCGGATGTGACGGCTCTGCTGAAGGTTCGGGGCTTCCCGACGTCCTGACGGGGTCCATGACGCTCGCCGAGCGGCGGCTCGTTGGCGACAACAACAACGGGGCCGGCGGAGCGATCCGCCGGCCCTTTTGCTTGTCAGAGAATAATCGGCAGGCGGCTGAGCGCGTAGTCGACCTGGACTGCGCCGGGCAGCTGACGGACGGCCTCATCGCGGAAGGCCGTGCGGCAGAAGGCGCGGTCGTTGATGCGGCTGCCAGGCCGTTTGACGCCCCGGCACATCCGGGAGGCGGCGGCGGCGACACGGGCGTCGAAAGCGTCCGCCCCGGCGGCGCTCGAAAGATCGAGATCGCCCCATTGTACGCGGGCCTCCCCGGCGGAGGCGGCGCTGGCTGCGAGGCTGACAGACAGGGCGGCGACGAGAGAAGCGAGGGTTTTCATGGCGATCTCCTGCGGAGGTCTGCGTCGCTCGTGGCGGCGACGGCGTTCAGATGCGCCCGCCCCGTTTCAGCCGCGTGAGCGTTCCGAGGCGAAATCGCGACGCAGGATGAATTCGCGGAAAGCTGAACGGTGATCAGGCTGAACCTGTCCCCTGCCTTGTCTTCGCCCCCCTTTTCCGCCATAAGCCGCCGCTTCCGACGCAAGTGAACCTCGCGTCTCCACCATCACGACCCCGGTTCCGACCGGACGAGGATGGCGAGAACCCTCCGCCGACGTGATCGTCGCCGGAGGCCATTTCGCTATGGAGACCGTCTCACCCGTTGGATGTGGTGGCCCGCAGGGCTGACGAGGTTTGTATGTTCGAGGCTCTGAACGAGCGGCTGACAGGCGTCTTCGACCGGATCACCGGGCGCGGCGCCCTGTCCGAAAAGGACGTCACCGAGGCGATGCGCGAAGTCCGTGTGGCGCTGCTCGAGGCCGACGTCGCCCTGCCCGTCGTCAAGGACTTCATCGCCTTCGCCACCGAGCGCGCCACCGGCGAGGACGTCATCCGTTCGGTCAAGCCGGCCGATCAGGTGGTCAAGATCGTCTATGACGGCCTGGTCGAGATGCTGGGCGGCGAAGAGCCGACTCCGATCAATCTGAACGCCACGCCGCCCGCGGTCATCCTGATGGCCGGCCTGCAGGGCTCCGGCAAGACGACGACCTCTGCCAAGCTGGCGCTCCGGCTGACCAAGTTCGACCGCAAGAAGGTCATGATGGCCTCGCTGGACACGCGTCGTCCCGCGGCCATGGAGCAGCTGCAGACCCTCGGCAAACAGATCGAGGTCGCGGTCCTGCCGATCGTGGCCGGCGAGTCGCCGATCCAGATCACCCGACGCGCGCTGCAGTCCGCGAAACTCCAGGGCTTCGACGTCCTGATCCTCGACACCGCCGGCCGGATCACCCTCGACGAGGCCCTGATGGCCGAGGTGGCCGAGGTCGCGTCGGTCGCCAAACCCGTCGAGACCCTGCTGGTCGCCGACAGCCTGACCGGTCAGGACGCGGTGCGCACCGCCAAGGCCTTCCACGACCGTCTGCCGCTGACCGGCCTCGTTCTGACCCGCGCCGACGGCGACGGGCGCGGCGGGGCCATGCTGTCGATGCGCGCCGTCACCGGCCTGCCGATCAAATACATCGGCGCGGGCGAGAAGGTCGATGCGCTGGAAGTGTTCGACGCCCGCCGCGTCGCCGGCCGCATCCTGGGTCAGGGCGACATCGTCGCCCTGGTCGAGAAGGCGTCGCAGGAGCTGGACCAGTCGAAGGCCGAGGCCATGGCCCGCAAACTGGCCAAGGGCCAGTTCGACCTGAACGACCTCGCCGGCCAGCTGCAGCAGATGAAGAAGATGGGCGGTCTTCAGGGCATCATGGGCATGCTGCCCGGCGTGGCCAAGATGAAGGCCCAGATGGCCGACAGCGGCGTCGACGACCGGATGATCGCGCGCCAGGAAGCCATCATCTCCTCGATGACCAAGGCCGAGCGCAAGAAGCCCGACCTGCTCAACGCCAGCCGCAAGAAGCGCGTCGCCGCCGGCGCCGGCGTCGAGGTCCAGGACATCAACCGCCTGCTCAAACAGCACCGCCAGATGGCCGACATGGTCAAGTCCATGTCGAAAGGCGGCGGCAAGGGCCTGAAACAGATGGCCGCCATGATGGGCGGCCTCGGCGGCGGCATGGGCGGCGGCCCCGACATGGCCCGCCTCAAGGCGATGGGGGGCGGCCGCATGCCCGAGCCCAGCGCCGAAGACATGAAAGCCCTTCAGGACCGGCTTGCCGGCCTGGGCGGCGGACAACTTCCGGGGGGCCTTCCGGGTCTTCCGGGCTTCCCTCCCAAGAAATAATCCGACTTAAAGAAAGAGACTGAAAATGCTGAAGATTCGTCTGGCCCGCGGCGGCGCCAAGAAGCGCCCCTACTATTACATCGTCGTCGCCGACAGCCATTCGCCCCGCGATGGCAAATTCATCGAGCGCGTCGGCACCTACAACCCGATGCTTCCGCGCGACGGCGAGCAGAAGCGCGTCACCCTGAAGACCGACCGGATCGCCGAATGGCTCGGCAAGGGCGCCCAGCCCACCGACCGCGTCGCGCGCTTCCTGAGCCAGGACGAAGCCCTGGCCGGCAAGGTCAAGTGGACCCAGTCGAACAACCCGAAGAAGGCCGAGCCGGGCAAGAAGGCCCAGGAACGCGCCGCCGAGCGCGCCCAGCGCGAAGCCGACCGCGCCGAGGCCGAAGCCGCCGCCAAGATCGAGGCCGCTGAAGCCGCCGTCCGCGCCAAGGAAGAAGCCAAGGCCGCCGCTGAAGCCGCCAAGAACGCGCCGGCGCCCGAGCCCGAAGCCGCCGCTGAAGAAGCCCCGGCCGAGGCTGCTGCTGAAGAGGCTCCGGCCGCTGAAGCGGAAGCTGTGACGGAAGAGGCTCCGGCCGAAGCCGCCGCCGAGGAAGCCCCGGCTGCCGAAGCGACCGAAGAAGAAAAGACCGAGGCCTAAGGGTTTCGGGTTCCGCTCCGGCGGGACGCAGACGATCGGAAAGCAGCGTCCGGACCACCGGGCGCTGCTTTTCATTTATTGGGTGCGCCTACCGCGCTTCGCGCTACTTGAGGCGCGGGATCAGAACGAGGCGGCGATGAACGACACCAAACTCATCCTCGTCGGCCAGGTCGCCGGCGGGTTCGGGGTCAAGGGCGAGGTGCGGGTGACCGCCTATACCGCCGAGCCGAAGACCCTGCTGTCGTATGGCGTCCTGCTGCGGGCCGACGGTTCGACCGGCCTGACCCTGACCACGGGCCGGGCGGAGAAGTCCGCCGTCGTCGGCCGGGCGAAGGAGATCGCCACCAAGGAGGACGCCGACGCCCTGCGCGGGCTGAAGCTCTACATCCCGCGCGACAAGCTGCCCGAGCCGGACGAGGACGAATTCTACCTGACCGATCTGGTCGGGCTGGAGGCCCGCGATCCCGAAGGGCTGGTCCTCGGCACGGTGAAGTCCGTGCAGAATTTCGGCGCCGACGACATCCTCGAGATCGCCCCGGCCGCCGGCGGACCGACCTGGTTTCTGCCATTCACGAAAGACGCCGTGCCCGATCTGCACATCACCGACGGCTGGCTGCTGGCAGTGAGGCCGAACGAGATCGGCGAGCGCGAGCCCGACTGAGCGTCAGTCGGTGGTGTCGTCTACCGGCGCGTCAGGCCCGTTCTTCTTGATCGAGTCGATGGCGTTCTTCGCCGAGGCCTTGGACGAATAGCCCTCGGTCGAGAACATCACTTCCGAATTGTATTTGAAGCGGACGCGGAACTCGCCCGCCTTGTCCTTGTAGATTTCGAACTTGTGGGACATGCGACCTCTCCTGTCAGGGGAACGGCCAAGCTGGCACAGGCGTACCGGCGGTCAACCACGGAAACGTCCCTTTTCCGGAAAGACGGCGGTTCGCCGGGCGCCGGAGGCCCTCACCCCTCCTCGTCGGCCGCCATGCCCATCATGTGGAAGCCGGCGTCGACGTGGATGACCTCGCCCGTGGTCGAGAAGCCGAGATCCGAGCATAGCCACAGGGCGGCGCCGGCGACGCCCTCCATGGAGGTGTCCTCCTTCATCGCGGACATGGCCCGGCCCTGGCTGATCATGCCGCGGCCGCCCGAGATGCCGGCCAGGGACAGGGTGCGCATGGCCCCGGCCGAGATGGCGTTGACGCGGATGCCGCGGGGACCCAGATCGCGGGCGATATAGCGGGTCGCCGCTTCCAGACCGGCCTTGGCCACGCCCATGGTGTTGTAGTTGGGGATGGCCCGCTCGGACCCGAGGTAGGTCATGGTGATCATCGACCCGCCGTTGGGCATCAGTTTCGACGCCCGTTTGGCCACGTCGACGAAGCTGAACACCGAGATGTTCATGGCCAGCAGGAAGCTGTCGCGGGTGGTGTTGTCGACGAAGGAACCCTGCAGCTCGTTCTTGTTGGCGAAGGCTACGGAGTGGACGACGAAATCGATCGTGCCGAAGGCCTTTTCCAGCTCGGCGAAGGCCCGGTCCATGGAGGCGTCGTCGGTGACGTCGGCCTGGATCAGCAGTTTGGCGCCCACGCTCTCGGCCAGCGGCCGCACCCGGCGCTCCAGCCCCTCGCCCATATAGGTGAAGGCCAGTTCGGCGCCCTGGGCCGCCAGCTGGGAGGCGATGCCCCAGGCGATGGAGTTCGAATTGGCGACCCCCATGATCAGGCCCTTCTTGCCCTTCATCAGGTCGCCGGTTGGCATGTTCCAGCCGCTCTCGCTCGCCATAGGTCGTCTCCGTGTTCGTTCTTGTTGGCCTGGCGCTCGCGACGCCGTCGCTCACTGCTTGAGGCCGTCCCCGGAGGGTTAGCAGCGCCCGGCTTTGGGGGGAAGCGTCAGCCCGCCTGTGCCTCGCGCCGCCGGGTCAGCCGGTCCAGCAGGGGCGTCGCGGTGACCCCGTGGACGAGGATCGAGACGAGGATGATGAAGCCGACCACGGCCCAGATCCGCTCGCTGTCACCGAACTCGCCGTGGTTGATGCCATAGGCGAGATAATAGACCGACCCCACGCCGCGGATGCCCAGGAAGGCCAGAAGCAGGCGCTCGCGCCATGGCTGGCCCGAGCCGGTCATGGCCAGCAGGCCGGCGACAGGCCGCACCACGAAGACCACCGCCAGGCCGATCAGGGCGTCGGTCCAGGTCAGGCTGGACAGAAGGCCGTTGGCGAGCGCGCCGCCGAACAGCACCAGCAACAGCATCATCAGCAGGCGTTCGATCTGGTCGGAGAAGTCGTGCATCTCCTGATGAAAGTCGTGGTCGCGTTCCGAGGCGCGGATGGTCACGGCGCAGACGAAGACGGCGAGGAAGCCGTAGCCGTGGATCAGCTCGGCCGCCGCATAGGCGATCAGGGTGGCGGCCAGGGCGATCAGTCCATCGCCGAATTTCGACAGGCTACGGCGGCGACGGAACAGCAGGTGACCGAAAACCTTGCCGATCAGCCAGCCGGCGGCCAGTCCGGCCAGCAGCTTCCAGCCGACCTTGATCGTGAACCAGTCGGACAGGCCCGCCTGGGTCGCCAGCCCTCCGGCGGCGGCGAGGATGGCGAGGTGGACGAAGGGAAAGGCGAGGGCGTCGTTCAGGCCCGCCTCGGAAGTCAGGCCGAAGCGGACCTCGTCCTCGTTGCCGGATTTCGGCGGGCCGACCTGGACATCGGCGGCCAGGACGGGATCCGTCGGCGCCATACAGGCGCCGAACAACAGGGCGAGCGCCAGGCTGAAGCCGAGGCCGGCCCAGCCCAGCCAGGCGACCGCCGCGATGGTCAGGGGCATGGCGACGATCAGCAGTCGCCAGGTCGTCGCCCAGCTGCGCCAGCCCGGCGGCCGGTCCAGCTTCAGCCCCGCGCCCATCAGGCTGATTATGACCACCAGCTCGGTCAGCCGTTCGGTGGCCGTGTCCCAGGTCCGCGGGTCGGGATTGAAGGACAGCAGGCCGGTGCTGAACACCAGAACGCCCACGGCCACACACAGGATGGCGAGGGTCAGCGGCAACCGCCTCAGACCTACCGGCGCCCAGGACACCAGCAGGACGACGGCGCCGAGGCCGAGCAGGAACAGGATGTAGGGGTCGGGGGTCAGGTCAGGCTCCGGCCGCGTGGGGGCCGACTATAGCGCACCGGCGCCGTCCCGGTTGCCCTCAGACCTTCGACAGGATCAGCGTCCCGTTGGTGCCGCCGAACCCGAAGGAGTTGGACATGACGTGCTTCAGCTCGCCGTCGTGGCGTTTGCGCAGGATCGGCATGCCCTCGAACTCGGGATCGAGGTTTTCGATGTGGGCGCTTTCGGCGGCGAAACCGTGCTTCATCATCAGCAGGCAGTAGATCGCCTCCTGCGCCCCGGCCGCGCCGAGGGAATGGCCCGTCAGCGACTTGGTCGAGGAGATCATCGGCATATCGTCACCGAAGACATTGCGGACCGCCCCCATCTCCTTGGAGTCGCCTACCGGCGTCGAGGTGCCGTGCGGGTTGAGGTAGTCGATCTTCGGATTGCCGGCCATTTCCAGCGCGATCTTCATGCAGCGCTCGGCACCCTCGCCCGAGGGGGCGACCATGTCATAGCCGTCGGAATTGGCGCCGTAGCCGGTGACCTCGGCATAGATGGTCGCGCCGCGGGCCACGGCCCGCTCATACTCTTCCAGCACCACGATGCCGGCGCCGCCGGCGATGACGAAGCCGTCGCGGTCCTTGTCATAGGCCCGGGAGGCGACGGACGGCGTCTCGTTGAAGTTCGACGACATGGCGCCCATGGCGTCGAACATGTTGGACATCGACCAGTCGATGTCCTCGCAGCCGCCGGCGAAGACCACGTCCTGCTTGCCCCAGGCGATCTGTTCGGCGGCCGCGCCAATGCAGTGGGCGCTGGTCGCGCAGGCCGAGGAGATCGAATAGTTGATTCCCTTGAGCTGGAACCAGGTGGCCAGCACCGCCGACGGCCCCGAGGCCATGGCCTTGGGCACGGCGAACGGCCCGATGCGCTTGGGCGAGTTCTTCTCGACCGTGGTGGCGGCGGCCTGGAGGATGACCTGGGTCGAGGGGCCGCCCTCGCCGACGATCAGGCCGATGCGTTCGGACTGGATTTCCTCGGCGGTCAGGCCGGAATCCTTCAGCGCCTCCTCGAAGGCGATGTGGCCCCAGGCGGTGCCGTTGGCGAGGAAGCGGGCGGCGCGGCGGTCAACGTGCGGGGCCCAGTCCTCGGCCGTCACGCCCAGCGCCGGCGGGGCCCAGACCTGGGAGCGGAAGCCGTATTTCGTGTGGTCCGGCGCCGCGACGACGCCTGACCGGGCCTCGCGCAAGGAGGCGGAAACCTCATCCTGGCCTGTGCCGATGGAGGAGACGATGCCCAGACCGGTGACGACGACACGCCGCATGGTGGTTTCCTTCTACATTCCGAATTCGCCGCGTTGGCCGCGGTCTGAAGCTGACGATGGAATCAGGCGTTGACCGGATCGGTCGCCCCGAACAGGCCGACGCGCATGTCGGTCGCCGTATAGATGGGGACGCCGTCGGCTTCGAGAACCCCGTCGGCGATGCCCATGACCAGCCGGCGGTTGATGACCCGTTTCAGGTCGATCTTGTAGACGACCTTCTTGATGTCCGGCGTGACCTGGCCTGTGAATTTGACCTCGCCGACGCCAAGGGCCCGACCCTTTCCGGGGCCGCCGATCCAGCCGAGGTAGAAGCCGACCAGCTGCCACATGGCGTCCAGGCCCAGACAGCCGGGCATGACGGGGTCGCCGATGAAGTGGCACTGGAAGAACCAGAGGTCCGGATGGATATCGAGTTCGGCCTCGATATAGCCCTTGCCGTGGGCGCCGCCGTCCGCGTTGATGGTGATGATCCGGTCCAGCATCAGCATGGGCGGAGCCGGCAGGCGGGCGTTGCCATTGCCGAACAGCTCGCCCCGGCCCGAGGCCAGAAGGGCCTCGTAGTCGAACGACGACGGATATTGCGACTGGCTCAAGGGCGCTCTCCAGCGGGTGTTGCAGCCGGGGTACACGACGGGAACCGGCGGCTCAACATTTTAGCGGTTGAACCGGATGGCTCCGGCTAGCGACCGCGTCCCGCCGGTCGGGCAGCGCTGCACAGGGCCCGTTCCTGGGCGCCGAAGACATCGCCCTGGCGCACGAAGCCGCGCATCCGGCGCACCCTCACCTCGCACCAACCGTCTTTGCAGTCTTCCATGGCCACGAGGGCGCGGGGCGTCAGACGGGCCCGCAGGGCGGCGGTCTCCGAGGGGCCCGAGCGGATCGGAATCTCGGTATCCGAGGCGTTGAAGACGCTGCGGCGACTGGACACCACGCTGCGGTGGACCCAGGCGACGCCGCCTTCGGGATCGCAAATCTTGCGCCATTCCGTCGTCTCGGCGACCACCTGCACGGGCAGGCCCGAGGCCCGGTATTCCCAGAGGATCCGGTAGTCGAGACCGGGCCCGAACCGCGCCCGCACCTCATCGGATTTCAGCGACAGCCAACGCGGCACGGGCTGGCCGCTGGGGGTCGGCCGGCCGTCGGGCATGGCCTGGCCCGCCCCTGCCAGAATGGCGGCGGCGAGGACGCCGGAAAGGACGACCAGTCGTTGGATGCGGGAGCGAGCCTTGCCAGACACGGGATGCGCCAATAAGCCGAAGCGATTGAAACCGAAGGCCGCCAATGTCCGCGCCCAGACTTAAGGTCGTGTTAACCAGACGGCTGCCCGACGCGGTCGAGACGCGCATGCGCGAACTGTTCGACGCCGAGCTGAACCTGACCGACAGGCCGATGGACCGCGCCGCGCTGGAGGCGGCGGTGCAGCGCGCCGATGTGCTGGTCCCGACCATCACCGACACCATAGACGCCGCCCTGATCGCGGCGGCGGGCGAGCAGCTGAAGATGATCGCCAATTTCGGCGCGGGCGTCGATCACATCGACATCGACGCGGCCGTGGGGCGCGGTCTGATCGTGACCAATACGCCGGGCGTCCTGACCGAGGACACGGCCGACCTGGCCATGGCGTTGATCCTGGCGGTCAGCCGCCGCATCGTCGAGGGCGCCCAGGTGGTGGCGGAGGGCCGGTTCGAAGGCTGGACCCCGACCTGGATGACCGGGCGAAAACTGTGGGGCAAGCGGCTGGGCATTGTGGGCATGGGCCGGATCGGACAGGCCCTTGCCCGGCGCGCGAAGGCGTTCGGAATGCAGGTCCACTATCACAACCGCAAACCCGTCCCGGCCATGATCGCCGAGGAGCTGGGCGCCACCTGGTGGGACGATCTGGACCAGATGCTGGCCCGGATGGACCTGATCTCGCTGAACTGTCCCGCGACGAAGGAGACGCACCACCTGTTGTCGGCCGAACGTCTGGCCCGGCTTCAGCCGCACGCCATCCTGATCAACACCGCCCGCGGCGAACTGATTGACGAGGCGGCGCTGTCCGACGCCGTGGCGCGCCGGGCGATCGCCGGGGTCGGGCTGGACGTCTATGAGCATGAGCCGGCGATTCACCCCGGTCTGCTGGGCCATGCCCATGTTGTGCTGCTGCCCCATCTGGGCTCGGCGACGCTGGAGGCGCGGCAGGACATGGGCGATCGCGTGATCACCAATATCCAGACCTTCCACAACGGCCACCGGCCACCGGACCGGGTCATCCCGGCGATGCTCTGAATCCTTGCGCTTGACGCCAGATCAAACCTTGGGTTGGTAGGCGGGTAGTAGCGTTCGGGGGCGTATCATGACGGGCAGGAATTCCGCAGCGGCGCGGTGGGCGCTGTCGCGCCGGGGTCTGCTGGCGGGAGCCGGCGGTCTCGGGATTGCGGCGGCGGCGGGACCCGTGGCGGCGCGTCAGATCACGCCCCACGCCCTGGCGGACTTCTACGCCAAGGACGGCGTCAAGGGCGTGGCCTTGTCGCCGTCGGGCGAGCGGATCGCCATCATCCGCGAGATCCATCAGGGCAGGGCCAGGCTCTCGGTTCTCGACGTGCTGGACGCCGCCAATCCGTCCGCCCCGCCCAAACGCGCGCCGTTGGGTGATGTCGACTGCGAGTCGATGGCATGGGCGAGCGATGAACGTCTGCTGGTTCGTATCGCCCTCGGCGGGCGGACCATCACGGAGCGGACCTCGGCCCGGTCTCTGGGTTCGACCACCGCCGAGGCCGTGATTTCCCGGCGGATGGTGTCGATCAATCCCGACACCGGCGGCGCCGTGGTCCTGTTCGACAATGAGCCGCAGCGGATGCGGACCATGCGCAACCTCGGCTCCGTCGTCGACCTGCTGCACGACGACCCCGAACATGTGCTGATGATGGCCCCGACCCAGGCGCGGCGCATCAACGCCCTGTACAAGGTCAATGTCATGACCGGCCGGGCCGAGGAGTTCGAGCGCGGGGATTTCGACACCGTCGGCTGGGAGACCCGGAACGGCGTGCCGGTGCTGCGCTACGACATCAACGCCGCCGGAAACACCCTCGAGATCATGGCCCGGGCTCCCGGCGAGCGTCAGTGGCGCTTCGTCCGCCGGATGCGGATCGCCGATGTTCTCGACTTCGAATATGTCGCGCCGACCGAACAGGGCGACGTGATCCTCGTTTCAGCCCGGCAGGAGGGCGAGGACGTCCAGTCCATCCGCGAGTTCAATCTCAGGACGGGCGTCTATGGCGCACCTGTCGCCTCGCGGCCCCGTTCCGACGTCTCGGGCGGCCTGACCGACGATCGCGGCGTCTACCTGGGCGCCGCCTACTGGAACGACCGGCTGGAGTATGATTTCGCCGTGCCGGAGCTGGCTCCGCACCACCGGGCCATGAACCGGTTTTTCGACAATAGCTGCAACGTGCGGCTCATCGATATCGACCGGACGCACAACCGCTTCCTGTCCTATGTCAGCGGACCGAATGAGCCCGGCGCCTGGTATCTGTATGACCGGGCCGCCCGCAGCTTCGTCAACCTGACCCCGCGCACAGCCCTGCAGACCGAACGGCTGGGCCGGACCGAGGCGCTGGACGTGACCACCCGCGACGGCGCCGCCATCCGCGCCTATCTGACGGCGCCAACCGGAGGGGCGCCGGGTCCCCTGATCGTCCTGCCGCATGGCGGGCCCGAGCTTCGCGACGTCATGAACTGGGACCGGACCGTCCAAGCCCTGGCGACCGAGGGCTGGTGGGTGCTGCAGCCCAATTTCCGCGGTTCCGGCGGCTATGGCCTGGCCTTCGCCAGCGAGGGCTGGGGGCGTTGGGGCGACCGGATGCAGGAGGACGTCGAGGACGCCGTCGATCACGCGATCAGGACCCGCGGGCTGGACGCCGGCAAGGTCGGCATCATGGGCAGCAGCTATGGCGGATATGCCGCCCTGATGGGGGCCGTGCGGCGTCCGGACCTGTACAAGGCCGCCATCTCGATCTGCGGCGACAGCGACCTGCCCGAACTGCTGGCCAATGAGAAGCGGGGCGACAATTCGCCGGAGAATATCGCCTATCGCTTCTGGTCCACGCGGATCGGCGACCCCGAGGAAGACGCGGCGGCCCTGGCGCTCGCCTCGCCCCGCCGGAGGGCCTCGGAAATCGCCTGCCCGGTCATGCTGGTGCACGGCGTGGACGACCCCGTCGTTCCGGTCTTCCAGTCGCGTCGCATGAAGGAGGCGCTGGAACGGGCCGGGAAGTCCGTCGATTACGTCGAGATCCGCGGCGCCGGCCATGCCGACTGGGAAGACGGCGTCGAGCTGGACCTGATGACCCAGTATATCGAGCTGTTCCGGCGGGTCTTCGCCTAGACCGGGGCGCAGACCGGACAGTCGGGGTCGGCGGCGACCGCGACCGTCCGGGCGGCGCCCGCCAGGCCGTCGTAGATCAGCAGCCGGCCCGCAAGGGGCTGGCCGGCGCCGGTGATGAGCTTGATCGCCTCGAGGGCGGCCATCGACCCGACCACGCCCGCCAGCGCCCCGATCACGCCGACGCGGGCGCAGGTTTCGGCCTCCGGCGGCGCGGCGGGCACAAGGCAGCGGTAGCAGGGCCGGCCGGTGAAGACGCCGACCTGACCGCTCCACCGGCCCAGGGCGCCCGAGACCAGCGGGGTGCGCGCCGCGACGCAGGCGACATTGACGACGAACCGGGTCGCGAAATCGTCGGTTCCGTCGATGACGACGTCGCAGCCCTCGATCAGGCGCGCGGCGTTCGCATCGCTCAGCCGTTCGGCGACGGGCTCGATGCGCACATGGGGGTTGAGCGCGGTCAGCGTTGCGGCCCCGGCCTCGACCTTGGGGCGGCCGATGTCAGCGGTATCGAAGGCGATCTGGCGCTGGAGATTGGACAGGGCGACCGCATCGTCGTCGATCAGGCGCAGGGCGCCGATCCCGGCCGCGGCCAGATAGAGGGCCGCCGGAGCGCCGACGCCGCCGAGCCCGATCAGGCCCACGCGCGCGGCCTTGAGCCGCTGCTGCCCGGGTCCGCCGACCTCGGCGAGCACCAGATGGCGGGCGTAGCGCTCGATTTCATCGTCTGAAAAGGTCACAGCCCCAGTTAGGGCGTGCGCGGCGCAAGGTCCACGCCGTCAGGCGGCCTTGCGGATATCCAGCAGGACTTCGGCCTCATTGGCGGACAGGCGGGAGATGCAGGGCAGGCCGATCCGCTCGAGCAGGGCGGCGGGATCAGCGCTCAGGCTGATCGGCTCCTGCAGACGGCGTTCCTGGATGGGCATGTCAGACAGGATTCGCAGGCCCGTGTGGCGCGGATCGGCGATGATCCGGCGCATCAACCGGTCCAGATCGGTGCGCTGGCCTTCCAGCGCCTGGAGGATATGCCCCTGATGAAACATCAGGCAGGCGCACACGCGGTCGCGCCGGTTGTTGCGGTCCGAAACGCCCAGAATCTGGGCGACCGACAGGGTCGAGGCCCCGGTCGCGCCAACGGCTTCGCTGGCGTATATCACGCGATGAAGCACGACGCTTCCCTCATATGTCGAATTGTGGGGTACAGTCGGGCAATGTAACGGGTTACATTGGTCATATTGTGGCTGGGCGCGGTCGTTGTAATTCTGTCGCTTTCCGCTTGCCGCGCCGCATTTCGGTCGCCATCTGAAACGGATGATGAACGCGAACCCGAACTTCCCGGACTGGCACGGCACCACCATACTGGCGGTGCGCAAGAACGGTCGAACCGTCATCGCCGGCGACGGCCAGGTCTCGATGGGGCCAACTATCGTCAAGGGCGCCGCGCGCAAGGTGCGGGTGCTGGCCGGCGGCAGGGTGCTGGCGGGTTTCGCCGGCGCGACGGCCGACGCCTTCACCCTGATCGAACGTCTGGAAGCCAAGCTGGAACAGTATCCGGACCAGCTGGCGCGCGCCTGCGTCGACCTGGCGAAGGACTGGCGTACAGACCGTTATCTGCGCCGGCTCGAGGCCATGCTGCTGGTCGCGGACAGGAGCTCGATCTTCACGGTCACCGGCGTCGGCGATGTTCTGGAGCCGGAACATGGCGTGGCCGCGGTCGGCTCGGGCGGCAATTTCGCCCTCTCGGCCGCCCGCGCCCTGATCGAGCACACCGACATGGACGCCGAAACCATCGCCCGCCGGGCCATGGAGATCGCGGCGGAGATCTGCGTCTACACCAACGGCAACTTGACGGTTGAGACGCTGGGGTAGGCTGGCTGTAGCAATTCATGCCCTGTCGCTGGCTGGTTCATCACGAAGATCACGAAGGATGCACGAAGGACACGAAGGGACCGAGCCACTACCTGCCGACACCGAGCGTGTCGGTAGTGTCGTCGTTGACGCCGCGCTGAAAGTGCATCGCCTTTTGGGACCGGGCTTGCTGGAGTCGGTCTATGAAGCCTGTCTCGCGGAAGAGCTCCGAGGACGGGGACTTCGGATAGAGCGGCAGGTTGGCGTGCCTGTCGCCTTCGGCGACATTCGTCTGGATGTCGGCCTGCGGCTCGACCTTCTGGTCGATGATCTCGTCGTGGTCGAGATCAAGGCGATCGACGCATTGGCGTCGATCCATACGGCCCAGGTTGCGACTTATCTTCGCTTTTCAGGTCGGCGGCTCGGTTACCTGATCAACTTCAACACCACACTGCTCAAGAACGGGCTTCAGCGGATCGTGCGTTGACCTTCGTGATCTTCGTGCCCCCTTCGTGATCTTCGTGATGAACCAGCCCCTCTCGCCAACTTCCCTTCGCCCACCCATCTGAGCTCCATGACCGACCTTTCCCCCCGCGAAATCGTCTCCGAACTCGATCGCTTCATCGTCGGCCAGGACGACGCCAAGCGCGCCGTGGCCGTGGCCTTGCGCAATCGCTGGCGCCGCAAGCGCGTGCCGGATGACCTGCGCGACGAGGTGACGCCCAAGAACATCCTGATGATCGGCCCTACCGGCGTCGGCAAGACCGAGATCGCCCGGCGGCTGGCCAAACTGGCCGGCTCTCCGTTTCTGAAGATCGAGGCGACCAAATTCACCGAGGTCGGCTATGTCGGCCGCGACGTGGACTCCATCATGCGCGACCTGGTCGAGGCGGCGCTGGTCATGGTGCGCGACAAGCGGCGGTCCGGGGTCAAGGCGAAGGCCGAGGCCGCGGCCGAGGAGCGGATCCTCGACGCCCTGGTCGGCCCCGGCTCCCAGCCTGCGACCCGCGACAGCTTCCGCAGGAAGCTGCGGGCCGGCGAGCTGGACGACAAGGAGATCGAGCTTCAGCTCGCCGACACAGCCTCGCCCATGCAGGGGCTGGACATCCCCGGCGGGGGCAATGTCGGCATGATCAATCTGTCGGAAATGCTGGGCAAGCTGGGCGGCGGGCGGACGAAGACCGCCAAGCTGACGGTGCGCGACGCGGCGGCGGCGCTGATCAACGAAGAGAGCGACAAGCTGCTGGATCAGGAAAGCCTGACCACCGAGGCGCTGTTGCTGGCCGAGAACGAGGGCATCGTCTTTATCGACGAGATCGACAAGGTGGCGGGTCGGTCCGACCGGTCGGGCGGCGACGTCAGCCGCGAGGGCGTGCAGCGCGACCTGCTACCCCTGATCGAGGGGACGACCGTCTCGACCAAATACGGGCCGGTGAAGTCGGACCATGTGCTGTTCATCGCCTCGGGCGCCTTTCATGTCGCCAAGCCCTCGGATCTGCTGCCCGAGCTGCAGGGCCGGCTGCCGATCCGGGTCGAGCTGAAAGCCCTGACCCGCGACGACTTCGTGCGCATCCTGACCGAGCCGGAGGCCAATCTGATCCGTCAGAACCAGGCCCTGCTGGCGACCGAGGACGTGACCCTGACCTTTACCCCGGACGCGGTCGAGGCCCTGGCCGACGCCGCCGTGGCGGCCAATGGCGCGGTCGAGAACATCGGCGCGCGGCGGCTGGTGACGGTGATCGAACGGGTGCTGGAGGAAACCAGTTTCAAGGCCTCCGACCTCTCGGGGCAGACGGTCGCCTTCGACGGGGACCGGGTGCGCGATCTGGTCGCCGAATTGGCGCGCGACGCGGACCTGAGCCGTTTCATCCTCTAGACGGGCAACCGTTCAGGCGGTTCATTCGTACCTTCGGGCCAAACACCCCAAGGGACAGCCATGAGACCGATCCGAACCGCCGCCGCCCTGACGGTTGCTCTCGGCCTGTGCGCGGCCGCCGCCCCCGCCGCGGCCCAGGCGCGCAATATCGCCCTGGATCAGTTCGACGGGCGCTGGTTCGAGATCGCGCGCAGCCCCAACGATGTCCAGAAGGACTGCCGGCGGGCCCAGATTGACTTCAATCCGCAGGGCCGACCGAACCGCTATTCCATCATCGTCACCTGCACCCGGCGGGCGGACGGCGTGGTCGAGACCTTGCGCGCAAACGCCCGCGTGACCGATCCCGGGACCAACGCCCGCTTCCGCTTCACCCTGACGGGCCTGCTGGGCGTCGGCGGGCTGGCGGGGCAGAATTACTGGGTCTGGGACCATGCGCCCGACTACAGCTGGGCCATCATGGCCCTGCCGGACCAGTCCGACTGGTGGGTCTGGCACCGCAGCCAGAGCCCGGCGGAGGCCGAGCGCAGCCGTCTGCTCGCCCGCGCCCGCGCCCTGGGCTTCAACACCGGCGCGGTGGTGCACACCGGGCGGTAGACCCTCGTCCGCGGAGTTGGCCGGCCCGTCCGGGAAGTTGCGGCGGCCGGGTGGTTCATCACAACGAGCACAACGGGTTCACAACGAGCACGACGGGACCGGAGCATCTGTCCCAAGGCAGATGCCTGCGCCCCGCTGATCCGTATCGCGGCTTCGCCGCATTGATTCGATCGCCGCCCGGCGGCGATCGGGAGTCTTCATCTGCGGCACCGTGGTCTCGCCCTTGTCATCCGCTCAAAACCCGTCGTGTCCGTTGTGAACCCGTTGTGCTCGTCGTGATGAATCTACTCCGGGCGGAGCAGACTCAGCGGAAGGCACCGTTCAGTCCACAAAGCCGGCTTGAAATCGGAACATATGCCGAACATAAAGGCGGCATGGCCGCCGCCCTGCTTCAGATCGACCTCGTCTTCAGCCGGCCGCAGACGACGCTGGCGGTGACGCGCGGGGCGGCCCGGCTGATGGTCGACCTCGGTTACGCCCCCCTGCTGGAAGTGGGGCTGCCCAACGGGCGGCGCGCCGACGTCATGGCCCTGGGCCCGCGCGGCGACATCGTCATCTGCGAGGTCAAGTCGGGGCTCGAGGACTATCGGGTCGACCGCAAATGGGGCGAGTACGGCCCGTTCTGCGACGCCTTCTATTTCGCCGTGGCGCCCGAGTTTCCCGGCGACGTCCTGCCCGAAGAGCCCGGACTGATCGTCGCCGACGGCTTCGGCGGTGCGGTGGTGCGGGAGGCGCCGGCCTCACCCCTGGCTCCGGCCCGGCGCAAGGCGCTGCTGGTCGCCTTCGCGCGGCTGGGCGCGATGCGGACGCTGCGGGAGCCGGCGGGCTGAGCCCCTGTCAGACCACCGGGCCGCTTTCGCCGACCGACATGACGGCCGCGGTCGAGGCGGCGCAGCCGGTCAATTCCCGATCACCGACCTTGACCATGGCGGTCAGCGGATAGGTCCGGTCGCTCATGCCGTCGGAGCATTCCGTGGCGATCAGGGTGACGCTCAAGGCCGTTCCGTCGGCCGTTTCCGCCTCCCAGGTCGCCGTCGTCCCCTGTGCCAGGGGATCGGGCTGGGGCGCACGCTGCTCGGGCGTATCGGGGGCCGTATAGACCATCTCGGTCCCGGTCAGTTCCACGCTCCAGAACGGCTCCGTGCCGAGGGCGCGGACCGGCTGGGCCAGATCGACCCCGCCCAGCACGGGCGCGGGCCGGGGCTCTTCAGGCAAAGGCGCGGGCTCTTCGGCCGGCGTACAGGCGGCGAGGACGAGGACGGCGAGGGCGGCGAATACGGGACGCATGGGGGACTCCGGGTGCGCGGGCAGGAAGCGCGGTCAGCGTCCGCCGGTCAAGTCCGGATCATACGATCAGGCGATCAGGGCTGGCCGTTGGCGGACGGCGCCGAAGCCATGAGCACGCCGTCGGACGGCGACGCCGGGGCTTTGTGGATGAAGCCATAGGTCGGATAGACCGAGGTTCCGAGAGCCTGGCTGGGATTGTACCAGACCTTCACCGCGGTCCAGTCGCCGTCATGAGAGACGTCGACGACGGTGACGTTTTCCTCGACCCGGCCACGGCTGCCACCCCAGTTGGCGTGGGTCACGCGGATCACCCGGTCGGTCAGGATTTCCGAAACGACGGCGACGTGGCCGCGGGTCATCCGGCCGGTGGGCTGGAAGGCGAGGACCGATCCGGTCTCCGGGCGCTCGCTGGTGCGGAACTTGCCCTGGGCCTGACGCCACCAGGTCAGGGCGTCGCCGAAGATGTTGATGCCCGAGAACATTCGGGCGAAGGTCACGCACTGCCAGTACGGCTCATCGGCCTTCGCAACGGGGGCATAGCCCAGCGCAGAAAATCCGAGGGTCGCCGCAACCGCGGCGGCTGTGAGCCGTTTCATCATGCTGGCGTGGTTCCCGACCCGTTTCAGTGCGCTAGCCCTAGACGATAGTTTCCGAGGGTTGAAGTCCCCTGTCGGGCGAGTTCGTGCGCGCTTTCGTCGCGGCCGCCCGCGCGGCGCGGCGGTCGGCCAACCCCCTCAGGGCCTTGCGGGCCGGGCGTTCGACGAGGTGGTAGGTGACCATGGCCGCGACCGGAATGGCCGCGACCAGCGCCAGCCACACAATGATGTGAAACTGTTTGTCGTCGGCCCCGGTCAGGCGGGCGGCGACATTGGTGGTCAGCAGCAGGACCGGCGCGCAGACCATATAGATCGAATAGCTGATCTCCCCGAGATAGACGCCGACCGTCGAGCCAAATACGCCGGCGCGGGCGTTGTCGAGCGAGCCCAGACCGAGGATCAGGCCGCCGGCGGCGAGCACGGTGACGGCGTCCCACAGGCCCAGCGAGGCGCTGATCAGCACGGCCGC
The DNA here is from genome assembly GCF_002343105.1 of Brevundimonas sp. UBA2416. Taxonomy (NCBI): domain Bacteria; kingdom Pseudomonadati; phylum Pseudomonadota; class Alphaproteobacteria; order Caulobacterales; family Caulobacteraceae; genus Brevundimonas; species Brevundimonas sp. UBA2416. The sequence goes on from NZ_DDRM01000025.1 coordinate 50,639, forward strand.
CCCGCTGGCGAGGGCGACCCGGCCGGCATACGGCACGCCGCCCCGGCGATGGACCAGATAGAGGGCGCAGCCGAGGGCGAAACACGGAACGATCCGAAGCGCGCCCCAGCGGAAGGTCGCTTCGGTCAGGGAGTAGCCGGCCAGCGGCTGGAAGGCGGCGTAGAGGCCCAGCGCGAAGGCGACCGCCAGTCCGACAGCCAGAAGCGGCCGGTCCCGAAGCCGCCAGGCGACGAAGGCGAAGGCGGGGAAGCTGAGATAGGCGGCCCATTCCGCCGAGATCGACCAGGACGGATGGTTGAAGGCCGAGCTGGTGGCCAGCCCCCAGGCGTGGGTCAGGGTCAGGTGCGCCGGCAGATCGCGCCAGTTGGTCAGGCTGCCGTCGATGCTCAGCCCGGCGAAGGTGGCGGCGACGCCGAGGCCGATCATGCCGAACAGGGTGACCAGATGCAGCGGATAGACCCGCGCAAGCCGCGCCCACAGGAAGCCGCCGTAGCGGAACCGCTTCTCGCCCGCCGCCTCGAGATAGACGTGGCTGAGGATGAAGCCCGACAGGACAAAGAAGGTCTCGACCCCCAGATAGCCCTTGGTCACCGCGACCGGGACCCAGCTGACATCGAGGTGCGGCCAGGCCGTGTAGAGGACCACCCACAGGGCCGCGAGGAACCGCAGGGTGGTGAGGGCGCGCAGATCGGGGGGCGTCGGAACGGGCGTCATGCCGCGCAGACTAGCCGGGCGGGGTACAGGAACCGTTAAACGCCGGCCGAAGCGTGCCTCAGGCCGCGCATTCCGACGGTTTGGCCTCGCCGGGCGCATACTGTTCGCACGACCGGTCGATCTCGCCCTGGATCATTTCGCAGGGGTTGGCGACGTTGCAGGGCGGGCGGGTCGCGGGGCTGACGGCGATACAGCGATCGACCAGCCTTTGCGCCGCCTCGGCTCCGATGTCGTTCAGACAGGAAACCGGCGCGCCGACCGGCGCCATGATGACGGCCGGGTCGACCTCTTCCTGCGGCGGCGCATCGGCGGGCATTTCAGGGGCCGGCGATGCGGCTGCGGGCTCTTCCGCCGCTGGTTCGGCGGGGCGTTCGCAAGCCGCGACCAGGGCGGTCACGGCCAGCAAGGCGATTACGGTTCGACGCATGGGCGCTCCGATCGGTCGCGAGGAAGTCCCACCATAGGCATGGTTCGGCGCCGTGCGGAAGCGCCAGACGGCCGGTCAGCGACCCAGGGCGGCCCGCTGCAGGGCGAACAGTTCGGCGCAACCGCCCTCGGCCAGCTGGAACAGCCGGTCGAACTCGGTGCGGGAGAAGCCGCGCTTTTCGCCCGTGGCCTGGATTTCGACGATCGCGCCGGCCCCGGTCAGGACGAAGTTGGAATCCGCCTCGGCATTGAAATCCTCCTCATAGTCCAGGTCCAGCACCGGCTGGTCGTTGCAGACGCCGCAGGACACGGCAGCCACCTGATCAAGGATAGGGTCGGTCTTCAGAACGCCCTCGGCGCGCAGATAGTCGAAGGCGCTGGCCATCGCGACCCAGGCGCCGGTGATGGCCGCGGTGCGGGTGCCGCCGTCGGCCTGGATGACGTCGCAGTCCAGCGACACCTGACGTTCGCCCAGGGCCTTCAGATCGACCACGGCGCGCAGCGATCGGCCGATCAGGCGCTGGATTTCCTGCGTCCGACCGCTCTGCTTGCCGGCGGCGGCCTCGCGCCGGCCGCGCGTATGGGTGGCGCGGGGCAGCATGCCGTATTCGGCCGTGACCCAGCCCTGGCCGCTATTCCGCATCCAGCCCGGCACCTTTTCCTCGACCGAGGCCGTGACCAGAACCTTGGTGTGCCCGAAGGACACGAGGCAGGAACCTTCGGCGTAGCGGTTGACGCCGGTCTCCAGCGTCACGGTGCGGAGCTGGTCGAGCAGGCGTTCGGAGGGGCGGGCGGTGATCATGACGGATTTCCTCGGATGCCGCTTGGACGGGGCGGCGGCGCTGCTTATCCTGAAACCGTGAGCCTGTATGCCCCCGCATCGTCGCCCGCCGAGGTCCGGCTTCGTCCGGCCACGCTCGATGACGCCGTCCTCCTGGCCGAATGGGACCTCGAGCCGCACGTCATCGCCTGTTCCACCGATGACCCTGAGGCTGACGTTGCCTTCGGCGGCATCCAATGGCGCGAGGAGCTGGAGGACCAGTCCGGGATCAGCTTCTACCGCATCGCCGAGGTAAGTGGCCGGCCGATCGGAGTGATCCAGGTCTGCGATCCCCACCTGGAGCCGACACACTACTGGGGCGACATCGAGCCAAACCTGCGGGCCATCGACATCTGGATCGGGCCGAAGGACGCCCTGAACCGAGGCTACGGGACGCAGATGATGACCCTGGCGCTGGACGCCTGCTTCGCCGCGCCGGAGGTCACGGGGATCGTCATCGATCCGCTCAGCACCAACACCGATGCCCACCGCTTCTACCAGCGGATGGGATTCGAGGTCGTCGGCCGACGAATGTTCGACGAAGACGACTGTCTGGTGCACAGACTGTCGCGGGAAACGTGGGAGGGGCGGCGCCGGGCATGACCTTCGATCCGCTTCTGACCTCCCTGCCGCCCTCCGCCGGCCTGGCCTCGCTGGACCAGCGCGCGCGCGACATCTTTCGCCGCATCGTCGAAAGCTATCTTCAGACCGGCGATCCGGTGGGATCGCGGACCCTGTCGCAGACCGGCATCGCCCTGTCCCCCGCCTCGATCCGCAACACCATGCAGGACCTGACGCTGGCGGGACTGCTGGGCGCGCCGCACACCTCGGCGGGGCGGATACCCACACACGCCGGCCTGCGACTGTTCGTCGACGGCCTGCTGGAGATCGGCGACGTCGGGACCGAGGAACGCCGCGAGATCGACGCGCGGCTGGCGGGACGGGGCCGCAGCTTCGACGAGGCGCTGAACGAGGCCTCCAGCCTGCTGTCCGGCCTCGCGGGCGGGGCCAGCATCGTCGCCAGCCCGGTACGCGAGGCGGGGGTCAAACACGTCGAATTCGTCGCCCTGGGCCACGACCAGGCCCTGGCGGTGCTGGTCGGCGACGACGGCTCGGTCGAGAACCGGCTGATGCCCCTGAAGGCCGGGGTGACGCCCTCGACCCTGACCGAGGCCTCCAACTTCCTCAACGCCCGCCTCAAGGGCCGCCCCCTGCACGAGGCGCGCACCGAGATGCGCACCGAGCTGGACGCCGCCCGCCGCGAGCTGGACGCCGCCGCCGCCCGTCTGGTCGAGGACGGCATGGCCGCCTGGTCCGGCGGGGCCGAGCGCGAACGGTCGTTGATCGTGCGCGGCCGGGCCAATCTGCTGCACGACCGCGAGACGGCCGAGGATCTGGAGAAGGTTCGCATCCTGTTCGACGATCTGGAGCAGAAGGAACAGCTGATCGGCCTGCTGGACGGGGTGTCGACGGCCCAGGGCGTGCGCATCTTCATCGGCGCCGAAACGAGACTCTTTTCGCTTTCGGGTTCCGCCGTGATCGCGGCGCCCTATATGACGGGCCGGCAGAGGGTTCTGGGCGCCATCGGCGTGATCGGACCCGCGCGACTGAACTATGCCCGCATCATACCGTTGGTGGACTATACCGCCCGGGTGCTGGGGCGAATGCTGGACGGACAAGAGACTTGAGCGACACACACGACAACCTCCCCCACTCCGAAGAGCTGGCCGCCGACATCGCGGAGGCCGAGGCGAACGCTGAAGCCGGGCTGGATGACGGCCTCGGGCCGATCGACGCCCTGATCGCCGAGCGCGACCAGTGGAAGGACCGCGCCCTGCGCGCCGTGGCAGAGGCCGAGAATACGAAGAAGCGGGCCGAGACCCAGTCCAACGACGCCCGCGCCTACGCCATCCAGCGGTTCGCCCGCGATCTGCTGGGTGTGGCCGACAATCTGGAGCGCGCCTTGATGGCCGCGCCGAAGGACGCCGACGCCGGCGAGGCCGGCCTGGTCACCGGTCTGGAGCTGACCCAGAAGTCGCTGCTGCAGGCCTTCGAGAGCAACAATCTCAAGCGCGTCGCCCCGGAGCCGGGCGAGACCTTCGATCCGCACCTGCATCAGGCGATGATGGAGCAGGTTTCAGACAGCGTGCAGGGCGGGCAGGTGATCCAGACCCTGCAGGCCGGCTACGCCCTGTTCGGCCGCACGGTGCGTCCGGCCATGGTGGTGGTCGCAGCCAAGGGATCCGGCGCGCGGGCCAATGCCGCCGACGCCGCCGCGGGTAATGCCGCCTATGCCGCCGCCGGCGACACCGGCGGCCAGTTCGACGGCAAGGCCTGAGTCCTTAATCCGCTCGTCCCGGCGAAAGCCGGGATGAGCGGGTCTTAGTTTTTCAGCCGCTCATTGAAGAACGCCAGCAGCCGGCTCCATCCATCGGCCGCATCCGCCGGGCGATAGCTGTCGCGATAGTCGGCGTGGAAGGCATGCGGGGCCCCCGGATAGACGTGGATGCCGCTCGCGGTCTGGCCGGCGCGTTGCAGCGCCGCGCGCATCGCCTCGACGCTGGGCAGGGGGATGCCGCGATCGGCCTCGCCGTACAGACCAAGCACCGGACATTTCAGATCATCGGCCAGATCGACCGGCCATGGCCGGCCCGCGGCCGCCTGTTCCGGTGTCGCCGTCGGCGCGGGGGCCAGCCGACCGTACCAGGCCACCCCGGCGTCCAGTACGGCGAAGCGGGCGCAGGCCTGCCACACCACCTTGCCGCCCCAGCAGAAGCCGGTGATCCCGACCTTGTCGGAATTGGCCCAGAGCTGCTGGCTGACCCAGTCGAGGGTCGCCGAGACGTCGCCCATGACCTGCTCATAACTCGCGGCGCCGACGATCTGCTGCACGCGGGACATGTCCGACAGGGGCGCCGGATCCTCGACCCGGTTGAAGAAGGACGGGGCGACCGCCGCAAAACCGGCCTTGGCCAGCCGCCGGCAGAGGTCGCGGATATATTCGTGGACGCCGAAAATCTCAGAGGCGACCACCACCACCGGCCAGGGACCGTCACCGGCGGGGCGGGCGACGAAGAGCGGGAGCGCGAATCCATCGGGCGCCTCCACGGTCGCCTGTTCCTGGGTCAGGCCTTCGCCGTCGGTGGTGATCGGCGCGGCCTGCCGGGCCAGGGCAGCCGGCGCGTAGCCGGCGAAGGCGAGTCCGCCCAAGGCGCCGGTCGCCAGGGCACGGCGGCTGAAGCGGAAATCGTCGGGCTCGGGTCCTTCGGGACGGATCAGGTTGGTCATGGGCGGCCTCCGGCTGGACGAGGCCGGACCTTGGCCCGACCTCCGCGAGCCGTCCATTCACGATTGCCGTGAAGCTAACACGCCCGGCGGAGCGTCAGATTGATCCGCCCGCCGCCGGGAACCAGCGTGGAGGAGCCCGTGATCACCCGGTCGATCCCGTGCCGCGCCAACCGCGCCGGGCCGGTCAGGGCGCAGACGTCGCCCGAGGCCAGCCGCACCGTCCGGGTCGGGCCGCCAGCGGCCGCGCCGATCCGGAACACCGCCGCGTCGCCGAGCGAAACCGACAGGACGGGCGCGCTGTGGTCCTGTTCGTCGCGGTCCTGATGCAGACCCATCCTGGCCGGTCCCCGATAGAGGTTGACCAGACAGGCATCGGGCGGCTCGGGCCAGCGGGTCAGGTCGCGCCAGAGCGCCAGCAGCGTCCCGGGCATGGGCGGCCACGGCGCACCGGTGACCGGATGGGTCGGTTGGTAGCGGTATCCCGCCCGGTCCGAGACCCAGCCCAGCGGCCCCAGACCGGTCATCTCCACCGAGAACGGCCGCCCGCCCGGCGTCAGCGGCCGATAGAAGGGCGCCCGTTCGACGGCGGCCAGCACCTCGGCCAGCAAATTCGCCTGTCCGGACGCGGAAAGGGCTCCCGGCCAGAACCGGAAGCCCTCCATTCCCGTATCGATCTCGCGTGCCGAACCCATGCCCCAAGGTAGGGCGTCCGGCCCGGCGCTCAAGCAGCGAGCCGCCGCGCGGCGAGCGTTAGCGCCCTCAAGATCAGCGCGTGTAGTAGTAGTCCGCGATCTGGCAGACGTTGACGTTGAAGCGCGTCAGCACCTGGCCGTTGGTGAACTCGGCCTTGAAGTCATACAGGCAGGCGCCCGAGCCGTCGTCGATGTTCATCATGATGCTGCTGCCGGCGGCGAGGGTGCCGCGGCCCAGCATGTCTTCCTGCCAGCTCGTGATGCGCGAGTCCGAGGCGTAGAAGCGCAGCATGGTCCAGCCGGTGTTGTTGTGGATGCGGACCCGACGGTTCAGGCCGTCGCGCGACTGGGCCGGCGCCGAAACGGCGGTCTTGTCGGCGGCGACCACCGGCTCGGCGGCAGCGGCGGACGTGAAGCCCATGGCCGCCACGATCAGAGCGGCGCGGGCGATTGTCTTGAAGGTGTTCATGTCAGTCTCTCCCCAGCGGCCGGACCCAATTGGCTCGGCGATGACAACGTTATGCCATTGTTGGGCGGCGACCGCATCTGACGGACCCTGACGGTTGAATCGTCCGTCCGGGCTGTTTGGGACTTGCAGGAGGGGGGCTGTTTCCCATATCGGCCTCAACCGCTGTAAATCCCCGCAGTTCGTGGGGCTTTCCAGCCGGAACCGTACCAACCGACCAAAGACCCTGACACCGGGGGCGGTCACGCGCGGCGCTTCGCTTTAAAAGGCCGCCGCATCGCCCGCTGAATGGAGTGAAAGACCAAGATATGGCCAAGATCATCGGCATCGACCTGGGCACGACGAACTCGTGCGTCGCCGTCATGGACGGCAAGACCCCCAAGGTCATCGAAAACGCCGAGGGCAATCGCACCACGCCCTCCGTCATCGCCATCCAGGACGGCGGCGAGACCCTCGTGGGTCAGCCGGCGCGCCGCCAGGCCGTGACCAACCCCACCAACACCTTCTTCGCCATCAAGCGCCTGATCGGCCGCTCGTTCGACGACCCCGTGGTCGCCAAGGACAAGAAGATGGTGCCCTATGAGATCGTCAAGGGACCGACCGGCGACGCCTGGGTGCGCGCCAACGGCAAGGACTATTCGCCCCAGCAGATCTCGGCCTTCACCCTCGGCAAGATGAAGGAGGCTGCGGAGGCCTATCTCGGCGAGACCGTGACCCAGGCCGTCATCACCGTTCCGGCCTATTTCAACGACGCCCAGCGTCAGGCGACCAAGGACGCCGGCAAGATCGCCGGCCTGGAAGTCCTGCGCATCATCAACGAGCCGACCGCAGCCGCCCTGGCCTATGGCCTCGAGAAGAACGACGGCCAGAAGATCGCCGTCTATGACCTCGGCGGCGGCACCTTCGACGTCTCGATCCTGGAGATCGGCGACGGCGTGTTCGAGGTGAAGTCGACCAATGGCGACACCTTCCTGGGCGGCGAGGACTTCGACCTGCGCCTCGTCGACTATCTGGCGGACGAGTTCAAGAAGGAGCAGGGCGTCGACCTGCGCTCCGACAAACTGGCCCTGCAGCGCCTGAAGGAAGAGGCCGAAAAGGCCAAGAAGGAGCTCAGCTCAACCACGCAGTACGAGGTCAATCTGCCGTTCATCACCATGAACGCCTCGGGCCCGCTGCACCTGAACATCAAGCTGTCGCGCGCCAAGCTGGAGGCCCTCGTCGAGGACCTGGTCCAGCGCACCATCGAGCCCTGCGCCAAGGCGCTGAAGGACGCGGGCATGAAGGCCGGCGACATCGACGAAGTGGTGCTGGTCGGCGGCATGACACGCATGCCGATGGTCCAGGAAGCCGTGAAGAAATTCTTCGGCAAGGAGCCCCACAAGGGTGTGAACCCTGACGAGGTCGTGGCCCTGGGCGCCGCCGTCCAGGCGGGCGTTCTGCAAGGCGACGTCAAGGACGTGCTGCTGCTCGACGTGACCCCGCTGACGCTGGGCATCGAGACCCTCGGCGGCGTCTTCACCCCGCTGATCGAACGCAACACGACGATCCCGACCAAGAAGAGCCAGACCTTCTCGACCGCCGACGACAACCAGTCGGCCGTGACCATCCGGGTCTTCCAGGGCGAACGCCCGATGGCCTCGGACAACAAGGTGCTGGGCCAGTTCGACCTGATGGGCATTCCGCCCGCGCCGCGCGGCATGCCGCAGATCGAGGTCGCCTTCGACATCGACGCCAACGGCATCGTCCATGTGACCGCCAAGGACAAGGCGACCAACAAGGAACAGTCGATCCGCATCCAGGCCAACGGCGGCCTGTCGGACGCCGACATCGACAAGATGGTCAAGGAAGCCGAGGCCAACGCCGCGGCCGACAAGGCGAAGAAGGAAATGGTCGAGGCGGTCAACGCCGCCGACAGCCTGATCCACTCGACCGAAAAGGCCATGGCCGAACACGGCGACAAGGTCGGGCCCGACGAGAAGGCCGCGATCGAAACCGCCCTGGAAGAGCTGAAGACGGCCAAGGACGGCACGGACCCGGAAGACATCCGGACCAAGACCAACACCCTGGTCCAGGCCTCCATGAAGCTGGGCGAGGCCATGTACGCCTCGCAACAGGGCTCGGGTGAGGGTGACGACGCCACCGCCACCGCCGACGACGGCGTGGTCGATGCGGAGTTCGAGGAAGTCTCGGGCGACGACGACGAGAAGAAGAGCGCGTAGGCCGGTCATTCCTCCCCCATCGGGGGAGGGGGACCGCGAAGCGGTGGAGGGGGTGGCTGCTCCGGGCGTGTTCCTGAAAGGGACCGCGCGACGGAAGCAGCCCCCCGCCCCCCCCGGCGGCGCCCGCGGGGGCGGCAGGGGCAAGGGGCAGCGCGTGGGGCGGCTGCCGTGGAAGACGCTGGGGCTGCCGGACCTGCGCGACGCGTGGGGCGAGCGGCTCTGGTACGCGGTGTCCACCCGCCACAAGGGCCTGCTCAACTGCACGGTGAGCGAGGCGTGCCTGGACATGGGGCCCGACACGGCCCTGGGCACGATCACGGTCCGCGACGCCGGGGGCCACGTGCTCCACGACGGCACGCTGGCCACCGCGCACGACGCGGGACGGGGCGGCGCTGCGGCGGTGGTGATCTCGCCGGGCCCTCCCCTCGCCCGCTGGGCCGGCGGGGGCGAGACGCCCGTCATCCAGTCCCGCACGTGCGAGGGTGGACGGTGCAACGGGAGCGGCCGCTGTCTCACGGAACCGCCGACGGCCACGCCCAAGTGCGATCCGCGCAACTACCTCGATCGCGCGCCGGGCCCGGCCTATACCGACGAGGACAATGCGCGATTCGTGGATCGTGCCGATCTCGCCGGCCGGGCGCTCAACCGCGACGGCTTCGTGCAGGGCCCGGTCGTCGATCGCGACGGCCACGCGTGGGTGAACGACCGGCTCGTCGCGATCGGCTACGACGATCTCATGCCCCGCGTGATGCGCCGCGTGGGCGACTAGGTCTCGCGCTGCCTCGCGGCGTACGCCCGCGATCCGCGCCACGCCGGTCGCCTGCCCTGGGCCGCGCCGTCCTGCCGCGCCGCCGACCGGCAGGCCGATCGTCGCCAGGCCGACGAGACGGGCGTGCGCTTCGGTCGCGTTCCGGACACCCCCTTCCTCGCGACGGTCGATTCCAGCGGCACGACGATGTCGCCCTGGTGGCCCGAGGCCGCCGATTGCCGGATCGCGGACGCCCGCGGCTTCACTGCCGGGCTCGAGGGACCTTCGTGGTGGAACGCGTGGAAGCGCCACGTCTTCGTGGCCGCAGCCCCGGCCGCGGATCCGTCGACGGGCCCCGCGCCCTCCTGCGACCGCGCGCGATGCCTGGTCGATGTCGATGACGGGACAGGCGGGCGACCCCGTCGATTCGTGGTGCTCGTCTCGGGCCCTCCGCTTGCGCATCCGGAGGCGCGCCAATCCCGTGCGCCCGGCGCCGAGACCGATCCTCGCCACTGGCTCGAGAACGCCAACGCCCTCCTTGCCGGACTCAATCCCGATCCGGAAGCGCCCGGCTGCGAGCGTTCGCCGATTCCCCGCCTGCCCGACGCCGGTCACGCGCGCTACCGCACCGCCCGAGGTCCCGACGCGAACGACCTGGTCGTGGCCGCGCCCGCGGAGCCCGGCCCGTGGGCGCCCGGGGCAACACGCTGCGCGAGGAGACGCTCGCGACCCT